>NZ_JBSXOE010000039.1:0-21552 GCF_056859295.1 Roseovarius sp. B-10 | reverse complement strand
GCATGCCTTTCGGTCGGCATGTGCGGAATGGGGGATCGATCTGGTCTATCGGCCGCCAGGCAGTCCTCATTTCGGAGGGCACATCGAACGATTGATCGGCACGATGATGGGGGCCGTGCACCTGTTGCCTGGAACAACGCAATCCTCGGTCGTGGCCAAGGGCGACTACGATGCCGAAGGCATGGCCACGATGACTTTAGGCGACTTCGATCGCTGGTTTGCCCTGGAAATCTGCCGCTACAACAACAGCATTCATTCAAGTCTTGGCTGTACGCCCGTCGCCAAATGGGAGGCGCTCTCAGAGCAAATGATGGGCGACATCCCCTTCGAGATGGAAGCCTTTCGGGTGAGCTTCTTGCCGAGCGAATTGCGCAAGGTCAGGCGTGACGGCATCCATCTGTTTCAGATACGGTACTGGTCGGATGCTCTTGCAGGCCACATTGGGCGCAGCGATGGGAAGGTGGTCGTTCGCTACGACCCTCGCGATATCTCAATGATCTGGGTCGAATTGGACGATGGCCGATATGTTGAGGCGCGTTACAGAAACCTGGAAATTCCGCCCGTGCCGCTCTGGGAATATCGCGAAGCCATGAGGAAGGCCCGTGCACTTGGCAAGTCCGGGTCCAATGAGCTGGTCCTGGCTGAGCTGATCCGACAGCAACGCCAGATCGAAGCTGAAAGCCGGGGCCTCACGAAGGCCGAACGCCGATCCCGTGAAAGAAAAGGGACATTGGAGGGCGCCAACTCGGCTGTCGCGACAACCGAAGGGCTGCGCGCGATCGATACGGGTGATACATCGCGCCCATTGTTCAAGGTAGAGAGATGGTGAATTGACGGCAGGGACAACTGAGGAAGACGGTCGGATCGCCCTCATTCAATCGGACATTTGGATCGGCTTTCCGCGGGCCGAACAAGTGCTGGACCGTTTGCAGGGTATGATCGAGGCGCCAAGGCAAACCCGTATGCCTGGCCTTCTTGTGCATGGCGCGTCCGGGATCGGAAAGACGATGATCGCCCGAAACCTGTCGCGCAAGTACGCACCAGAATACGATCCGCCGTCAGGCATCACGCGCACACCGCTTCTGCTGTTGCAAGCGCCGCCCGCACCCGACGAACGGCGGTTCTATCTGCACATCTTGGCCGCCGTCGGCGCCCCGGCGACGGCACTGAGCGCCCGCGCTCAAAATGTGGCTTCCCTCGAAGTCCGTGTCATCGCACTCTTGCGCGACCTTGGCCTGCGGATGATCATGATCGACGAGGTCCACAATCTTTTGGCCGGGACCCACCGCGAACAGCGCCGCTTTCTCAATGTTCTGCGGTATCTCAGCAATGAACTCGAAGTGTCGCTGGTATGCCTCGGGGTCAGCGAGGCCGTCGATGCCATCCGTGGTGATCTCCAGCTTGCCAGGCGGCTGGACGAACATCACCTGCCAAACTGGCGCGACGATGCCGAGTTCTCGGACATGATTCAAACACTCATCGCGGCAATGCCCCTCGAGAAGAAATCCAATCTGAAGGTCAAGTCGCTCAAGCAGATGCTTGCACTGACCGGTGGGGTGACCTCGCGCATCTTCGCCCTGATCAAGGATCTTTCCATCGACGCCATTGTCACTGGTGATGAATGCATCACCGATGACGCAATCGCAAAATGGACGCCGGTTTGGTCGCGTCACGCGTCCGCTGGGCGGCGGCTCGAGAAGTCCCGGGTGTGAAGCCGCGCCCGCTGCCAAAGACTGTCGCGCCGCTGCCAGACGAGTTGTTGTCAGGTTGGTTGTCTCGGCTGGCTGCGGCCAACTACTGTAATGACGCGGAACTGCTGGCCCATATCGAGATCGATACACGACATGGCGCCGCCCTGGACTTCGACGTTGAGGCGGCCGATGCGGAAAAGATATCTATCGCTGCGCGTGTCGATCCCGACACCGTGCAGTCAATGACTTTTAGGGCAATGACGAAAATGGAGATGATGCTCACAGCGCAAGTTCCTTTCCAGTCTTGCCCCGAGTGTTCCCGACGCGGCCTCTCGCTCAGGCATTGGCGGCGATCCTGGGCATTTGATTGCCAATTTTGCGGGACCCTACTTGTTCGGAGCCTCGCAAAGCCCGGTGACGAAAAGTTGCCTGAAAAACTGATAGACCGTGCGCGCTGCGGGGCAGGGCTGCTTGAGCACGCAGCGACGTCAAACCGCCCCAACCTACTTCGACGTGCGATGCGCGCGGTCACCTTTGGCATGTCGCTCAAGGCCGTCCGCGGGGATCCGTTATTCGCTCTTCAGAGCCCCAGACCGGAAGTGAGGCTGTTCTGCCTTGCGGCGATCGCTGCGGCCCAGTCTCGTCCGCTGATAAAAGCGGCCATATCCAGCGCCGGTGCCGACGACTATGTAAGAATTGCTCTGTTGCGCGCCTTCGAGAGAGAGCCACGTCTGCTTGCCGCAGTTGATCATGTTGCGCAACAGCGCGCCAGAAGCACAGGACCAAAGACAGCCGAATCTCACAGTTAAGGACAAAACTCGACGCTCAAAGCGCCATGTCTCAGATTTAAAGGCAAAGCGACAGTCGGCCAGCAAAGCGGCCCGCTGACCGGATCTGATCCGCGCGGCAAGTTGCGCAACAGATGCGCGCTGTCCAGCATCAAGCGGTTCATCCGTCTGCTGCGACGCGAGCTGCTCAAGATAATCAGCGGCCTTCATCCAATCCATGTCACATGTCCTCGTCAGCCCAAAGCGACGGAAGGTCATCGATCTTCCATTCCCGAGCCACAGCCTTCAACGATTGTTCCAGCAAGGTCAGGTTGATATCGCCAGGGCACATCCGCGGGTCCATTAATGCCGGCAAGGGATTTGCCTTCGCATCGCGAAAAAAGCCAATCATCGGCTGCTCCTGCTTGCAGATCGCGCGCAAAGTCTGACGCAGTTCTCGACACCAACGCTGCCAATCTCGCGGGTCAAGTCTTGCCTGGGTCTCGCCAAGCCGCACCAGAAGGCTCATCATCCGGCGAATAGCATAGGTTGCGGGTGGCAAATCCGTGGTGTCCGAGGCTTCTACCATTGGCTCGCCGCCTTCGGGTCCGTCATCGGGCTGATCTGCGTCCAAGGGTTCTGGGAACGCCTGCAGGCCGGCCAAGACGTCTTCCACCGTCAATTCGGATGGCCGCGGCACAACAAGCACGCCCTCCGCGATCACGGGAACGCGCCAGCCACCGTGTGTCAGCGTGACAACGGCTGGAGCAGGTGCAGGCCAGATGCAGGGCGTGGGGCACGATGCACCGTCTGGACCTATGACATCCAGAACAATCCCGCCTGGCGCACAGATCGTACCATCCTTCCAGATCAACCAAGACACTGGCGGCAGGGTTTCAGGCTCCTCGGGGGGCACAAACCCGCTGCCAGAGTGTAGCTTCGAAGGTTCGACGGTCTCGTTGAACTGGATTGGCAACAGGGTCGCAAAACCATGCTTGCTGTTCTTTCGGCTGCGCCATTTCAAGCCTTTGGGAAGATCGACGACAACGCCCGCTTCAAGATTGCCACCCGCGCTGGCGGCCTTTTCAAATCCGTTCCGGCTGAGATTTCCCGACCCTAGATAGACGCGCCCAACGGCCTCGTCGTGCCCTGCGCCGAGCAATACAAACTTAGCGTGAAGTTGCCCATCCTCGCCATGCATAGCGGAAATCGGGCGCCTGAGATTCCAACCAGCCGCGGTCAGGGCCGGGCCACGCATGGCCAGACCTTGACAGGACAGCGGGTTCAAAAACAGGTCCAAAGTCGCAGATTTCTTCAAGAGCTTTTCTTCGACCAGCTTCTCGCGAAACCTCTCAGGCAGCCCCGCGCCACCATCGCCTTCTGCTTCAAAATAACCGGACCCAAGGATTAGGCGATCTGCCTTTTTTCCCAGTCCAAGTCGATCGACAACCTGTGGGAGCAAAGCCTGAGACCGGCTGTCGATGAAGCGCGGCGGCAAGGTAGAGGCCGGAAGGTGACCGATCTGTTCCTTAAGGCGCGCATAGGGCAGCGCGCCGTCATATTCCCGTTCGATCAGCGCGCAATCCCCGCGTTCACGCAGCCATTCAAACATGTTCCAGGCCGCCCGAATATCTGCAATATCCTGATCTTTCGGATCATCGGTCTGAAGATCAATTGACCAGAACAGGTCGATACTGTCCGTCAAAGGGTCTTGCGTCCAGTTTCCCGTGCTGACCGCGAGCCTGATGATATATCCATCTTCATCGCGTTTGCGAAATCCCAGCAAAGCAACCTTGGCATGCAACAGGTTGTAACCTCGATCCTGCAGTCGCATCCACATCCAGGCTAGGCCCGATATGTCCGAAATTGCGTTCATGGTCGGGTGAATGAACGCGGCTAACACGGGGCGCGCCATTTCTCCAGTGAAGCTGCGCCGGATCTGCCCCATCACATTGGGCGTTGCCGTAAATCCGCAGAAGAAACCGAAATCCCCGAAACAATCCTTGGGCGGCATGAAGAGGGTGATAAGCGTTGTGTTCGTCATGCTCGTTCTTCAGCTGCTGTGTCCCGACATCCTGGGTTCACATCGCCGTTCAGTTCGGTGACAAGGCAATGAAGATTGTAAAGTCGGAATAATTGGGGTGCGAACTCGGCATCCTTGACGGGTTCGCTTGCATCGATGCTTGGCATCTCTCCGGCTGCTGGTCCCAGACCGATACGACCGTCCCGCCACCTGATCACCGTTCCATCGCGCTCGGCCAGCTTTTGAAGAAGCTGTTCGTCGGACAAATCCCGGACCTCTGACAGGAATTTCCGGCTGCTTGCCTCATCTGATGCGTCAATTCTGTCGCCCAGCTGGTGGGCGCATTGGCGAAGCGCCGCGAGGGGCTCTCCCACCACTTTGTTGGCCTCGTTGGAGAGCAGCCAAGCAGTTTCATTGGCATCGCGAAGCTGAAGCAGACGTTCTTCCAAGCGATACAACACCGCGAGTGCGGCACTGCGTAAATCTGTCAACGGCGGAGTAAAATTCGGCCATTGTGGCGGAGCAAAAGTGGGCCAGTTTGGGGCGAGCGCCTTGGAGCGTGCGGCCCTCATATAGCAAGCCCGGTCCAAGGCGCATTGGCCGTCAGGCCAATTCTGTGAGGTTCATTTGTTAGCGGCGGCGAGGCGGGCGCGGCTTTGATTGAGGCGGTAGCTTTCGCCGTTCATCTCGAGGATGTTGACGTGGTGTGTCAGCCGGTCCAGCAGCGCGCCGGTCAGGCGTTCGGTGCCGAAGGTTTCGGTCCACTCCTCGAAGGGCAGGTTGCTTGTGATCAGGGTCGACCCTCGCTCGTAGCGCTGTGAGATCAGCTCGAACAGAAGCTCGGCGCCGGTTTTGCTCAAGGGGACGAATCCCAGCTCGTCGATGATCAGCAGTTTGACCTTGGCGAGTTTGCGCTGGAGTTGCAGGAGGCGTTTTTCGTCGCGGGCCTCCATCATCTCGTGCACAAGAGCTGCGGCGGTCACGAAGGCGACAGGCAATCCTTTCTGGCAGGCAGCCAGTCCCAGCCCGAGGGCGACATGGGTCTTGCCGGTGCCGGAGGGACCGAGCGCGATCACATTCTCCTTGCGTTCGATCCATTCGCAGCGCGCCAGCTCCAGCACCATCATCTTGTTGAGCGACGGGATCGCCTTGAAGTCGAAGCTGTCCAGGCTTTTGATGGTCGGGAACTTTGCGGCCTTGATCCGGCGTTCCACCATGCGCCGTTCCCGGTCGATCAGTTCCAGCTCGGTCAGCCGGGCCAGGTAACGCACGTGATCTACGCCTTCAGCGGCGCAGATACGGGCCTGCTTGTCATGTTCACGCAGGAACGTGGGCAGCCGAAGCGTTTTGAGATGGTGGGCCAGCAGCAGTTCGGGTGCATCTGTCATGCCCCACCCCCTGCCAGCAGGCTCATGTAAGATGCGGCGGAGGTGGTGGTGATGTTGGTTCTGGGCAGGAAGGGATAAACATCCAGATCCAGCCTCGGAGGCCTTTGCTCGACCCTGCACAAGATCAGGTGCTTGATTGCATCGAAGCTGACCGCTCCCATTCGCAGGGCATCTTTGACGGCAAGATGCAGCACGTCAATCTCGAAGCGCTCCAGAAGGCGCAGGACCTGCACATACTCGCGCTTGCCGGCCTTTCCCTGCCGGGCTTCCAGCAGTCGGCGCAGGGTTTTGAACGCTTCGGGCAACTCCCAGCCCTGCAGAGGCGCGGCCTGATCGAAGGACATGATCTTGCGTTCGATCAGCGCCAGGTAATGCAGTGGATCAAACACCATGTCGCCGGTGTCATAGGAGCGCGAATGCTCGGCGATCACCTCGGCGCCGCAGCCGATGACAACCCGGGTCACGAAGCCCTTGATCCAGACCGCACGGTGGCCGTAGGCAACCGGCACCGAGTAATCATTGCCGCGATAACGCACCACGGATGTCGATGTGACCTGGCCACTTTGCAACTCACAGGCCTCAAAGGGGGTGCCGGGCAAATCCCGCATCGCCGCGAGATCGGCCTTCAGCCGTTCCCCGATGCTGACCTTGTGGCCACGCAGAACATCACCCCGGCGCTTGCGGCACTGCTCTTCCAGGTGAGCGTTGAACGCGTGCCAGTCCGGAAAGGACGGGATCGGCACCATGAAGTTGCGACGTCCGTAGCCGACCAGCCCCTCCACGGCCCCTTTGTCATTGCCCTTGCCGGGACGGCCATAGCGGTCCCGGATCACGTAATGCGACAACATCGCGCTGAACCGCTGGGTTCTTTGCCGGGAGCCATCCGGCAGAATCCGGGCAACCAGGCAGCGGTCATTGTCATAAAGAATCGACTGGGGAACCGCGCCGAAGAACGCAAAGGCATGGACATGGCCGTCAAGCCACGCCTCGGTATTGGCCGCAGGATAGGCCCGGATGTAGCATGCGTCGCTGTGCGGCAGATCGAGGGCAAAGAAGTGTGCCTTCTGCTCGACGCCGCCGATCACGACAAGCGCTTCACCAAAATCGGCCTGTGCATGACCGGGCGGATGGCTCAGCGGCACGAACATCTCCTTGCCGGTCCGCTTCCGGTCTCGAACGTAATCCTTGACGATGGTGTAGCTGCCATCAAAACCGCACTCGTCCCGCAACCGCTCGAAAATACGCTTGGCGGTGTGACGCTGCTTGCGAGGGCGGCTCCTGTCTTCAGCAAGCCATTGGTCCATCTGGCTGGTGAACGCATCCAGCTTCGGGCGCCTGATCGGCGCTGTCCGCCGATATCCCGGCGGTTCCGAATAGGCCAACATCTTCGCAACACTGTCCCGGCTGATCCCAAAATCCCGGACAATCTGGCGTCCGCTCAATCCATCCTGGAAATGAGCGTGACGCACCTTCAAATACAAGTCCACGGTGTATATCCCCAAGCCCTCCCGAAATCCGAAAGGGCAAAAGTGGACGACTTTTACGCCGCCCGCGACAACACTATGCCGTCGCTACCGTGGCCGAGTATTGCTCCGCCGTTCACATGTAAACCAGATGCAGTGTTGCCAGACCCGCCAGCAGGCAGAAAAATGATATGTAGGCGTATTGCAGGAAGGCGATGTCGACCACGATGACCGCCACCAGCGTCAGGGCGAAATGGCGCACATGCTTGTAATGCGACAGTGCCGGGGGCAAGGTGATAAGGGTCACGTAGATCGTGTTGGTCAACCAGCGCGGCATCATGAAATCAAGCCACATGGATTTTTCATAGGCCAGCGACTGATTGTTGATCTCGACCACGACCATGCTGCTGTCGAGCCCGTGCGGGATGTAAAGCAATAGACCGAAAATCAGCCCGATCAGGGCCAGCAGCAGGAACAGCCTCTTGCGGGAACTCTCGTCCGGCTCGAGTACGTAGACCGAGAACGGCACCCAGATTGGCCAGATAAACCAAGTGAAAAAGATGAACCCCATGGCCCCCCATAAAACCGTCAGGGGATCATTTCCGTTCATGCCGACCCAGACAAAACCCTCCGTGAATTGCTGAAGGCCGGCGAAAAGCGGCATCAGGGCAAGCGGCAAGTAGCGTTTGTTGCGCTGCAAGGCCAAAATCGAAATGGCAGTCCCGCCGCCGACAAGGAACACGCTGGCGGCAAAGCTGACCTGGGCGGATAGGCACATGGAAACTTCTCTCCGTTTCTTTCAGTTTGAAAACGTCCGTCGCCCAAACCGATACCACGTAACAGGTTCTTAGATTTATCCTAGTCGCCGTCTGTGCCACTGACCATCCTGCGAGTACGACTTGGAGACGCTGTTCAGTGTCGCCCCGACAGGCCGGTCTGACCAAGAGGCTGCATCTAGGACTGCGGAGTTGCAATGGTCGCGTTCCCGCTCTCGCTCACCGGGATTCCACCGCCGTTCGGATTTGTTGGCAAGGTGCTGCTGTTCGGCGCGGTAATCGAGACACGCTATCCGTGGCCGGCGGTGATTGGCATTCCCGTGCCAGCGATGGCTGTTGGTCGTGCTTTGTGCGACCGCGCTGGTCACGGCGCTGATGGGGCTGTTTGCGAAGGTAATTCCCAATTGACGCAGAGGGCAGTTCGCGCCGTTCGCGTCAAAGCAGTGATCTGGCTTTTCAACCCGCAAGCGGGTCGGCCGGCCGCTTAGGCTGCCCGGGATCAAGCAACTCCGCGATTTCTGCATATGTGCGGCGCGTGGCAACGGCCCCGGCAGCGATGCAGCGACGTTTGAGCCCGAATTCCAGTGTGCCGATCGAGCGCCCGAAATCGGGTCGTATCACCAGATCCGCCTGATCGAACCGCAGCCGTGCATGTTCATACTGGCAGACTTCTATGGATCGCAGCATCGCCTGCATGCCGTTTTTCGGGCCAACCGCGTTTTCGCGCTGACTTGGGTCCACCGCGATCACGACCTCTGCGCCTGTTGCCCTTGCAACATCGACCGGCGCTATGTCGGCATAGGCCCCGTCCATCAGCACATGCGGTCCATCGACCAAGGGCGGCAATATCCCGGCAAGCGCCGCGCTGGCATAGACGTAATCCGTGGCACGCCCCTTGCCAAAGACCACACGTGTACCGGTCAGCATGTCGGTTGCGCAGACGAACACCGGGATGCGGCCATCTTCCAGGTTTTTGCCCTGCGTCAGGCCAGACAGGACGCTGCGGCCCCATGACTCGGTAGGCGCGCCAACCCCCCAGCCAAAATACATGTCGCGAGCGGCAAGCAAAGCGGTACGAAGCCCCCTCATTCTTGCGACCAGACCGGGTAGGCGAAAGTCCGGAGTTGCCGGAAACCCGCTGGTATCCATGTCTACCAGTGCGTCGAACCAATTGTCATTCAGGGCGTAGGTGGCGCCCGCAACCGCACCCATGGATACCCCCACGATTGCGCTCGGCACAAAGCCTCGGGAGATAAGCGCGCGTAACACACCCGCATGAGAGAGACCCCTGGCGCCGCCGCCACTGAACACAAGGGCGAAAGATTTGTGAGTCTTGCCTCCTGGTTGTACCTGTCCCGTCATTGTCCAGCCTCCGCTTTCCGGTTTTCTCCGAGGAGTGTCAGAAACTGTGCAACGGCCTTTTATCGGTCCACGCCCCGCGATGTCTTTGACGCTACACGACCGTGATAATTACGGCCCGGTGGGTTTTGGCACACCGCGTTGCCCCGACGGAGGCTGTTGAATGCACCACCCGTCTTGGCCGCATGTTTTCAGTCGCCTCTGTAACGATCGCCCGCTTGCAACGTCTATCCACCAAACGGCCGTTTCCGATCGCAAGGAAAAATCGACAGGAGCCAAAATTGAGAACACTGACCCTTGAAGTCCGCGGGCTGTTCGAGGAACTCGATCACCTCGCGGTCGAACGTCATTTATCGGCCCTCGACGGAGTGCACCGAGCCGAAGCGAACCCGGCCTCGGCCAGCGTGACAGTCCACTATGACGAGACGGTGCTGGGCGAGGACGCGCTGCGCGAGGCGATCGAATCCTGCGGCTTCCACTGCACGGGCGAACGGGTTCCGAACCATGTCTGCAAGATGGACCACTCGGGCCATGACGGCCATTCGGCGCATGGCGGAAAGGCCCCTGCCGGCCATGACGCGATGGCGCATGAGATGGGCCATGGCGGCGGCATGGACATGGCCGGGATGGTCCGCGACATGCGCAACCGCTTCTGGGTGGCGCTGCTGTTCACTGTCCCGATCTTCATCTATTCGCCGATGGGGGGCATGTTCACGCCGCCCGCGCCGCCTTTCGGTCTGCGGCTGGACCTGTGGCTGTTCTTCCTGGGCAGTGCCGCGATCATCTGGCCAAGCTGGCCGTTCTTCGTCGCCGCCTGGCGGGCCTTGCGCAACGGCATCCTGAACATGGCGGTGCTGGTCGTGCTGTCGGTCGGCACGGGCTATGTGTTCAGCGTCGGCTCGACCTTCTTCTTTCCCGGCGTGCAGTTCTACGAGGCCGTGGCGGTGCTCCTGGTCTTCATCCTGCTGGGGCACTGGCTGGAGATGCGCGCGCGGGCAGGGGCCTCGGCGGCGATCCGGGCGCTTCTCGATCTTGCGCCGCCGATGGCGACCGTCATCCGCGACGGGCAGGAGGTCGAGGTGCCCACCTCCGAGGTGCTGGAGGGCGAGGTCGTTCTGATCCGGCCCGGCAACAAGATCCCCGTCGATGGCGAGGTTATCGAAGGCACGTCGCTGGTGGACGAATCCATGCTGACGGGCGAATCCATGCCGGTGAACAAGGCCGTGGGCGACACCGTGATCGGCGCCACGATCAACAAGAGCGGCAGTTTCCGCTACCGCGCCACCAAGGTCGGTGCCGATACCGCGCTGGCGCAGATCGTCAAGCTGGTGCAGGAGGCGCAGAACTCCAAGGCGCCCGCGCAGCTTCTGGCCGACCGCGCCTCGCAATGGCTGGTGCTGATCGCCATCGTGATCGGGCTTGCGACCTTCGCGGTCTGGTTCTGGTGGATCGGCTCGCCGCTTCTCTTCGCGCTGACACTGACGATCACCGTTTTCGTAATCGCCTGTCCTGACGCGCTGGGGCTTGCGACGCCGATGGCGGTGATGGTCGGCACCGGGCTGGGGGCGCAGCACGGTATCCTGTTCAAGAATGCCGGTGCGCTGGAAGACGCGACCAAGCTTGACGTGATCGTCTTCGACAAGACCGGCACGTTGACGATGGGCGAACCGCGCGTGGTCGAGGTCGTTGCCGCCGAAGGCGGCGCGGAGGATGACGCGCTGCGGGCTGCGGCGGCCGTCGATCGCGGCTCGGACCACCCGCTGGCGCTCGCCATTGTCGAACGCGCTGCGGACCTCGACGTCCCGCAGATGGCCGAGTTTCTCAACCTCGAAGGCCGCGGCGCGCGCGCCGAAGTCGCAGGCAAGACCGTGCTGGTAGGCAATCGGCGCCTGATGGACGAGGAGGGTATCGACGTCGGCACCCTGACGGCGGAGGCCGAGCGCCTGAAGGGCGAGGGCCGCACGGTTGTGCATGTGGCGCAGGGCGGACGGATGCTGGGCCTGATCGCCATCGCTGATGCGCCGCGTCCAAGTGCGATGGCCGCGGTGGCCAAGCTGCGCGAACGCGGCGTCGAGGTGGCGATGCTGACCGGCGACAACGAAGGCACGGCGCGCCGCATCGCGGGCGAGCTGGGCATCGACATGGTGCTGGCCGACGTGCTGCCGGGCCAGAAGGCCGAGAAGGTGAAAGAGCTTCAGGCGCAGGGCAAGAAGGTCGGCATGGTCGGCGACGGCGTCAACGACGCACCCGCGCTGACCCAGGCCGATGTCGGATTTGCCATCGGTGCGGGTACGGATGTAGCGATGGAAAGCGCCGATGTCGTGCTGATGAAAAGCGATCCCTACGATGTCGTGGGGGCCATCGAGCTGTCGCGCGCCACCTTGCGCAAGATGCACCAGAACCTGTTCTGGGCCGTGGCGTACAACGTGGTCGCCTTTCCGATGGCGGCAGGGGTGTTTTATCCGTTGATCATCAGCCCCGCCGTGGCAGCACTTGCCATGTCGGGCAGCTCCGCGCTGGTGGCGGTCAACGCGCTGCTGCTGAAACGAACGCGGCTGGAAGGTATTGGTGCGGGCAATAGTGGGTCCGCCAGCGGCGGCGGTCAGGGCGATGCGCAGGCAGGCCAGGTGCCGCTTCACGCCGGACACTCGCAGAAATCACATTGAAGGGGGGGACTTGAGATGTCTGACACATCATCGACCAAGACACCGGACGGGAAGGGCATGGCGGCACGGTTTCCCACCGCCTATTCCATCCTGTTCGGGCTTATCATTGTTGTCGCGGCGCTGACCTGGATTATCCCTGCGGGCCAATATGACCGCGCCATGAACGAAGAGGTCGGCCGCGAGATCGCGGTGCCGGGTACGTATCAAACGGTCGAGCCCAATCCACAGGGCTTTGTCGATGTGATGCTGGCGCCCGTCGCCGGGTTCTACGATCCCGACAGCTATGCCGCCAATGCGATCGACGTTGCTTTGTTCGTCCTGCTGCTAGGCGGCTTTCTGGGCGTGGTGAATGCCACGAATGCCATCGACACCGGCATCCAGACGGCGATGGTGCGGCTGAAGGGGCGCGAGATCTGGATGATCCCAATCCTGATGTCGCTCTTTGCCCTGGGCGGTACGACCTATGGCATGGCCGAGGAAACGCTGGCCTTTTACGCGCTTCTGATCCCGGTGGTGATCGCAGCGGGGTACGATTCCGTGACCGGCGTGGCGATCATCCTGATCGGTGCCGGGATCGGCACGCTGGGATCGACGATCAACCCCTTCGCCACGGTGATCGCGTCTAACGCGGCAGGCATCCCGTTCACGGATGGTATCGCGCTGCGGCTGGTCCTTCTGCTGGGCGGCCTCGCGATCTGCGTGGCCTACGTCATGCGCTATGCCTCGAAGGTCAAGGCCGACCCGGCCCGGTCCGTCGTCGCCGCGCAACGCGACAGCGACCGGCAGTTTTTTCTGAACGAGACGGATGCAACGTTCGAGGAGCCGAAGCTGAGCGGAACTCAGAAGCTGGTCCTGATCCTGTTTTTTGCGACCTTTGCGGTGATGATTTGGGGTGTCTCCAGCCAGGGATGGTGGATGGCTCGGATGGGCGCGCTCTTCTTCGGCATGGCCATCGTCGTCGGGCTGGTCGCCCGCATGGGGGAGAAGAAGCTGACGTCGTCCTTTGTCGACGGAGCGAAGGATCTTCTGGGAGTTGCGCTGGTGATCGGTCTGGCGCGCGGCATCGTGGTGATCATGGAGCAGGGCCTGATTGCCGACACGATCCTGAATAGTGCCGCCGATACCCTCGGCGGCCTGCCGGAAGTCGCGTTCATCAACCTGATGCTCTGGATCGAGATCGGGATGAGCTTTCTCGTGCCGTCGTCGTCCGGCCTGGCCGTCCTGTCGATGCCGATCCTTGCCCCGTTGGGGGATTTCGCGGGGGTCGGCCGTGATCTCGTGGTGACGGCCTATCAATCGGCGAGCGGACTCGTGAATCTGATCACGCCCACCTCTGCGGTTGTGATCGGCGGTCTGGCCATCGGGCGCGTGTCGTTCGACCGCTGGGTCGTCTTCGTCTGGCCCCTGCTGCTGATCCTCGTCGTCTTCATCTCGGCCGGGATCAGTCTGGCCGCCATTCTCTGATTAGAAAGAAGGAGGCATTCCAGATGTCTGAACCGAAATTGGGCGTTCATTCCGAAGCCGGCACATTGCGGCAGGTGATCGTGTCGCCACCCGGCCTGGCGCATCGCCGTCTGACGCCGGACAACCGTGAAGACCTGCTGTTCGACGATGTGTTCTGGGTCAAACAGGCGATCAAGGATCACGCCGTCTTTGCCGATATCATGCGCGGCGAAGGGGTCGAGGTGTTGGATGCGATGGTGCTGCTGGGCGAGACGCTGGACATTTCCGAGGCGCGCAAATGGGTGCTTGATCACCGTATCACCCGCAATGACGTGGGCGTCGGGATGCGGGGCGATCTGCGTGCCTGGATGGAAGCCCTGCCCGGAACCGATCTTGCGCGGTTTCTGGTCGGCGGCATCACGGTGGACAATCTGCCGTTCACGCCCTCCGGCATGTTCGGCAGTTATCTCGGCCCGCACGGTTTCGTGCTGCCGCCGCTACCGAATTTCATCTTTACACGCGACAATTCGGCCTGGGTCTATGGCGGCGTCAGCCTGAACCCGATGCATTTCGCGGCGCGGCGACCCGAAACGCTGCTGATAGCAGCAGTCTACCGGTTCCATCCGACATTCGCGGGTCGGGTAAGGGTCCTGTTCGGCGATCCGACGCGCGAGTTCGGCACCGCCACGCTGGAAGGCGGTGACATGATGCCCATCGGCCACGGTGTCGTCATGGTCGGCATGGGCGAACGATCGACGCCACAGGCGGTGGGCCAACTGGCCGAGGCGTTGTTCGAGGGTGGCGACGTGACGCGCGTCATCGCCTGCCAGATGCCCAGTTCGCGCGCGGCGATGCATCTGGACACCGTTTTCACCCATTGCGGGGGCGATGTGGTGACCACTTTCAAGGAGGTGGCGGATGCGATCACCTGCTATGACCTGCGCCCGGGTGCCGGCAAGGCTGCGCTCGATATCCGCCGGGATGCGCGCCACATATTCGAGATCACCGCTGAAATTCTGGGCCACAAGAAACTGCATCTGGTGCCCACCGGCGGTTCTGATGCGGCCGAGCAATCACGCGAACAGTGGAATGACGGCAACAACGTGCTGGCGCTGCGCCCCGGCGTCGTCATCGGCTATGACCGCAACGACGATACCAACGCCGCACTGAAGGAGGCCGGGATCGAGGTGCTGGCCATCCCCGGTGCCGAACTCGGCCGGGGCAGGGGCGGCAGCCACTGCATGAGTTGCCCGACGATCCGCGACGCAATCTGAACCACCGACGATAAGGAAATCCCATGTCCTACAATCTGAGAAACCGCCATTTCCTGGCCCTGCGCGACTTCGCGCCGCAGGAAATCAGCTTCTTGCTGAAACTCTCCGCCGACCTGAAGGCGGCCAAATATGCGGGCACCGAAGTCCCGCGTCTGACCGGCAAGGAGATCGCCCTGATCTTCGAAAAGGACAGCACCCGCACCCGCGTCGGGTTCGAGGTGGCCGCCCACGATCAGGGCGCGCATGTCACTTACCTCGGCCCCTCCGGTTCGCATCTGGGCAAGAAGGAAACGGTCAAGGATACCGCCCGCGTGCTGGGCCGGGTCTATGACGCGATCGAATATCGTGGATTTGGTCACCCAATCGTCGAAACGCTGGCGCAATACGCCGGGGTGCCGGTCTACAACGGGTTGACAGACGAGTTTCACCCGACCCAGATCCTCGCCGATTTTCTGACCATGCAGGAACATTCCGACAAGCCGCTGCGCGAGATCGCCTATTGCTTCCTGGGCGACGCGGGCAACAACATGGGTGACAGCCTGCTGATCGGCGGGGCCAAAATGGGTATGGATGTGCGGCTCAGCGCGCCCGAGAGCCTGTGGCCGGGCCAGGCGATCCGCGACGAGGCAGATGCCATCGCCGCGCAGACCGGCGCACGGATCACGCTGACCGATGATATGGAAGCCGCGGTGAAAGACGTCGATTTCGTCTATACCGATGTCTGGGTGTCGATGGGCGAGCCGAAAGAAAAATGGGCGGAACGGATTGAGCTGCTGACGCCCTATCAGGTGAATGCCGACGTGATGGCCAAGACCGGCAATCCGCGCACCAGGTTCATGCATTGCCTGCCCGCCTTCCACAATGCCGAGACCGAAACCGGCGCCGAGATCGCCGAGCTTTTCGGCATCTCCGCGATGGAGGTGACGGAAGAGGTGTTCGAAAGCCCGGCCTCAATCGTATTCGATCAGGCCGAGAACCGGCTGCACACCATCAAGGCTGTGCTCGTCGCCACGCTGGGGTCTTAGCGCCATGCTGGTTGTCGCAGCCCTGGGGGGCAATGCCCTGTTGCGCCGGGGCGAGCCGCTCACCGCCGAGGCGCAGCGGACCAACGTCGCCGGTGCGGCAGCTGCGCTGGCGCAGATCATCCGCGCCGGACACAGGCTGGTCATCACCCACGGCAACGGCCCGCAGATCGGCCTGCTTGCGCTGCAGGGCGCGGCCTACAAGCCTGACGAGGCGTTTCCCCTCGACGTGCTTGGTGCCGAGACCGATGGAATGATCGGCTACATGATCGAACAGGCGCTCGAAAACGCACTCGGTCACGACCGCGCGGTGGCCACGCTGCTGACCCAGATCGAGGTCGACCCCAAGGATCCGGCATTCGACAGGCCAACCAAGTTCATCGGCCCGGTTTATGACAAGGCCGAAGCTGAGCGGCTGGCCGAAGCGCGCGGCTGGAGCATTGCGGCCGACGGTGCGCATTGGCGGCGTGTTGTGCCCTCGCCGATGCCGATGGACATTCCGGACTTGCGGGTGCTTCAGCTCCTGCTCGCGCAGGACGTGACGCTGATCTGTGCGGGTGGTGGCGGCATTCCGGTCGTCCGGCGTGCCGACGGTTCGCTGATCGGGGTCGAGGCGGTGATCGACAAGGATCACGCGACGGCGCTTCTGGCCCACAAGCTGAAGGCCGATGCGCTGTTGCTGCTGACCGATGTCGAGGCGGTGTTCCGCGGTTTCGGCACCGAGGCGCAGACCGCGATACGGCGGGTATCGCCCGAGGACGCGGTGCGCCTCGACCTGCCCGAGGGGTCGATGGCGCCCAAGGTGGCCGCCGCCGCATCCTTCGTCTCGGGGCGCGACCGCTACGCCTGCGTGGGCCGCCTGGAAGATGCGCTTGCCATGCTGGAAGGCCGCGCGGGAACGATGATCGCAAACACCTGAAAACCAAAGGAGGATTATCCATGAAACGTCTGAAAGACAAGGTCGCCCTGATCACCGGGGGTGCGGCGGGTATCGGTCTGGAAACCGCGCGCCTCTTCCTGGGCGAAGGGGCCAGGGTCGCGCTTGTGGACCTCGACGATGACGACCTGTCGGATGCCGCGCGGGATCTGGGCAACCCGGACGACC
The DNA here is from genome assembly GCF_056859295.1 of Roseovarius sp. B-10. Lineage (NCBI taxonomy): Bacteria > Pseudomonadati > Pseudomonadota > Alphaproteobacteria > Rhodobacterales > Roseobacteraceae > Roseovarius > Roseovarius sp. B-10. Next base: position 4,575 of record NZ_JBSXOE010000039.1, on the reverse strand, counting down.
TGCTGACCATCGCGGCCGATGTCTCCTCGGTCGAAGACAGCAAGAGATATGTCGCGCAGACCGTCGAGGCGTTCGGGCGCATCGACGTGTTCTTCAACAATGCCGGGATCGAGGGCAAGGTCGCGCCGCTGGTCGATCAGAAGATCGAGGATTTCGACCGGGTATTGGCGGTCAATGTGCGCGGTGCGTTCCTTGGGCTTCAGCATGTCCTGCCGGTGATGATCGGGCAGAAATCCGGCAGCGTGATCAACATGTCGTCCATCGCGGGCCTCAAGGGCAGCCCGAATGTCGCGCCCTACATCACCTCGAAACATGCCGTCGTCGGCCTGACCCGCGCCGCCGCGATAGAGGCCGCGGGCCACAATGTGCGCGTCAACTCGGTGCATCCCTCGCCGGTCAACACGCGGATGATGCGGTCGCTGGAGGAGGGGTTCAATCCCGGCCACGGCGAGGAGGTGAAGCAACAGCTTGCCGACACGATCCCGCTGGGCCGCTATGGCGAAAGCCTCGATATTGCCAATCTGGTCCTGTTCCTTGCCTCCGACGAATCCGCCTTTATCACCGGGGCGCAATATCCCGTCGACGGGGGCATGGCGGCGGGCTGATCGGATCTCTGCCCATAGGGGTCGGAACCGGCCGCCGGGGGCCGTTAGGTCGCCGTGAGCGTTCCGACCCCAAGTGCGGCGTTCGTGCGCGCAATCGACGTCGATGCGTCGCGCTCGGCCTCGGTCAGCGCACGGATCGCGTCGATGGTTTCGGGGATCACGATGGCCTGGTTGTCGACCATATAGGCATAGAACAATTCGTCGCCCTCGACCGTGAGCATGTCCTCCCACAGCGCGACCTCGTAGAGGCTGTCATTGGGGCGTCCGAGATCGGCCATCATCTCCTTGACCGCGTTGAGCGCGCCCAGGCCCTCCGACATCTTGATCAACGCGATGCGCGAGGAGGCGCGGAACGCGTCCAGCACTTCGTCCCTGGAGGCATTGCGCGGCATCCTGACCGACCAGTAATGCAGATGCGCAAGCGTCTGCGGCACTTTCACGGCCATGGTGATCACGTCGAGATCGGGATCGACGCTTTGCGCATCCGGGCCCTGATGGCTGGGGATCTCGGGCTCGGGGACAAGCGTGTTCATGATCCCGCCCATGTGGCTTTCCCATGGGTCGGTGGCGCGGCGCAGCAGGGTTCCGCGCGCCGCGCTGAGCAGCTTGGCCCGCTTGAGCGCCCCCAGCGTGCGCACGATCGAGGTCGTGTTGCAGGACACGACGCGGGTGCTGTCGCGCCCGATGGCGCTGGCGTAATTCGCTTCGGCGACGAAGGAATGGCCTGTCACCTCGTGCTTCTCGCCGCCATGAAGGATGAACCGGATTCCCGTTTCGCGGTAGGTCTCGACATTGCGCGCGGCGACTTTCTTCGGTGTGCAGTCCACCACGATATCGGCAGAGCCAAGCAGGTCGTCGAGACCGCCTGCCACGTCGAGACCGGCCGCGCGCATGGCCGGGGCGCGATCCGGATCTGCCGCGAAAAGCGCGAAGCCCTTCGCGCGCGCCATCCGGGCCCGCCAATCGGCGGTGACATCGGCCACGCCGGCCATCTCCATGTCATTCTGGGCGGCGACCGCGTCCGCCACCCGTTTGCCGATCACGCCGTAGCCGTTCACGGCGACCCTGATCCGTTTTTCATCTGTCATGACGCTCTCCTCGTGTCTGTATCGGACGACATGTTACCCGCAATCTGCCCCGCCTCGGTCTCGGCGATATAGTCGCGGGTCAGTGGAACGCTGTCGCGGCGTTTGGCAAGCTGGATCTGGAAGACCATCAAGCGGCCATTCCGGAACGCCATTTCGCAGGCGGCCAGGTAGAACTCCCACATGCGGCAGAACCGTTCATCATAGAGCTTGAGCGCGGTCTCGCGTTCCTGGGCGAACCGCTCGGACCAGTGCCGCAGGGTCTCGGCGTAATGCAGGCGCAGAACCTCGACATCCGTGACCCACATCCCCGACCGCTCTGCCGCCGCGATGGTTTCGGACAGGCTGGGCAGATAGCCGCCGGGAAAGATGTATTTTCGGATCCACGGATCGCTGCCGCCTCTGGGCGCCTTCGTGCCGATCGCATGGACAAGGGCGACCCCATCGGGCCGCAGAACCCTTTGCAGGGTGGCAAAGAACGCGTCGAACCCGCTGCGGCCCACATGTTCGAACATGCCCACCGACACGACGCGGTCATATTGTCCGCGCTCTTCGCGGTAATCGCGCTGCTCGAACGCGACCTGATCGGACAGGCCAGACTGCGCCGCGCGGTCGCGGGCGGCGGCAATCTGCTCGGTCGACAGGCTCAGGCCGGTGACGCGGGCACCATGTTGCCGTGCAAGCTCCATCCCCAGCCCGCCCCAGCCCGAGCCGATATCCAGAACCTCCAGTCCGGGCCGCAGCAGCAGCTTTGCCGCGATATGCCGTTTCTTGAGCGCCTGGGCCTCCTCCAGCGTTTCGCCGCCGGTGGGGAAATAGGCGCAGGAATATTGCCGGTCCGCGTCGAGAAAAAGGTCATAGAGGTCGGTCGAGATGTCATAGTGATGCGCCACATTGGCGTGCGACCGGCGGATCGGATTGTGATGCAGGCTGCGGGTCCGAAACCCATCCAGCCAGCGGGTCAACCGCCTGCCGGGCAATGCGTCGACTGCATCCATCTGCGTCATGCAGATCGACAGCAGGTCGCGCAATGTGCCCGCCTCGATGCGCAGCGTCCCGTCCATATAGGCCTCGCCCAGTGCCAGGCTGGGATTCGCAAGCAGCCGCGCAGGCAGCGCCCTGTCGGTCAGACGGATCGACACGGAAGGGCCGCCGCCGGGGCCGAAACGCCAGGTCTCGCCAAGGGGATCGAACACGGTGAGACGACCGGTTCGCACGAGGTGGCCAAGCGATCTGGCAAGCAACCACATGCCCGCCCGCGCCGGCGCGAGGCGCCCGCGTCCGGTTCGGCCCCCCTGATGTTCATAACGCTGATCGTGAGAGGTTTCGCCATTGGACATGATTGCTTGCTCCATCCCGTTATTCTTCCAAAGGCGGCATCAACAGCCGCTGTCTGGTAGAACAGACGAAGGACGGGAATGTTCATTACAGAGCGACGGTCTACGAACCCGGCGGATGGCGTGGAAGACTGGACATAGGCTGGCAAAATCCTTGCAAGACTGATCGGCATGTCCGCGCTGACAGATCGTAGTCCACGATCGGCGAATTGCGTTGATGCCGGAAAGAGAAGGCCCGCGCATCCGGGTTCAGTCCGTCGTTTGGGCCCCGGCATCGTCTTTCAGCGCCTGAAAGCGCGCGCGTGCCTTTTCCGTCGCGTCGCAATCGCAATCGAGAAAGCCATGAACGGGGCAGGTCAGGCACATCTGTTCCAACCTCGTCTTCAACGCCTGTCGACCCCGGTGGAGACGGACGGTGAGGTTGTTCAGCGTGATGCCAAGGTCTGCGGCGACGGTCTCGCGCGGCTGCTCCTGAAGATCGACGCGCCAGATCACTTCCGCGTATTCCGGCTTGATCGTCGGCAGCAGTTTGTAAAGACAATTGCAAATCGCCTCGTCGAGTTCTTCGTCGAACCCGTCTTGGATGTTGTCCAGGTCGGTTGGGGCCATCACCACCTCCCTCTGACGCTGCCGACCAACCTTGCGACCGTAGTCAGCGATTGACGACGCGAGGATCTGGCTGAGCCAGCCACGCACGGCGCGCACATCGCGAAGCTGCCCGGAGCGGTCGATGGCCCGCAGCATGAACACTTGCAGGACTTCTTCGGCGGCGTCTGCGTCACCAAGCCGTCGAAGCAGGAAATGCTGGATATGCCGACGACCTTCCAATAGCGCACGACGCACGGCGGCATCCGCGGCCTTGGCGGGTGAATCGGGCCGATCTTCTGTGGAAGAGCGGTGTTTTCCGTCCTCATTCATATTGCACCTCTGTGGAGTACGACGCCGAAGCGCCGGAAACGTTACAACGTCAGGGTGTTTCGCTTGCTCCGATTGCTTGCGGTTCTGTCATTGCTTTGCCGAGGCTCGAAGAATCGGAGGCTCGGTCAGCGCCCTCTGGCCTTTCCGGTGTAAGACTTAGGCGGGCGCAACGTCATTTTACTTCGCCCCCAAGTTGGCACATCGGAAAATTTCCGCAATTCCTGCCATTTCTGATCCAGACAAGGAAACTCGATGTCGCCAACCGTCATATCCAAGATCGTTCTGGCCATGTTCCTGTGGGCGGCGTGCTTTCCGCTGATCACGGCGGGGCTGCAATACGCGCCGCACCTGACCTTTGCGACGATGCGGGCAGGTCTGGCAGGCGCGGCTCTGGTGGGGTTGGCCATGATCTTGCGTCGGCCATTTCCGCGCGGCGGGCGCATCTGGGTGACACTGGCAGTCGTCGGCCTTGGGGCGACCAGCCTGGGGTTTCTGGGCATGTTTCATGCGGCGGAATTCGTGTCTCCCGGCCTCGCCACCGTCATCGCCAACACGCAGCCCCTGCTTGCGGCGATGCTTGGCGTCGCATGGCTTGGCGAGCGCCTGCCGAGGATCGGCTGGATCGGCCTG
>NZ_JBSXOE010000038.1:0-275882 GCF_056859295.1 Roseovarius sp. B-10 | reverse complement strand
CGGCATCGGGCCGTCGGCCGCGTTCACAACCAGGATCGCGCCGTCCATCTGCGCCGCACCGGTGATCATGTTCTTGACGTAGTCGGCGTGGCCGGGGCAGTCGACGTGGGCGTAGTGGCGCGCGTCGGTCTCGTATTCCACATGCGCCGTCGAGATCGTGATCCCGCGCGCCTTCTCCTCCGGTGCGCCGTCGATCTGGTCATAGGCCCGGAAATCGCCAAAATACTTCGTGATCGCCGCCGTCAGCGTCGTCTTGCCGTGGTCAACGTGACCAATCGTGCCGATGTTCACGTGCGGTTTCGAACGGTCAAACTTTTCCTTCGCCATTTCTCTGGGCACCTTGTCAATTGGGGGGCCGCCGGGCCCGGTTCTTGCTCCGCGCGCCGTTTAGGGGGTTACGGGGGGAAAATCAAGCGGCCCGTGGCCGTTTTGGCACGACTGGGCAGGTCGGTGCGGCCCGGGGATCACTCGACCGCCCCCGTGGCCTCTTCGCGCACCTGCTCCGCCGTCTCTTCGCCCGTCTCTCCGGCGTCCGCGGGCTCCACGGCCGGGGCAGGGTCTGCCTCGGGGCGCCCGGACATCAGCCCGATCTTTTCCTTGGCGGGCCGCCCGTCATCCTCGAACCAGCCGAGATTGTCGTTCTGCCGGTTGAGCCAGTTCTCGATCAGCTTGGCGGCATTGCGGCTGAGGTGCTCCATCTGCACCTCCTTGCTCTGGGTGAGGCCCGATCCGATCACCGTCTTGGCCGAGACCGTCTCGACCACGGTGATCAGTTCGGGCTTTTCATTGAGCTTCTTGCCCGCCGCGTCGTCCCACACGGTGACGTTGAGGATCAGCGCCGATTTCGGCGAGGCCACCACCGGCACGCCCGGAATGGCCAGCACGTAGCCCTCCACGCTCACCCCGAGATGATAGAGCTTCGAGCCCTCATGGCGCGTGAACCGCTCGTTGATCGCCCGCGTCATCGCGTCGATCCACTCCTCCTGGCTCGCCGCGCGGGATGCCGGCCCCTTGGTCAGGTTCGGTGCCACCACGACGTTGTGGCCAAGCCGGAAATTACCCAGATAGGCGGGCTCGCTGTCGAGATCGTTGGCATTGGTGCAGGCGGCGACGGCCAGAAGGCCGAGAAGGGCCATGAAACGGCGCATATGCGGCCTCCCATTATGATAAACTCGAAGAGGCTTAACGCAGCCCGCGTCACGGCGCAACGATTTGCCGCCCGCGCCCGCCGACCCTATATCAGGTATAGCAGTCTAGGGGCCCCGCGATGACCGATGCCACCACCGATACCGCCCCGCCCCCCGCGCCCGTGCGCGTGCCGCTCGTGACCGAGCCGCTCGGGGTGCTGGGGTCGCTGCGCGCGGCGCGGGAAAACGTGCTGTCGATCATCCCGGAGATTGCCACCCGTCAACCGATGGTGTCGGGCCGCACGGGCAAGCGCTGGCACATGGTGACGGACCCGGGCGCGATTCGGCGAATGCTGTTGGAAAACCTCGACAACTATCCCAAGTCGCTGGTCACCAAGAACCTGCTGCGCCCCGCCATCGGCGACTCGCTGTTCATCGCCGAGGGGGCGCATTGGCGCTGGCAGCGGCGCACCGCCGCGCCGGTGTTCTCGCACCGCAACGTGATGAACCTCGCGCCGGTCATGTCCGCCGCCGCCGCGCGCAGCGCCGATCGCATCGCGGACGCGGGCCCGCGCGCCGTGGACGTGGCCGCCGACATGGTGCGCACCACCTTCGACGTGATCGCCGATGTCACCTTTTCCGGCGACGGCACGTTCGACGCCGACGCCGTGCATCGCGGCATCGACGCCTATATCGCCGAGGCGGGGCGCATCTCGCTGTTCGATATCCTGGGCTTTCCCGACTGGGTGCCGCGCCCCGGGCGGCTGATGGCCGGGGGCGCGGTGAAGGAGATGAAGCGCGTCGCCGACGCGGCGGTCGAGGCGCGTCGCGCGCGCGGCCCCGACGGCGTGCCAGACCTGCTCGACCTGCTGCTCGAAGGCGAGGATCCCGAGACGAAGCGCCGCATGAACACGCCGGAATTGCGCGACAACCTGCTCACCTTCATCGTCGCGGGCCACGAGACCACCGCGCTCACGCTCGGCTGGTCGCTCTACCTTTGCGCCTTCGACCAACAGGTGCAGCACCGCGCCCGCGCCGAGGCGCGCGCGGTGCTCTCGGGCGATGCGGCCACCGGCGAGGACGTGGCGCGCCTGCCCTTCATCCGCCAGATCATCGACGAGGCGCTGCGCCTCTACCCGCCCGCGGGGATGGTGTCGCGCACGGCGATGGCCCCCGATACGCTCTGCGGGCGCGAGATCAGGCCCGGCGACACGGTCATCATCCCGATCTACGCGCTGCACCGCCACCACATGCTGTGGGAGGCACCCGACACCTTCCGCCCCGACCGCTTTGCCGACCGCAAGGCGGTGCCGCGCTACGCCTACCTGCCCTTCGGCGACGGGCCGCGCATTTGCATCGGCGCGAGCTTCGCGCTGCAGGAGGCGGTAATCATCCTCGCCACGCTGCTCGCACGGTTCCGCTTCACCCCGGTGCCGGGGCGCGACCCGGACCCGGTGATGATCATCACGCTGCGCCCGCAGGGCGGCGTGTGGCTGATGGCCGAGGAGGTGTGACAGGGGGAATAGGCCGGAGCAGACCATCCGAGATTCTCCCGCGCAGAGTAAAGACGCGTGTACGCGCCCGCCGCCCTCACCGCGTCGGCACCGGCTCCTCGCCCCGGTAATCGTAGAACCCGCGCCCGGACTTGCGCCCGAGCCAGCCCGCCTCGACATACTTGGTCAGCAGCGGACAGGGCCGGTACTTGGTGTCTGCCAGCCCGTCATGCAGCACGTTCATGATCGCCAGACACGTATCCAGCCCGATGAAATCCGCCAGTTCCAGCGGCCCCATCGGGTGATTGGCCCCGAGCTTCATCGACCGGTCGATGGAGCGCACGTTGCCCACCCCCTCGTAGAGCGTATAGACCGCCTCGTTGATCATCGGCATCAGGATACGGTTGACGATGAAGGCCGGGAAATCCTCGGCGCTCGCCGCCGTCTTGCCGAGGCGGTCCACCACCGCGAGACAGGCGTCAAAGGTATCCTTGTCAGTGGCAATACCGCGGATCAGTTCCACCAATTGCATCACCGGCACCGGGTTCATGAAGTGAAACCCCATGAATTTCTCGGGCCTGTCGGTGCGGCTTGCAAGCCGCGTGATCGAGATGGACGAGGTGTTGGAGGTCAGGATCGTGTGCTCCGCCAGGTGCGGCAGCAGCGCGTCAAAGATCTTCTGCTTGATCTCCTCGCGCTCGGTCGCGGATTCGATGATGAGATCGCACGCCCCGAGCGTCTCGAGCGCCGCCTCCGGCACGATGCGGGCCAGCGCGGCCTCCATCTCGGCCTCGCTGATCTTCTCGCGGCTGACCTGCCGCTCCATGTTCTTGCGGATGGTGGCCAGCGCCTTGTCCAGCGCCTCGGCGCTGACATCGTTGAGCCGCACCTCGTAGCCCGCAAGCGCCATCACGTGGGCAATGCCGTTGCCCATCTGGCCCGCGCCCACAACGCCCACTGTCCGGATGTCCATGCACCGCCCTTTCCTCGCTTCACGCGCACAACATAGGCCCCGGCGGGGACGCGCCGCAAGGGCCGGATTCCGCTAAAATGCGCCACGAATTCGAGGTTTAGGGAAATGGAAAGGCGAATCATCGAGCCTCGCTTCCGGGTGACTGAAAACGGGTGGGACCGATGGCTTACGAACGCATGGGGCGCCAGCCCCTCGATTATCTACCGGTGCGCTACCCGGGCTCGCGGCTGGTCTTTCGCGGGCCACGGCGCGGCCTGTCAGGGGCTTACGTGGCCTGCATCGGCAGCACCGGAACCCTTGGCAGCTTCGTGGCACGGCCCTGGCCCGCCCTGCTCGAGGACGATCTGGGCACGCCTTGCGTCAATCTCGGCCTGCCCAATGCCGGGCCGGACGTGTTTGCCAATGACGCGGCGATGCAGAAAATCGCACGGGGCGCACGCGCGGTGGTGCTGCAACTGCCCTGCGCGATGAACCTCTCCAACCCGTTCTACCGGGTGCATCCGCGCCGCAACGATCGCTTCGTCGCGGCGACGGACGCGCTGCGCGTTCTCTACGCCGAGGTGGATTTCACCGAGTTCCATTTCACCCGCCACCTGATGCGCCGGCTCGCCGCGATCTCGCCCGCACGCTTCGCGCGGCTGCGCACGGCGGTGCAAGAGGCGTGGCTCGCCCGCATGTCGGGGGTGTTGCGCGGGCTCGCGCCGCCGGTGGTGCTGTTGTGGCAGGCCAACCACGCACCGGGCGACGGCGCGGGTAGCGCGGCCATCGACGCCGATCCCGCCTTCGTCAGCCGCGCCATGCTCGACGCCCTCGCCCCCCACGCCGCCGCGACGGTGCTGGCGGTGGCGTCCGGTGCGGCGCGCACGCAAGGCACGCGCGGCATGCGCTTTCCGCCGATGCAGGAGGATGTCGCCGCCGCCCTGCCCGGCCCGCTCGCGCATCGCGAGGTGGCCTTGGCCCTGCACCCCGTGCTGACCCGGCTGCTCAAGGATTAGCGGTCGCCACCCGACGCGCGAGACCCGATGGAGGCGGGGGGCCGAACACCGGGTCAATCCGCGTGAGCAAGACAGTCGGGGAACGGTTCTGAGCCGGAATGCGCACGACATCGGGCCGGGGCCATCGACCGGAATGGCCTTGAGCGGACGTTGCAGTGAGCCGCGCCATCGCATGTCCGCGGGCAGGCGATCTAACGGTTCTTCAGGGCACTTTATTTCTGCTTTCCCGAAGAACATTTAATCGGTGCGCTAGCTTAGCCAAATCGCCTGTCCGGGGGGCGGACATGCGATGGCGCGGCGGCCTTCGGCCTTGAATCCGCGCCGGGACCGGATGGTCCAACGACCGCTCAAGGCCCATCGCACCCGTCATGACGCACCCGGCCACGGTCCGCTCCGGTCCGCTCACTTGCCCCTCGGACCTCCGTCCGAGCAACCGAGGCAAGGACCACGACCCTTATGCCGGACAAAAATAAGCGGGGCCCGCGCCATCGCGCGAGCCCCGTTGTCTCGACATGCCGCCCGCGCGTCAGAGCTTCTCGACCAGCTCCGGCACGGCGGTGAAGAGATCGGCCACCAGGCCATAATCGGCGACCTGGAAAATCGGCGCTTCCTCGTCCTTGTTGATCGCGACGATGACCTTCGAATCCTTCATCCCCGCAAGGTGCTGGATCGCGCCGGAAATGCCCACCGCGACGTACAGGTCGGGGGCGACGACCTTGCCGGTCTGACCCACCTGCCAGTCGTTCGGCGCATAGCCCGAATCGACCGCCGCGCGGCTCGCACCAACGGCGGCGCCCAGCTTGTCCGCGAGGCTTTCGATCAGCGCGAAATCGTCCTTGCTGCCGACGCCACGGCCGCCCGAGACGACGACACCGGCCGAGGTCAGCTCCGGCCGGTCACTCTCGGCCACCTTGTCCTCGACCCATTCGGAAAGGCCCGGATTGTCGGTGGCCCCGATGGTCTCGACGGCGCAGGCCGCCTGCTCGCCCGCCGCGTCGAAGGTCGAGGTGCGGATCGAGACGACCTTCTTGGCGTCCTTCGACTTCACCGTCTGCACGGCGTTGCCCGCATAGATCGGGCGTTCGAACGTATCGCCATCAATGACACCAGAGACGTCCGAGATCACCATCGCGTCGAGCAATGCAGCCACCCGCGGCAGCACGTTCTTGGCATCCGTGGTGGCTGGGGCCACGACGTGATCGTAATCGCCGGCAAGCGACACGATCAGCGCCGCCGTCGGCTCGGCCAGGCGGTGCCCGAGAGAGGCATCCTCGGCGACCAGGACCTTGGCGACACCGGCGATCTTCGCCGCCGCCTCGCCCGCCGCCGCCGCGTGTGCACCGGCGCAGAGCGCGGTCACATCGCCGAGCGCTGCCACCGCCGCCACCGCCTTGGCGGTCGCGTCCAGGTTCAGCTCGCCATCGGTCACTTCTGCAAGAAGAAGAACAGCCATCACACGACCCCCGCTTCCTTGAGTTTCGCCACCAGCTCGTCCACCGAGCCCACGATCTCGCCCGCCTTGCGCGCCGGCGGCTCCTCGGTCTTGAGCACCTCCAGACGGGGGCTCGCATCGACGCCGTAATCCCCGGCAGTCTTCTCGTCGAGCGGCTTCTTCTTGGCCTTCATGATGTTGGGAAGGCTCGCATAGCGCGGCTCGTTGAGGCGCAGGTCGACGGTCACGATGGCCGGCATCGTCACCTTGATGGTCTGAAGCCCGCCATCCACCTCGCGGGTGACCAGCGCGTGATCGCCCTCGATCTCCAGCTTCGAGGCAAACGTCGCCTGCGACCAGCCCAACAGCGCCGACAGCATCTGCCCGGTGGCGTTCATGTCGTTGTCGATGGCCTGCTTGCCGCACAGGACGAGGCCGGGCTGCTCTTCCTCGACGATCTTGGCAAGGATCTTGGCCACGGCGAGCGGCTCGACATCCTGATGCACGTCATCGGCGGCAACCACGAGGATCGCGCGATCCGCGCCCATCGCAAGCGCCGTGCGCAGCGTCTCCTGCGCCTGTTTGACGCCGATGGAGACGGCGATCACCTCCTCGGCCTTGCCCGCCTCACGCAGGCGGATGGCTTCCTCGACGGCGATCTCGTCGAACGGGTTCATCGACATCTTGACATTGGCGAGATCGACACCGCTTCCATCCGCCTTGACACGGACTTTGACGTTGTAATCGATCACGCGCTTGACAGGCACGAGCACCTTCATTGGCACGGTCTCCCTTACAGTGATGAGCGGCCCCTCGCGGCCCCTCGGCTTGGCTCTCCCGCGCGGTGATACCGGCTCATGCGCGCGGGAAACAGGGTAAAATCGTCACGTTTCGGTTCGCGGACGCCACGTATTGACGGTTTGTGGCCCGCGATCCTTTCCAGAATATGTCACCGGTTCGCGCCCGGAACCCACAGCACGTCCTCCTTGCCGCCGTCATTGGCCATGCGCGCGGCCACGAAGAACCAGTCGCTCGCCCGGTTGAGATAGCGCACCGCCGCCTCGTTGACCGTTTCCAGCGCCGCCAGTTCCACCACCAGCCGCTCGGCACGCCGCGCCACGGTGCGGCACAGGTGCAGATGCGCGGCCAGCGGCGAGCCGCCCGGCAGGATAAAGCTGCGCAGCGGTTCGAGATGGCCGTTCATCGCGTCGATTTCGGCCTCGAGCCGGTCGACCTGCGCGGGCACCATCCGCAGCGGGATATACTCGGCCTCACCGTCCTTCTCCATGTCCGGGCGGCACAGGTCCGCACCCAGATCGAAGAGGTCGTTCTGAATCCGCGCCAACGCCGCGTCGGTCTCGCCCTCGGCATGGAGCCGCGCCAGCCCCAGCGTGGCGTTGAGCTCGTCCACCGTGCCATAGGCGGTGACGCGCGCCGAATGCTTGGCCACCCGAACACCGTTGCCCAGCGCGGTCTCGCCCGCGTCGCCGGTGCGTGTGTATATCTTGTTGAGCACGACCATGAATCAGCCTCCCTACCTGCGGAAATAGACGAACACGAGGATCAGCAGCACCGCCACGAATTGCGCGATCAGCCGCCAGCGCATGTACTTGTTGGCGCGCTTGGCGTTCTCCACCCCCTCCTTGCCGAAGGTCGCGATGCCGCGGATCAGGATCGCCGCCGTCACCAGGCAGCCCGCAGCCACGAGCCAGAAAAGCGGGTCGCTCAGCATGATCCCCTCCTTGCATTCGAATCGCGTCTGCCGCGCATCTAGGACGGCGCGCGGGGAAAGCGAAAGGGAAAATCCCCCGCGCCCTGTCCCGCCACGGGCCGTTCACCCCCTGCTCAGCACCCAATCAAGCGCCCGCACCGGCAATACACGGCGCAGCGCGCCCATCACGTAAGTGGGTGTCGTGACATAGTACCGCGCCTTCGGGCGCGGCGATTCGAGCGCGCGGATGAGCCGTTTCGTCACCGCGGCGGCGGGCCATTGCGGCCCCTTGCTGCTCCCCTTGTAAAGCTGGTCGAGCAGGCTCTCGCGATACTCCTCGACGCGCATCGAGTTCTCCCAGTCGATCCATTTCTCGAACTGCTTGATCGCATTCTGCCGAAACGGCGTGTCGATCGGCCCCGGGTCGATGATCACAACCTCGATCCCGGTGCCCGCAAGCTCCAGCCGCATCGCATCGCTCAGCCCCTCCAGCGCGAATTTCGTCGCCACGTAGGCCCCGCGCCATTTCATCGCGACGAGGCCCAGCACCGAAGAGCATTGCACGATACGACCATGCCCCTGCCCGCGCATCACCGGGATCACCCGCCGCGTCAGGTCGTGCCAGCCGATCAGGTTGGCCTGGAATATGGTGCGCAGCGCCTCGGTGGGGACGTCCTCGACCGGCCCGGGTATCGCATAGGCCCCGTTATTGAACAGCGCATCGAGCCGCCCGCCCGTCGCGCCCAGCACCTCCGCCAGCCCGGCCTCGATGCTCGCCTCGTCCTCGTAGTCGATCCGCGGCGCCGCGAATCCCTCCTCGCGCAGCCGCGCGCAATCGGCCTCCTTGCGGCACGCGGCAAAGACGCGCCAGCCACGCCCGCGCAAGGATCGCGCCGCGTCCAGCCCGATACCCGACGAACAGCCGGTGATGAGGATGCTCCGTTCGTTCATGCACGCCTTGTGGCCCGGCGCAGTGCACGATGCAAGCACGCGCGGCCCTGTCCCCGCTTTACGCCCGCGCACGCCGTCTGTATCACCATATCCATGACAGACCTGCTCGACGACCCCAACATGCGCCCCGAGGCCACACCCGAGCCACTGCGCCGCGCCATCGGCGAGCGGTATCTGACCTATGCGCTCTCGACCATCATGCACCGCGCGCTCCCGGATGCCCGCGACGGGCTCAAACCGGTGCATCGCCGCATCCTCTACGCCATGCGCGAACTCAGGCTCTCCAGCACCGGCGGATTCCGCAAGTCCGCCAAGATTTCCGGCGACGTGATGGGCAATTACCACCCCCACGGCGATGCCGCGATCTACGACGCGATGGCGCGGCTGGCGCAGGATTTCGCGGTGCGCTACCCGCTCGTGGACGGGCAGGGCAATTTCGGCAATATCGACGGCGACAACCCCGCCGCCTCGCGCTACACCGAGGCGCGGATGACCCCCTTTGCCGAGGCGCTGCTGGAGGGGCTGACCGAGGACGCGGTCGATTTCCGGGACAATTACGACGGCACGCTGCGCGAACCTGTGGTGCTGCCGGCGGCCTTCCCGAACCTGCTGGCCAACGGCGCCTCGGGCATCGCCGTGGGCATGGCCACCAACATCCCGCCGCACAACATCGCCGAGCTGATCGACGCCTGCCTGCACCTGATCAAGTCGCCGGATGCGCGCGACGAGACATTGCTCAACCATATCCCCGGCCCCGATTTTCCCACCGGCGGCGTGATCGTCGAGCCAGCCGAGAACATCGCGCAGGCCTATCGCACCGGGCGCGGCTCCTTCCGGCTGCGCGCCCGCTGGGAGGTCGAGGAGCTGGGCCGCGGCGGCTGGCAGATCGTCGTCACCGAAATCCCGTACCAGGTGCAGAAATCCAAGCTGATCGAGCGCATCGCCGACCTGATCCAGACCCGCAAGGTGCCGATCCTCGCCGATGTCCGCGACGAGAGCACCGATGACGTCCGCCTCATCCTCGAGCCGCGCACGCGCAATGTCGATCCGGCGGCACTGATGGGGCTGATGTTCCGCAACACCGATCTGGAACTGCGCTTCTCGCTCAACATGAACGTGCTCGTCGACGGGGTGACGCCCCGGGTCTGCTCGCTGCGCGAGGTGCTGCGCGCCTTTCTCGATTTCCGGCAGGAGGTGCTGCTGCGCCGCTCGCGCCACCGGATGGAAAAGATTGACCACCGGCTCGAGGTGCTCGAAGGGCTGATCGTCGCCTTTCTCAACCTCGACCGCGTGATCGAGATCATCCGCTACGACGACGCGCCCAAACCGGCCCTGATGCGCGAGGACTGGGGCCGGACCTTCACCCGCGCCGCCTCCGAAGCCGATTACGTGCCCCCCGCCCCGTCAAAAGAGGACGGGCTGTCGGATATCCAGGCCGAGGCGATCCTCAACATGCGCCTGCGCTCCTTGCGCCGGCTCGAGGAGATGGAGCTGCGCACCGAGCGCGACGCGCTGATGGAGGAACGTGCCGGGCTCGAGGATCTGCTCGACGACACGCGCCTGCAATGGGCCGCCATCGCCAACCAGCTCAAGGAGGTGAAAAAGACGTTCGGCAAGACCCACCCGATCGGCGCGCGCCGCACCACCTTCTCCGAGGCGGGACCGGTGGAGGAGGTGCCGATCGAGGCGATGACCCCGCGCGAGCCGATCACCGTGGTCTGTTCGCGCCGCGGCTGGATCCGCGCCATGACCGGGCATATCGACCTGAATCGCGACCTGAAATTCAAGGACGGCGACGGGCCGCGCTTCATCTTTCACGCCGAGACCACCGACCGGCTGCTCGTCTTCGGCACCAACGGGCGGTTCTACACCCTCGCAGCGGCGAGCCTGCCGGGCGGGCGCGGCATGGGAGAGCCGCTGCGCCTCATGGTCGATCTGCCCAACGAGGCCGAGATCGTCGATCTGCTGATCCACAAGCCGGGGCGCAAGCTCCTGGTCGCGTCCTCGGCGGGCGACGGATTCGTGGTGTCCGAGGACGAGGTTCTGGCCCAGACCCGGACCGGCAGGCAGGTGCTCAACCTGCGCGCCCCCGCCCGCGCGGTGGTCTGCCGGCCGGTGGCGGGCGATCACGTGGCCTGCGTGGGCGAGAACCGCAAGGTGCTGGTCTTCGCCCTCGACGAATTGCCGGAACTGGGCCGCGGCAAGGGCGTGCGGCTCCAGAAATTCAAGGACGGCGGGCTGTCGGACGCCACCACCTTCACCCTCGCCGACGGGCTGAGCTGGCGCGACCCGGCGGGCCGTACCCGCACCGAGAGCGACCTCACGGAATGGCTGGGCAAACGCGCGGGCGCGGGCCGCATGGCCCCGCGCGGCTTCCCGCGCGACAACCGGTTCACGTGAGGGGAATTCTGGCCTGTCCCTGCCATTCACATCCTGCCTCCGCGCGGAATAAAGGCGCGTTTACGCGCCTCCGCGCGATCGCCAGCCCACCCCTCGGGCTGGCGATTGGGTAACGCTGGTGCAAAGCTCTCATCTCTCTCGGATTTTGTGAGATAAAGCGCGGCAGACCAACCGCTGGATCGCCAACCCGTGGGCTGGCGCCCGCGCGGCTCATCGCCCGGATGCCGCAACGTCCCCTCCAGGCCAAACCCGGTCGCCCGACCGCTACCCCCGCCGCTCTCCCAGCGACAGCGTGTGCGCGCGCAGCCATTCCATGAAGCCGCGCGGGTCGCCTTGCAGCATCTTCATCCGTTCCGCGTCCACCGGCTTGCCCACGACCGGTTTCTGCGGCTTTCCGCAACTGCGCACCACCTCGTGCAACAAGAGCCCCTGCCGCATGGTGGGCGAGATGCAATTGGCCATCTGGTACCAGCGCGAATTGGACCCGGGAAAGTAGACCGGCACCACCTGCGCGCCCGAGCGGCGGATCATCTGCGCGGTGAACACGTTCCACTCGCGCTCGATCACCGGACCAAAGAGCGTGTCGGATGACGCCACCACGCCAGAGGGAAACACGCTGATGAGCCCCCCCTCCTTGAGATGCGACATCGCGCTCGCCCGCATCTCGACCGATTTGCGCTGCGCCTCGGGGTCGTGCGGGAACGGCACCGGGATCATGTAGGACGCCGCCACCTCGTCGATCCCCGTCAGCAGCGCGCGCGTCAGGATCTTGTAATCCGTGCGTCGCCGCCCGATCAGGTCGGCGAGGATCATGCCGTCCACCAGCCCGTGCGGATGGTTGGCCACCACCACCACCGGGCCCTCGGTGGGGATGTTGGCGATCTCCTCGTCGGGCGTAAGCAGCGGAACACCCATCGTATCGAGCGCCGCCCGCCAGAACGCCTGCCCCGAGGGCGCGCCGCTCTTCTCGAAGGCGCGGATCATGCGGATGATGCTGATCTTGCCGGTCAGCCACTCCATCCCGCGGATGATCGTGGCGGTGGCGGGGCTGTCAAAGCTGTTGGCATAGGTCAGACTGCGGCGATCGTACTTGGTTAACAGAACCTGCCCGCCGGTCTCCCCGCCGGTCTCCCCGCCGGTCTCTGGCTGCGCCTTCCTGCTCACGTCGTCCGTCCCGCTTCGCTGTGCCGGTGCCATGCGCGGCCTAGGTATCCTCGCCGAAGCGATCGGCGACCAGCGCGGCCAGCGCATCGCCCAGCGGCCCGGCATCGGCCCCCATGATCTCGACGTCAATAGTGCTTCCTTTGGCCGCTGCCAACATCAAAAGCCCCATGATGCTGTCGCCCGAGGCCGACTCGGGGCCGTGGCTCACCTCGACCTGCGCATCGAACCCCTCGACCACCTCGACGAACTTGGCGGCGGCGCGGGCGTGCAGCCCCTTTTCGTTGACGATCTCGAGTTGCCGCCGCATGCGCTCGCTCATTGCGCTTTTCCTCATTCCGTTGAAACGTTGTGGCTGTCGATGTACTTGCGCCCGGCCTCGAGCGCCGCGCGCACAGCCACCGAGACCGGGCTGTGGCGGCTCTTGGCCAGCTTGATGAGCATCGGCAGGTTGGCCCCGTAGAGAATGCGGCGGTTGTCGGGGCGGCAGGCACGCAGCGACAGGTTCGAGGGCGAGCCGCCAAAGATGTCGGTCACCACCACCACCCCGTCGCCGCTGTCCACCGCGTCCGCGGCGGCGCAAATCTCGTCCTGCTTTTCCGCGCGGTCGTGATCGCCCTCGACAGCGACGGCCACGATCCCGCTCTGCGCGCCGACCACGTGTTCGACCGCCCTGAGATACTCGCGAGCGAGCCCGCCATGTGCCACGATCACGATCCCGATCATGACCGCCCTTCCCCCGGCTCTCGCCGCTCCAGTTCCCGGTGCCTTAATGACACCGGCCAGCCTTGCTCCGCAAGCCTCGCCCGCAGCATTTCCGCCACCGCGACAGAGCGGTGCTGCCCGCCGGTACAGCCGGTGCCGATGGCGAGGTAGGCCTTGCCCTCTTCCTCGTGCGCCGGCAGCAGCAGCTCCATCAGCGCCGTCAGCCGGTCGAGAAACGGTGCCAGCCGCGGATCGTCCCTCAGATACGCCTGCACCGCCGGGTCCCGCCCGTCCGCGTCGCGCAGGCTCTGCTCCCAATGCGGGTTTTTCAGGAACCGGCAATCAAACACCATGTCGAGCCCGCGCGGCAGCCCCCGCTTGTATGAAAACGACTGCACCGAGATCGACAGCCGCTTGGCACCGCCGGGCGCGAACCAGCGTTCAAGCTCGGCGCGCAGATCGTGGGGCGACATGTCGGAGGTATCGACCACGATATCCGAACGGTCCCGCACCGGGCCGAGCAGATCGAGTTCGCGCGCGATGCCATCCTCGACGCTGCCGCCGGGCGCGAGCGGGTGGCGCCGCCGCGTCTCCGAGAAACGCCGCACGAGGATATCGGGGCGGCAATCGAGATACAGCACCTCCATCTTGCCCGGTGCCGGCACCCCGCCGCCGTCGATCACCTCGAGCAGGGCGCGGACCGAGAAGTCGCGGTTGCGCACGTCGATACCCAGCGCCAGCGGCTTGTCGAGCCGCGGCCCGGCAAAGAGCCGCGGCAGCAGCGAAAGGGGCAGGTTGTCGATAGCCTCGAAACCGATATCCTCGAGCACGTGGATCGCCGTGCTGCGGCCCGCACCCGACGGGCCGGTGACAAGGACCAGCCTGTGAGGCATGTCAGCATCGGCGACGTGAGAGGACATGATCCGAGACCTTCGTTGCTATTCCAGCACTCCATACCGGAGATAGAGCGCGATCGCCGCCGGAAAATGCGCGTGCCCCGATCCGTGAACAAGCGGCAGCGCGGTGCCGGCGATCCGCGTTTCGCGCAGCGGCGGCAGGCGTTCGGTCTCGGACCCGTCCAGGTCGACGACCAGCGCCAGCGGCCGCGGCCCCGCGGCGGGCAGCCGCAGCAGCCCTATCCCCCGCGCCTCGATCCGCCCGCGGATCGTGTCGGGCGCGTCGGCCATCACCTGATCGCCCGCGCGCCACACCCGGGTGCGGTCGTCGGCCACGAGCTCGGCCCCCAGCGCAATGAGCCGCAGCGCCAGCCCCGATTTGCCACTGCCCGCCGCCCCGCGAATGAGCACGGCCCGCCCCGCCTGCGCAACACAGCTCGCATGGACGGTCAGACCCCCGGCATCGTTTCCGGCATCGTTTCCGGCCTCTGCCGCGCGGGCCATGCCCGCTCAGACCGGCAGGCCGACGACGAACCGCGCGCCCAGCGGCTCGGATGTCGCATCGGCATGGGTGGGGCGGATGTTCTCGGCCCAGATCACGCCGTCATGCGCCTCCACGATCTGCTTCGAAATCGCCAGCCCCAGCCCCGAATTGTTGCCGAACTCGCCCTCGGGCCGCTGCGAATAGAAGCGCTGGAAAATCTTGTCCAGCGACTCCTCGGGGATGCCCGGGCCGGTATCCTCGACCACGATCAGGACGCGGTTGGCGCGGCGGCGTGCCCAGACGCGGATCGCGTCGCCCTCCTCGCAAAAGCTGATGGCGTTGGTGATGAGGTTGACAAACACCTGTGCCAGCCGCGCCTCCAGCCCGGTGACGACGACCGGCCTGCCCGGGAAATCGGTGATGAACTCGACCCCCTTCTTGCCTGCCTCCTCGCTGAGGTACTGCGCGAGGTTCTGCAAGAGCGCCACCAGGTCGAACCCTTCCTGCGTCTCCTTGACCAGCTCGGAATCGAGACGCGAGGCGTTGGAGATATCGCTCACCAGGCGGTCGAGCCGGCGCACGTCATGCTCGATCACTTCGAGCAGGCGCTCGCGCTGATCCTCGCGGCGCGCGATGCGCATGGTGCCCACCGCCGAGCGCAGGCTCGCCAGCGGGTTCTTGATCTCGTGGGCCACGTCGGCGGCGAATTGTTCGTTGCTCTCGATCCGGCTGTAGAGTGCACCGACCATGCCGCGCAGCGCGCCCGACAGCCGCCCGATCTCGTCGGGCCGCGCCGTCAGGTCGGGGATGCGGATGCGCCCGCCGCCGCTGCGCCCGCGATTGCGCTCGCTCCCGATTTCGGCCGCGGCGGCGAGATCGGCGAGCGGGTTGGAGATGGTCGAGGCCAGAACAAGGCTCAGGCCGATGGAAATGAGCGTGGCGATCAGGAACATCTGCAACACGCGTTCGCGTTCGGCCGCCGAAATGCGGGCGACGTCGCCGGAGCTGTCGACCAGCACCACCGCGCCCACCGGTGTGGAACCGCGCATCACCGGCGCGGCGGCGCGCAATATCGTATCACCGCCGACATCGATGGCGCGCACCTGCGCGCCCTCCGAGACCGCGGCATCGACCAGGTCACGCAACGCCGCGATCGCGTCCTGCGCCTCTTCCCCCGTGCCCTGCGTCGAAAAAGGCGCCGAGATGACGCCCCATATCCGTTCCAGGAAATCGGTCAGCGGCGTGGGCGGCATGTCCCCCGTGATTCCCGAGCGCGTGGGCGTTCCCGCCTGCTGCCCGAGCAAGAGCCCGGTCCTGTCAAAGAGATAGGCCTCGGTGCCCGGGCGCAGCGCGAGCCGCTCCAGCGTATCCTCGACATCTATGCCGTCGCCGGTGGCGAGGTTGACCGGTGCGGTCTGCGGCAACCGGGCGGCGACCACATCGGCGGTGAGCGCGG
This sequence comes from Roseovarius sp. B-10, assembly GCF_056859295.1. NCBI lineage: Bacteria > Pseudomonadati > Pseudomonadota > Alphaproteobacteria > Rhodobacterales > Roseobacteraceae > Roseovarius > Roseovarius sp. B-10. Next base: position 260,098 of record NZ_JBSXOE010000038.1, on the reverse strand, counting down.
CGCGGTCGCGCAGGCTCTCGACGTGCTGGCGCACCAGCGTGTCCTGCGTGCTGTTGAGGTAGAGGATGCCGATGACCAGAACGTTGAGCGCGATCAGGTTGAAGGTGACGATCTTGCGCGTGAGCGCCGAGCGCCGCAGCGACAGCCAGCCGCGCCGCGCCCGCCGCTCGGTCAGCTCTGCTTCCTCCACGCGGTCGGGGGCGACGAAATCGTCCCCCAGGACGAGATCGCCATCCTTGCGCGCTCGCGGATCGCCCACGTCTATCCCCTCGGCCAGGGCCATCATTCCTCGTTGTAACGATACCCGATCCCGTAGAGCGTTTCGATGGCCGAGAATTCGGGATCGACCATCCGCAGTTTCTTGCGCAGGCGCTTGATGTGGCTGTCGATGGTGCGATCGTCCACATAGACCTGGTCGTCATAGGCCACATCCATCAGCTGATCGCGGCTCTTGACGAAGCCGGGACGCTGCGCGAGCGCCTGCAACAGCAGGAACTCGGTCACCGTGAGCGACACGTCCTGCCCCTTCCACGTCACCGCGTGGCGCAGCGGATCCATGCGCAGGTCGCCGCGCTCGATCACCTTGTTTTCCTCGCCCTCGACCAGCGCGCCGCCGGCCACCACCTCCTGCCGCCGCAAGAGCGCGCGGATGCGCTCGACCAGCAGACGCTGGGAAAACGGTTTCTTCACGTAATCATCCGCGCCCATGCGCAGGCCGAGAACCTCGTCGATCTCGTCATCCTTGGAGGTCAGGAAAATGACCGGCATCCGCGACTTCTGACGCAGCCGCTGCAACAGGTCCATCCCGTCCATGCGCGGCATCTTGATGTCGAGCACGGCCATGTCGGGCAGTTTCTTGCTGAAGGCGTCGAAGGCCTGTTGGCCATCGTTGTAGGTTTCGACCTCGAAGCCCTCGGCCTCGAGCGTCATGGCCACCGATGTCAGGATATTCCTGTCATCGTCCACAAGGGCGATCCTGGACATTGCTATTATTCCTCATACTGCTCTGAGTTTCTGAATTTTTTTCTCATTATGCGCCTTTTGCGCTCTGCGGATCAATCCAAAACTGCGAATCAGTCGCCTCGACCGCGCTCATTGGGCCGGAATTTCCTTGAGAATGGCTAAATGGACTCACCTTGCCCGCCCGCATCGCATGGTGTTTCCGCTAACGGGCGGGTGATTGCGCTAACTTGGCGCTGGTTGCGCTAACTGCCGCAAACCCGCCTGTTATTTCACGAAAGCGTCGTGTTAAGACGCGCGCAGCCGGGCACGCCGCCCGACCGACGCCGCATCTCGGCGCCCCACTTGATCTGCCGCGGGCAGACGCATTTGGTGAACAGGAGCGAAGCAGACATGACACTCGGACGGGTGAACCCGAATTTCCGGCTGGAGGATCAGGGCATCACGGGGCTGGGCACGGTCCACTACAACCTCATCGAGCCCGCACTGATCGAAGCGGCACTGAAAAACGGCGAAGGCACGCTCGGCCGCGGCGGCGCGTTCCTCGTCTCGACCGGCAAGTTCACCGGCCGCTCGCCCAAGGACAAGTTCGTCGTCCGCTCCGCCACCACCGAAGACACGATCTGGTGGGACAACAACGGCGCGATGGAGCCGGCAAAATTCGACGCGCTCTACGACGACATGCTCGCCTGGCTCGCCGGGCGCGACGTCTATGTCGAGGATCTCGTCGGCGGCGCCGACCCCGCGCTCGCCATCAACGTACGCATGGTGACCGAGCTTGCCTGGCACAGCCTGTTCAACCGCACCATGCTGCGCCGCCCCGAGCGCGACGCACTCGACAGCTTCGTCGCCGATTTCACGCTCATCAACTGCCCCGGCTTCAAGGCCGATCCGGCCCGTCACGGCTGCCGCACCGACACCGTGATCGCGATGAATTTCGACCGCAAGCTGATCCTCGTGGGCGGCACCGAATACGCCGGCGAGAACAAGAAATCCATCTTCACCCTGCTCAACTACCTGCTGCCGGAAAAGGGCGTCATGCCGATGCACTGCTCGGCCAACCACGCGCCCGACAACCCCGTCGATGCCGCCGTGTTCTTCGGCCTGTCAGGCACCGGCAAGACCACGCTCTCGGCCGATCCCGCGCGCACCCTCATCGGCGATGACGAGCATGGCTGGTCAGAGCGCGGCACCTTCAACTTCGAGGGCGGCTGCTATGCCAAGACCATCAACCTCGACCCCGATGCAGAGCCCGAGATCTACGCCACCACCTCGAAATTCGGCACCGTGGTCGAAAACATGGTGTTCGATCCCGAAACGCTGGAACTTGATTTCGCCGATGACAGCCTCACCGCCAACATGCGCTGCGCCTACCCGCTGCACTACATCTCCAACGCGTCCGAGACGGCGCTTGGCGGGCACCCCAAGAACGTCATCATGCTCACCTGCGATGCCTTCGGCGTGCTGCCGCCCATCGCGCGGCTGACGCCCGCGCAGGCGATGTATCACTTCCTGTCCGGCTTCACCGCCAAGGTCGCAGGGACCGAGCGCGGCGTGACAGAGCCGCAGCCGACCTTCTCCACCTGCTTCGGCGCGCCCTTCATGCCGCGCCGCCCCGAGGTCTACGGCAACCTGCTGCGCGAAAAGATCGGCAAGCACGGCGCCACCTGCTGGCTGGTCAACACCGGCTGGACCGGGGGCGCCTACGGCACCGGCTCGCGCATGCCGATCAAGGCCACCCGCGCGCTGCTCACCGCCGCCCTCGACGGCTCGCTGGGCGAGGTGGAGTTCCGCAAGGACGAGAGCTTCGGCTTCGAGGTTCCGGTCGAGGTGCCCGGCGTCGCCGAGGTCCTGCTCGACCCGCGCCGCACCTGGGACGATTCCGACGCCTACGACCGCCAGGCGGCCAAGCTGGTGCAGATGTTCGCCGACAACTTCGCCCAGTATGTGCCCTTCATCGACGACGACGTGAAGGCGGCGGCGATCGGGTGAGGGTGGGGGCGGGAGACCGCCCCCTCTGAACCTGCGTCCCACGTTACTCAAACGCGGGCGGCAGGTCTTCTGTAGCAAGAGGTAGGGTAGGCAGTCTTGCCCACCATGGCGGGGCAGGTCGGATTGGTGGGCAGGACTGCCCACCCTACGCTTGCTGCGGCCATCCTCAAGCGCGTCGGAGATGAAGTCGAGCGACCATCGCTGGTTCGGCTCCTGCGGGATCGAGGCGCGAGCGGACCTTGATGATGCGCACATCCATGACCTGCTCCACATTTAGGCCTCGAACCCGGTTTCGTCCGGCATGCCCATTCGGGTGGTGGACCCTTTTGCTGGGGCACAGTCGGATACAGGCCACCATGCGCTCCGCACATCTAGCCGATAATCCTGTATGGCGGGGGCCGAGGAAAACGCGGATCGCCTGAGCGGGTTTGTTGATGGTGGTGCGGCCGCCCCCAAGCTTAAGCTTATACGGCAGGCCCATTATTGATTAGGCTGACCGGAGAGACATGAGCCCAGTTCAAATACAATTTGTAGCCTTAGTTCCGCCCCGAAGAGCCACCGCCGCCACCAGCCGTTGTCTGTGTCCGATTGTAGTTGTCGTCGCCCGGCAAGCAATTGCCTGCCGCTCCCGCAGTGCTACCTTCAGGGCAACCACCGCCGCCAACTTCATTGCCGTATTTGTCGAGGACCGGTTCCGGTGTGATATACGTTGGCTCAGGCTCAGGTTGACTGCATGCCGCCACGAGCAGCCCTACGGCTGTAATACAGAAGATCCTTGAAAAGTTCATCGCAAACCCCCAGCACTTGATCGGTGTGTTCCTTACTTGGTACCATACACTCCCATAGTGCCGCTCTTTTCCTCCCCGATCAAGCTTTTCGGCTCATCTGGGCCATTGCTCGGGAGTTAGGGTCAGGACTCATAACCAATAGATGACGGCTGCTGCGAGCGCGATTGCAGAGAGGAAGACCTTCGGGCACCTGTCGTATCGGGTTGCGACGCGCCGCGAATAGGCCCTGAGCCTAGGACCAACAAGTACATGAAGAACTCTTACATCGAAGGGCATTTTTGAGTTCGCCGCCGTCATTCGCTGCGTTTGGCCTAAAAGTCTGCTTTCGAGAAACTGCCCCAACTTTGCAAACTCCGCTTCCTGCGCGTTGCTTACGTTCGTTGGAGGCGCAGCAAAAGTCCGCAATGCGTCTAACCCAACCGCAACGCCGAGCGTGTCAAGCATCCCGACGACCAACCGCAAAGAGGCCCCCCCTTCGCACCCGCAGCATCCTCACCAAAAATGACCGGCACGTCCGGCCGCCCCCCCCTCCTCCGACCGGTGCGTTCAGTCAAAGTTTACCCATGACCCATACCGCCCATCCCCCGGGCCTCTCCTGTCAAACGGACGGCACGGGGACAGGGTGCCCCGAAGGCCCCGCACCCCGCCCCAACGGGCACCGTCACGGTGCCCCTCCCGAACCGTGCGGTTCGTGCGCTGAACCGTGCGGTTCGCGCCCGCGTCAGAGCATCATCACCCCCCGCCGGATCAGGTTCAGCCCCGCCAGTAGCAGCACCCAGAGCGTCACCTTGCGAAAGGTTTCCTGGTCAAACCGGTCCTGCAAGCAGAAGCCCAGCCCGATCCCCAAGAGCGCCGGCGGCACCAGTGCCAGCGACAGCGGAACCGTCTCCGCCCGCAGCACGCCCGAGCCCACATGAGAGGCCAGCAGCAGCACCGCGCCGAGGCCATAGATCACCCCCTGCACGCGCATCTGCTCGGTCTTCTCGGTGCCGCGCGCGGTCAGCATCGCCACGGTGGGCGGCCCCCAAATACCTGATAATCCACCGAAAAGACCGGCAAGCGCGCCCATCCCCGCCTCGCCCCGCGCGCCGCCCTCGGGGACCATGCGCAGCCCCCGGCCCAGCAGCGTCGACAGAGCGTAGGCGGTGATCAGCGGCCCGATGAACAGGAACATCGCGGCGGGCGGCAAGAGCGGCACGAGTTGCGCCGCCACCACCATCACCGCGCCCCCCGCCAGCAAAAACACCCGGAACCGCGCCACCGACGCCAGCGCCGCCCCCACCCCCTGCCGCAACGCCTGCCACAAATTCGTCGCCAACGTCGGCAAGATCAACCCCGCCAACGCCAGGTCCGGCGCCATCATCGTGCTCAGCCCCGCGATCAGAACCGTCGGCATGGCGAATCCCACCACCCCCTTGACCAGCCCCGCGCAGACCGCCACGCCAAGGGCGAGGCTCCAGCCCCAGAGTGGGCCGATATCGAAAAACGCTTCCATACCCGAGTGTTAGCACAGGATTTGCGCCACGACACAAGAAATCAACACGCAACTTTAGAACAAAAACCTGCGACAATTGGCATAATAGTTGCGCTGCACCTGCATCATGGATAAAAGGCCCCGGAACAGGAAAGGATACGTTTCATGGCACATGACGGACAGGATATTGCAATGTCGGAGCCGATCCTCCTGAGCGACCTCACAGCGCTCACCCAAGCCGCACTCGCGCCCGCCGAAACCCTTCTGTCGCAAGCGCGCGAGGCTGTTCGCGCGCGGGTCACCGTGGATGGCCGCATCTCGGGCGCGGCGATGGACGCAGCACAAGGTGCGACCCACGGGCTCGCGTGGCTGGCCACCTATGTCGAATCGCTGCGCCAGATGCAGGGCTGGGCCACGCGGCTCGACGAGCAGGGACAGTTCGGAGAGGTCGAGCAACTGATCCTTCAGATCGCGTTCGGCGAGTATCTCGCCCAGATCGCCGGCGGCATCGCGATGAACCAGGGCGAGATCGCGCGCCCCGCCGAGATGGGGCTCGATGAGGCTGCGCTCGACGCATTTCGCACGCCGGAGGTGCAGACGCTGATCGCGCGCGGCAACACGCAGTCCGCGCGGCTGGCGCTCGTCGCCCTTATGCAGGAGCGCGCCGCCGAGGCCACCGTGGGCCGCACCGGGCTCGATGACGAGCTCGAGATGATCCGCGAACAGTTCCGCCGTTTCGCGGTGGAAAAGGTCGAGCCCTATGCCCATGAGTGGCACCTCAAGGACGAGCTCATCCCGATGGAGATCATCGAGGAACTGGCCGAGATGGGCGTCTTCGGCCTGACCATCCCCGAGGAATACGGCGGGCTCGGCCTCAGCAAGGCGTCAATGGTCGTGGTCTCGGAAGAGCTGAGCCGCGGTTATATCGGTGTGGGCAGCCTCGGTACCCGCTCCGAGATCGCCGCCGAGCTTATCCTGTGCGGCGGCACCGAGGAGCAGAAGAAAAAGTGGTTGCCCAAGCTCGCCAGCGGCGAGACCCTGCCGACGGCGGTATTCACCGAGCCCAATACCGGCTCGGACCTGGGCAGCCTGCGTACCCGCGCCGTGCGTGACGGGAACGGCGACTGGAAGGTCACCGGCAACAAGACCTGGATCACCCACGCCGCGCGCACCCACCTGATGACGCTACTGGCGCGCACGGTGCCCGACACCACCGATCACCGGGGCCTGTCGATGTTCCTCGCCGAAAAGGAGCCGGGCACCGACGCGTCCCCCTTCCCCACCCCCGGCATGACCGGCGGCGAGATCGCGGTGCTGGGCTATCGCGGCATGAAGGAATACGAGCTTGCGTTCGACAATTTCCATGTCAAGGGCGAGAACCTGCTGGGCGGCGAGGAAGGCAAGGGTTTCAAGCAGCTCATGGAGACCTTCGAGGCCGCCCGCATCCAGACCGCGGCGCGCGCCATCGGCGTGGCGCAATCGGCGCTCGACGTGTCGATGCGCTACGCGCAGGACCGCAAACAGTTCGGTAGGTCCCTGATCGAATTCCCCCGCGTCGCCAGCAAGCTCGCGATGATGGCGGTCGAGATCATGGTGGCGCGGCAACTGACCTATTTCTCGGCCTGGGAAAAGGACAATGGCCGCCGCTGCGACCTCGAGGCCGGGATGGCCAAGCTCCTGGGCGCCCGCGTGGCCTGGGCCGCGGCCGATAACGGGCTGCAGATCCACGGCGGCAACGGCTTTGCGCTGGAATACACGATCAGCCGCATCCTGTGCGACGCGCGCATCCTCAACATCTTCGAGGGTGCCGCGGAAATCCAGGCGCAGGTGGTGGCCCGCCGGTTGCTCGGCTGAATACCCGCCACGTCGCATCCGCCCGGCGGAGCGGTACCGCCGCCGGGCATATATGATCCTGTCGCAACGGGGTTTTGCGCGGCGCGGGACAGGCGGGCGTGTGTCAACACGTTGAAAAACCTCTGGTTAACGACGACCTTTGGCCAAAGGCCGCATTACCCCGGCAAAGGCGTGCAATGGCACCGTTCTGGAAACTCTCCGTCGCAGGCTTCGCCGCGACCGCGATCACCTATGGCCCCGCACGGATGGGGTTCGGGCTGTTCCTGTCCGAATTCCGTGCCGATTTCGCACTCTCCACGGGGATGGCGGGGCTGATTTCCAGCCTCGGATTCCTCGGCATGCTGCTGGGCCTGCTCGCGTCTTACGCGACTCTCGCGCGTGTCGGGCCGCGCGCGCCGGTGCTGCTGGGCCTCGGCCTCGCCACCGCCGGCACCGGGCTGGTGGCAGGGGCCCCGAGCCTGCCGGTCCTGATCCTCGGCATCGTTCTGGCGATGACGAGCGCGGGCTTCGCATGGTCCCCGTTCAACAGCATCGTCAACCGCCGCCTGCCCGATGACGCGCGGCCCTCGGCCCTCGCGGTCATCAGCACGGGCACCAGTCTCGGCATCGCCGCCGCAGGGGCCACCGCACTCGCCACGAACCTGACCGGCCTGCCGTGGCAGGCCGCCTGGGCCACCTTTGCCATCGCCGGTGCGATCGCGGGGCTGGGCAATATCGCGGCCCTGCGCGCGCCCGCCGACCCGCTCGGGGCAAGCAGGCCACGCCAGCCCTGGGGCACGCTGCTGCACCGAAAAGCCATGCCGCTCTACGCCATCGCCTTCTCCTTCGGCACGACCACGGCGATCTATTTCTCCTTCGCAGCCGACCGGATCGAGCAATCCGGCGGCCTGCCGCTGCTTCCGTCCGGCACATCGCCCGCGATCCTGTTCCTGTGCTTCGGGTCGGTCGGCCTGATCGGGCTGGCGACCGGGCGGATCAAGGGAGCCATCGGCCTGTCGGCCCTGCTGCGGAGCCTTCTGATGGCCTCGGCGCTGTCGTTCGGCCTCATGGCCCTGGTGCCGACGTCCTGGGCGGGCGTCGTGCTGTCCGCGGGCTTGCAGGGCGCATACGTGATGATGATGAGCGGCGTCCTGGCCTTCTGGTCGGAGCGGCTGTTTCCGCAGATGCCGGCCCGTAGCTTCACCGCCGCGCTGATCGCCGTCGCCGGGGGGAGCGTGCTCGGACCGGCAACGGCGGGGGCGATGGCCGACAGCGTCGGCACGTCCGCGATGTTCCTGGCCGCCGCCATGCTGTCGGTCACCACTATGCCGGTGATCCATCCGCATTTCGTTCAGGAGCGCCCCTCCCCCGCGTGACGGCCCGCATCGGCGGGCCGCAGCCGGCGCTCTTGCCAATCGCTGCGCTAGCGGCCAACAAAGGGGCATGGACGGCCATGCCTTCACCCTCGCGGGCGCAACCCTGATCGCGCTGCCCTCGGGCGCGCTCTACTGGGAGGCGCGCAATCTGCTTTGCGTCTCCGACCTGCACCTGGGCAAGACGCTGCGCCGGGCGCGGGCAGGCGAGCCGCCGCTGCCGCCCTACGAGACGCGCGATACCCTGACCCGGCTCGAATCCGACCTGCGTCGCACCGGGGCGGGCACGGTCATCTGCCTTGGCGACAGCTTCGACGACACCCAGGCCGCGGATGCCCTGCCCGAGGCGGAAAAGCTGTGGGTCACACGCCTGCAGGCCGGCCGCCGCTGGGTCTGGATCGAGGGCAATCACGATCCCGGCCCGGTCGATCTCGGCGGCGCGCATTTGGCCGAATTACCCAATCCCCCCCTCACCTTTCGCCACATCGCCCGACGCGGCCAAGCGGGCGAGGTATCGGGCCATTACCACCCCAAGATGCGGCTGAGCTTGCGCGGTCAATCGATCAGCCGCCCGGCTTTTCTCATCGACGGTGACCGGGTGATCCTGCCCGCCTACGGCACCTGTAACGGTGGGCTGTCCTGCGACGACCCGGCGCTCACCGGGCTGATGCGCACCGAGGCGCTCGCGGTGCTCACCGGCCCCGTGACCCACGTGCTGCCTATGCGTCGGGACGCGCCTCGAACGGGCGAAGGCTCTCGCGAAAGGCGTCCATGAATTCCAGCGTCAGGAGCGACGGCGCCCCGTGCACCGGCCGGACCAGCGCGAGCCGGTGCGGCACCTCCGGCACGAAAGGGCGGTGGACGAGGCCGCGCGCGGCATAGCCCTCGGCGTCGAGCGCGCTTACCACCGAAACACCCGCACCGCGCAGCACCAGCTCGCAGGCGGCAGTGAACTGGCGTATTTCCAGGATCGGCGTCATCGTCACCCCCGCCCCGAGAAACGCCTCCTCCAGCGCGCGAAAGAACGCGCTGTCGCGCCGGGTGTGGATCATCCGCTCCCCTGAGAGGTCGGCGGGGCCGATCTCTTCGCGTTCGGCCAGTGGGTGACCGGGCGGCAGGATGCAGACGGTGCGCACCGGCACGATCTCGGCCTCGACCGCCGGGTGCCCTTCGAATCCGTCGGTGATGCCGCAATGGAACTGTTCGCCGACGATCCATTCGAGAATGCGCTCGGGGCGGTCAGGCTCCACCGTCAGCGTGACGCCGGGCCGGTCGGCGATGAACCGCGCCAGCACATCGGGCAGGTGCGAGGTCGAAAACCCCGGCAGGCAGGCAAGTCGAAGGTGTCCGGCCTTGCGGTCGTTAAGGCTGCGGCTCAGTTCGCCGATCCGGTCGAGCGTTTCCAGCACGCGGTGGATATCGGGCAGCAGGAACCGCGCCTCCTGTGTCGGCACCAGCCGCCCGTCGCGCCGCTCCACGAGCGCCAACCCCGTCTCCGCCGCGAGATCGGCCAGCAGCCGGCTCACGGCGGGCTGCGATATGCCGAGTACCTCGGCCGCGCGGGTCATCGAGCCGGTGACGGCGACACGTTCGAGCGCTTCGAGTTGACGCAGGCGCAGGCGGGCGGACATGGGCAGCTCCGGCGGTGAAATGGCGTGAGGGTAGGATCGCAGCGGGCTTGTAACAATAATATGATATTATATTAAAGCGTATAATTGCACGGTTGTATTATGTCAATTTCCGTGTAGCGTAGAGCTTGCGTGATCGCCGCGGTCGACAGGGGATGTTTGGCCGCGCTCGTCTTATGGGAGAGGATACCATGCAGAAAACGGCATTTGGCGCGCTTCTGGCCGCCACCACCGCGCTGTCGCCGCTTGCCGCGACGGCCCAGACCGAAATCCAGTTCTGGCACGCCTTTACCGGGCGGCTGGGTGAGCTTGTGGCCGAACAGGTCGAGACCTTCAACGAGAGCCAGGGCGAATACAGCGTCAACGCCACGCACAAGGGCAATTACTCCGAGACGCTCAATGCCGGGATCGCCGCCTTCCGCGCGGGCGAGCAGCCGCATATCTTGATGGTGTTCGAGGTGGGAACAGCCACGATGATGGGGGCCGAGGGCGCGATCAAGCCGGTCTACGAGGTGATGGACGAGGCAGGCGCGGACTTCGACCCCGACGCCTACATCGGCTCGGTCAAGGGCTATTACACCACCACCGACGGGCAGATGCTGTCGCTGCCGTTCAACTCGTCCACCCCGGTCCTGTGGGTCAACCGCGATGCGCTGCAGGGTGCGGGCATCGACCCCGATACCGACCTGAGCACTTGGCAGAATGTAGACGCGGTTCTGGATCAACTGGCCGAGGCGGGGCATTCCTGCCCCCTCACCACCGCATGGCAGAGCTGGATTCACCTGGAGAACCTCTCGGCCTACCACGATGTGCCATTCGCAACGAAGGATAACGGCTTTGCCGGGCTCGACACCGAGCTTGCCTTCAACAGCCCGGTGCAGGTGCAGCATATCGCGCAGATGGGCGAATGGGCCGATGAGGGCAAGTTCATCTATGCCGGTCGCCGCAACGAGGGCGGGGCCAATTTCCGCGCCGGCGAATGCGCGCTCTTCACCGAAAGCTCGGCAGGTTATGCGGGCATCAAATCCGAGGCACAGTTCGACTTCGACGTGCGCCCGCTGCCCTATTGGGACGGCGTCGAAAGCGCGCCGCAGAACACCATCATCGGCGGGGCCTCGCTCTGGGTGATGGAAGGGCATGAGCCCGCCGAGTACAAGGCCGCCGCGGCATTTCTCAACTTCCTGTCGTCGCCCGAAATCCAGGCCAAATGGCACCAAGACACGGGCTATCTGCCGATCACCACGGCGGCGGGCGAGCTGACCCGCGAACAGGGCTTCTACCAGGAGAACCCCGGCACCGACGTGGCAGTGAAGCAAATGACCGCAAAGGCCCCCACGGCCAATTCCAAGGGCCTGCGACTCGGCTCCTTTGACCAAATCCGCGGCATTATCGACGAAGAACTCGAGGCCGTCTGGTCAGGCGACAAGGACGCGCGGGCGGCGCTGGACTCCGCGGTCGAGCGCGGCAACCAGCTCCTGCGCCGTTTCGAGCGCGCCAGCAACTAAAGATCGCGGGGGCCGGGCAACCGGCCCCCCGGGCCGCCAAGCATGGAAAAACGTGTCACCTTCAAGGGCTGGCTTCTGCCGCTCTGCCTGATCGCGCCGCAAGTGTTCATCTCTGCGGTGTTCTTCTTCTATCCCGCCGGACAGGCGGTGTGGCAATCGCTGTTCATCCCCGACCCGTTCGGCCTCTCGTCGCAATTCGTCGGCCTGGAGAATTTTGAATACCTGCTGGGCGACCCCTATTACCGCGCCTCCTTTGTCACGACCGCGATCTTCTCGACGCTGGTGACGCTCGCGGCGATGATCCCGGCGCTGTTTCTGGCGGTCATGGCCGACCGGCTGGTGAAATCGGCGAGCGTCTACCGCACACTGCTGATCTGGCCCTATGCCGTGGCCCCGGCGGTCGCAGGGGTGCTTTGGCTCTTCATGTTCAACACGCGCGTGGGTGTCATAGCATGGTATCTGGGGCAGCTGGGCTATGACTGGAATCATGTGCTCAATGAGGGCGAGGCAATGGGGCTCGTCGTCGTCGCCTCGGCCTGGGGGCGCATCAGCTACAATTTCCTGTTCTTCTTCGCAGCCCTGCAAGCGGTGCCCCGTTCGATCATCGAGGCCGCCGCCATCGACGGCGCGCGGTTCTGGCGGCGGTTCTTCACTATCGTGTTGCCACTGCTGTCGCCCACCACCTTCTTCCTGCTGGTAGTGAATATCGTCTATGCCTTCTTCGAGACTTTCGGAGTCATACACACGATCACCTCGGGTGGCCCGCAACAGGCCACGACGATCCTTGTCTACAAGGTTTTTTCCGACGGGTTCGTGGGGCAGGACCTGGGATCAAGCGCCGCACAATCGGTGATCCTGCTTATTGTGGTGGGGCTGCTCACGGTGCTGCAATTCAAATACATCGAAAAGCGGGTGCATTACTGATGGCGACCGAGATCACGGGCATGGTGGAAAAGCGCGGCATGGGCCTCTGGCTCACGCATGTGGCCATGATCGCCGGCGTCCTCGTGATCTTCTTCCCGATCTGGCTGGCCTTCGTCGCCTCCACCGTCAGCCAACCCGAGATCGTGCAGCCACCGATGCCTGTCTGGCCCGGCGACAAGTTCCTTGAGAACTACACGGCCGCGCTCTTTTCCGGTGTAAATGTGCCGGTTGCGGTGATGCTGGGCAATTCGCTGATCATGGCGGTGGGGATCGCCGTGGGCAAGATCATCATCTCGCTTCTGTCGGCATTTGCCATCGTCTATTTCCGTTTTCCGGGGCGCAACTTCTTCTTCTGGCTCATCTTCATCACGCTGATGCTGCCCGTCGAGGTGCGGATCGTACCCACCTACGAGGTGATCGCGGGGTTCGGCATGCTCAACAGTTATTCGGGCCTGATCTTTCCCCTCATCGCCTCGGCCACCGCGACGTTCCTTTTCCGGCAGTTCTTTCTCACCGTGCCGGACGAATTGGCCGAGGCCGCCCGCGTGGACGGCGCGCGCCCGATGCGGTTCTTCTGGGATATCCTCCTGCCGATGAGCCGCACCAATATCGCAGCACTCTTCGTGATCCTCTTCATCTATGGCTGGAACCAGTATCTCTGGCCGCTGCTAATCACCACCGATCCGTCGATGAACACCATCGTCATGGGCATCAAGCAGATGTTCCCGTCAGGTGACGACGTGGCCGACTGGCCGGTGATCATGGCCACCTCGATCCTCGCGATGGTCCCGCCGGTGGTGGTGGTTATCTCGATGCAGAAACTCTTTATCCGCGGCCTCGTGGACAGCGAGAAATAGGCGACATGGCAACCGTAGAACTGGACGATATCAAGAAACGCTTTGGCGCCACGGAGGTGATCAAGGGTGTGAGTGTCGATGTGGCCGATGGCGAATTCATCGTCATCGTCGGCCCCTCGGGCTGTGGCAAATCCACATTGTTGCGCATGGTCGCGGGGCTGGAAACGATCAGCGACGGAGAATTGCGCATCAATGGCACCCGCGCCAACGAGCGTGAGCCGATGGACCGTGACATCGCGATGGTGTTTCAGAACTACGCGCTCTATCCGCATATGAGCGTGGCTCAGAACATGGGCTACGGCCTTCGCATCAAGGGACTTCCCAAGGCGGAGATCGCCGCCAAGGTGCGAGACGCGGCTGAGTTGCTACAACTGACGGATCTCTTGGACCGCAAGCCCCGGCAGCTCTCGGGCGGGCAGCGGCAGCGCGTCGCCATGGGCCGCGCCATCGTGCGCGAACCCAAGGTGTTTCTGTTCGACGAGCCGCTGTCGAATCTGGACGCCAAGCTGCGGGTGCAGATGCGGCTGGAGATTCGCGAGTTGCAGGCCAAGCTGGGGATCACCGCGCTTTACGTCACCCACGATCAGGTCGAGGCGATGACCATGGCCGACCGGATGATCGTGATGAACGAGGGCCGCGCCGAGCAGATAGGCACGCCGCTCGACGTCTACGAGCGACCCGAGAGCCTCTTTGCCGCGCAGTTCATCGGCAGCCCGTCGATGAATGTCGTCGAGGCCGAGGGGCGCGAGGAAGGGTTGCACCTGGGCGACATGGTCCTACCCAACCCGACCGGTGCGCATGGCCCCGTGATGCTCGGGCTGCGCCCCGAGCACCTCTCGCCCGACCCTGGCGGCCCGATCACCATGGAGGTGTTGCTCGCCGAGCCGCTCGGGGCCAACACGCTTCTGCATGGCAAGCTCGCAAATGGCCAGAGCTTTACAGCAAGCCTCCCGGGGGTGCACCGCGCAGGCCACGGGGGCGAGACACTGCGATTGTCGATCCCGCCTGAAAACATGCATGTCTTTGACAGGGAGACGGAGCGGCGGCTGGGATGATTTTGGCCTTGAGCTACCGTTCGGTCTCTGGCCCCGGCGCGGAGAAAAGCCCGCCTCGGCTATCCCGCCGTTTCGCCCTCTGCCGCCGCCTCGATCCGTGCGCGCTCGGCGTCACTCTCGTAGCTGGCCCAGGGCCGGTCAGTAGCAGTGGGCGGCAGGTCACCGGGCTTGCGGGTAAGGTGCAGATGCGTCTTGGCCACGAAATGCCCGGTGATCGGCGCGGTCAGGAACAGGAACAGCGTGATCATCAGCTCATGAAACGAGAACTGTCCGACCACGAAATAGAAATACAGCATGGACGCGATCAGCGCTCCTCCCACCCCCAGCGTCGTGGCCTTGGTGGGTGCGTGCAACCGCATCATCGGGTCGGGCAGCTTGATGAGTCCGAAGGAACCCACCAGTCCGAAGATGCCGCTGATGACCAGACAGACCGATATCAATATCTCGACGAGCATCGCACCCTCCCTATTCGATGATGTCCCCGCGCAGCAGGAAGCGCGTGTAGGACACTGTGGAAATGAAGCCGGTCATGGCGATGATCATCGACGCCTCGAAATACATCGTCGTGCCCTCGAGGATGCCAAAGAGCGCCAGCAGCGCGATGGCGTTGATCACCATCGTGTCGAGCGCGAGGATGCGGTCACCCTTGGTGGGCGCGCGCACGACCCGATAGATATTGAGCAGCAGGGCGAGGCCGAAACAGGTGAAAGCGAAGGTCAGCGCGTATCCGATCATTCGAATATCTCCTTCAGCCGGGTCTCGTAGCGCGCCTTGATACCGTCGCGCACGGAATCGGGATCGGGCGCGTCGAGGCAATGCACCAACAGGCTGCGCCCGTCCGCCGCCACGTCGCTCGACACGGTGCCAGGCGTCATGGTGATGGTGCCCGCCAGCACTGTAATCGCCTCAGGCGAGCGCAGCTCGAGCGGAATGGAAATCCAGGCGGGATGCGTGTTGGCGTTGGACTTGAACAGGATCACATAGGCCACCTGCACATTGGCCACGCAGATATCCCAGAGCGCGATGAAGATGTACTCCACGATCCGCGGCAGGCTGCGAAGCTTGGGCCGGTTGGGCCAGTAGGGCGCGGTTACGAGCGGGATGATCAGCCCGAGGATCGCACCGAGTACGAGGTTCCCCAACGTTACCTTGTTGACCAGCATCTGCCAGACCACGATCAGCAGCAACGTCAGGAACGGATGGGGCAGGATCTTGCGCAGCATCATCTCTCCTCCCTCAGCCCTGTCCCAGAACGGCTTCGATATAGACGGCGGGCGCGTGCAACTGCGCCGCCGTCGCCTCCAGATAGCCCATCACCGGCCCCGCGAATACCGAAAGCGCCACGATCCCGGCCAGTAGTCCGAAGGCCGCGACCAGCGGCAGCGCCGGTTGCGGCGCGGGATACGCTTCCGGTTCGCTCCCGTTCACCTTCCAGAACACGACGCTGCCCGCTTGCGCAAAACCCAGCACGGCCACCAGCGAGGTAGCCAGTACCGCGCCCCAGATCAGCCAGACATCTGCCATGTGGCGGGTAGCATCCAGGATCTGCAACTTGCCGACGAAGCCCGAAAACGGCGGCAGCCCCGCCACGGCGATCGCTGCGCCGAACCACAGCGCGGCCAGCATCCCGTGCTGCGCCATCCGCGGCCCCGGCATCAGCGCCCCCGCCAGCACGCCGCGCCGCTCGCGCACCAGATCAACAACGACAAACAGGAGCGCCCCGCCCAGTGTCGAATGGATCGCGTAGTAAAGCGCCGCTGCCGTCGATTGCGGTGTGAATACCGCCACCGCGATCAACAGTGTTCCCATCGACCCGATCGAGGCAAAGGCCGCCAGCCGCCCCAGTCGCCTAGCCCCGAGAATGCCGATCATCCCCGCCGCCAGGGTGAGAAGTGCGCCATAAAGCAACACGTCGTCAATCAGGTTGGCGGTGACGTCGAGATCAGGGCCAAAAATCAGCGTGTAGAAGCGCAGGATCGCGTAGGCGCCGATCTTGGTCATGATGGCAAAGAGCGCGGCCACCGGCGCGGGCGCCTCAGCATAGGTGTTGGGGAGCCAGAAATGCAGCGGCAACAGCGCCGCCTTGATCGCGAAGACGAGGAACAGCAACATCGCACCGACCCGCAACAGCGCGCTGTCCTCGACAGGGATTTCAACCGCGCGCACCGCGAGATCGGCCATGTTGAGCGTACCAGTCACGGCATAGAGCGTGCCAAGCGCGAACAAAAACAGCGTCGAGCCCAGCAGGTTGTAGATGACGTATTGCACCCCTGCCTTGAGCCTGCGCGCGCCGCCCGCGTGGATCATCAGCCCGTAAGAGGCGATGAGCAGCACCTCGAAGAATACGAAGAGGTTGAACGCGTCGCCGGTAAGGAACGCGCCACAGATTCCCATGAGCTGAAACTGCCACAGTGCGTGGAAATTGCGCCCCCGCTGATCCCAGCCCGTCCCGATGGCGTAGAGCAGCACGACGAGAGCCAGCACCGCCGTCAGCAGCACCATCATCGCCGACAGCCGGTCGAGCACCAGCACGATCCCGAAGGGCGCTGGCCAGTCGCCCAATTCGTAGACACTGATGCCGCCCCTTGCGGCCGTCACGGCCAGCGCCAGCGCGATGGCCAGGAGCGCTACGCAACTCGCTACCGAGAACACCCGTTGCAGCGTCGGATGATGCCGCATCGCCAGTGTCAATATCGCCGCCATGATCGCCGGCAGAACCACGGGCGCGATGATCCAGTGGCTCATGCCTCGCCCTCCCGGCTCTCATCCTCGGGGGGCAGGCTCACATCGTCCGAGCGCGACGACAGGTAGGCCCCCAGCGCCAGTATCACCACCACGGCCGTCATTCCGAAGGAGATCACAATGGCGGTTAGCACCAATGCCTGCGGCAGCGGATCGGTATAGGTCTCGACACCCTTGCGCAGGATAGGCGGTGCATCGACGATAAGCCGCCCGGTCGCGAACAGGAAGAGATTGACAGCGTAGGTCAGGAGCGACAGTCCGATGATCACCGGAAAGGTCCTGAGCCGGAGCACGAGATACAGCCCCGCCGCCGTCAGGACCCCGATGGTCGTTGCCATGAGCAATTCCATATCAGCCCCCCCCGCCGCTCTCGCCGGTCTCTTCGCGTGCCGGGTCGACGTCCATCGGCAAGACGTTGACAGTCTCGCCGGTGCGCCGCGCCATGCTCGACAGGCTCTGAAGCGCGAGCATCACGGCCCCCACCACCGTGAGGAACACGCCCAGGTCGAAGGCCATCGCCGTAGCCCATTCGAATTCCTCTATGGGCGGGTAATGCAAATAGCCGTAATCCGAGGTCAGGAATGGCCGCCCGGCGAGCCACGCACCGACACCGGTCAGCGCTGCGATCAGCACACCAAGGCCGATGGTGGCGTGATACGTCACGCGCTGCCGCGCCTCCGCCCAGCCATAGCCCGAGGCCATGTATTGCATGAGAAACGCGATGGCCACGATCAGCCCGGCGATGAAGCCGCCGCCCGGCTCGTTATGCCCGCGCAGGAAGATGTAAGCCCCCACCATCAGCGCGATGGGCATCATTACGCGGGTTGCCACCACCATCATCAGCGGGTGGCGGTCGCCCGCCTGCCCCTCGGGGTTGGTGTCCGGGCCCCAGTTCGCCAGCCAGCGCCCGCCCTCGCCGCGCAGCACCGTGTCGGTCAGCGCGAAGATGATCAGCGCCGCGATGCCCAACACGATGATCTCGCCGAACGTGTCGTAGCCGCGGAAATCCACGAGGATAACGTTGACGACGTTGGTGCCACCGCCGCCCTTGTAGGAATTAGCGAGGTGAAAGGCCGAGATGCTCTCGAAGGCGAAATCACGCACAAGGATCGCATAGGTGAGCCCGGTCACGGCCACACCGCCCATCACCGCGACCGCCCCATCGCGCAGCCGCCGTGCAGGGTGGCTCTCGGCGGGGGTCTCGCGCGGTAGGAAGTTGAGCGCCAGCAACAGCAGGATAATGGTTACCACCTCTACCGAAATCTGCGTAAGCGCGAGGTCAGGGGCCGAGAAATAGACGAAACTCAGCGACACCATCAGCCCCACGATCCCCAGGAGCACCAGTGCCGTAAAGCGGGCGCGATGATAGACCACCAGCAGCGCGGTCGCCACCAGCAGGAGCACCCAGCCCACTGCCGGCACCAGCGCCACCGGCAACGGCTCGCGCGTGGGCGGTGCCATTCCGCCGGCCTGCCAGGCGAACCAGCCCAGCACCGGCACCACTATCGAGAACACGACGGCGTTGCGCATCAGGCTACCGTCGTGCACCCCGTCGGTAAGTGCCGTGCTCGCCCGCGTCACCGTACGGGTCACGGCGTCGAACATGGTCTTGGCTTCGGGGCGTGGGGTGGCGTTCCACATCCGCATAAGAGGTGCGTGCAGCGCCAGCAGCACCGCACCGCCAGCGACCGCGATCACTGACATCCAGAAGGCGGGCACCAACCCGTGCCAGTGATATATCTTGACGTGTGGGTCCGCCTGCGTAACCGCCTGAGCGCTGATCTTTACCAGATCGCCTGCGAATGTCATCGGCATGAAACCGATGAGGATCACCAGCACTGTCAGAAACGCGGGCGCGGCCCACATGCCGAAGCCGGGATCATGGGGAGGCGCCGGATAATCGTGCCGCCTGCGCCCAAGGAACACGTGCGCTATGTAGCGAAACGAGTAGGCCACCGAGAACAACGCGCCGAGCGTGGCCACCGCCCCCATCATCCACGCCGGACCAATCCAGTACGTATGGGCCACCTCCTCGAGCATCATTTCCTTGGAGAGGAACCCGTTGAGTGGTGGGATGCCCGCCATAGACAGCGCCGCCACCGTGGCGATGGTGAAGGTGATCGGCATCAGGTGCCGCAGCCCACCCAGCCGCTTGATGTCGCGGGTATGCGCCTCGTGATCGACGATCCCCGCGGTCATGAAGAGCGCGGCCTTGAAGGTCGCGTGGTTGATGATGTGGAACATCGCCACCACCGCCGCCGCCTTGGTCCCCAACCCCAAAAGCATGGTGATGAGGCCGAGATGACTGACCGTGGAGAAGGCCAGAAGCGCCTTGAGATCGTCCTTGAAGAGCGCGATCTTGGCACCGATCACCATCGTGATCAGACCTGTCGAGGCCACGATCCAGAACCATTCCGGCGTCCCCGCCAGCACCGGCCACATCCTCGCCATCAAGAACAGCCCCGCCTTCACCATCGTGGCTGAGTGCAGATAGGCCGAGACCGGCGTCGGCGCGGCCATGGCGTGCGGCAGCCAGAAGTGGAACGGGAACTGCGCCGACTTGGTGAAGCAGCCCAGCAGGATCAGGATCAGCGCGGGCAGGTACATCGGGCTCGCCTGAATGGCGTCCTTCTGCGTCAGGATTACGCTCAGGTCATAGCTTCCGACGATATTGCCGAGGATCAGCATCCCCGCGATCATCGCCAGCCCGCCAAGCCCCGTCACCACGAGCGCCATACGCGCGCCCTGCCGCCCCTCGGGCAGGTGCTTCCAGTAGCCGATGAGCAGGAAGGACGAGAGCGACGTCAGCTCCCAGAACACCAGCAAAAGCAGGATGTTGTCGCTGAGAACGATTCCCACCATCGCGCCCTGGAATAGCAGCAGGTAAGTAAAGAACTGCCCCATCGGATCCTCGC
Organism: Roseovarius sp. B-10; assembly: GCF_056859295.1. Classification (NCBI taxonomy): domain Bacteria; kingdom Pseudomonadati; phylum Pseudomonadota; class Alphaproteobacteria; order Rhodobacterales; family Roseobacteraceae; genus Roseovarius; species Roseovarius sp. B-10. The sequence goes on along the minus strand of NZ_JBSXOE010000038.1, from coordinate 240,052 downwards.
GCGACAGGTAGAACCGCGCGTAGAGGATGATGAGAAGCCCGATCCCGAGGATCATCCCGGCAAACAGGAGCCCCAGCCCGTCGAGCATGAAATTCACGTTGAGGCCGAGCGACGGCAGCCAGTCGATGCCAAAGGTCAGCACCTCGCCGCGCATCACCGATGGCACACAGAGCATGAGTAGCGTGAGCGCGAGAATGGTCGGCGCGGCGGTGAAGGCGGTGCAGGTGTTGCGCCCCGCCTGTATCATCAACCCCGGAAGCAGCGCGCCCAGAAACGGCAGCGCCGCGATGATCGGCAAGAACCCTGCGGCGCTTTCCATGGCGGCCTGCCCCCTGTCCCGTGGCCCGCTCCTCAAGCCGCACCTGATAACCGGCGCAGGTCGGACCCTCTCGCGTTAGGAAGCAAGTATAGGCATGGACCGGCACGCAACAAGCCGATTCCGACATTGCAGATTGCAGAATCGGCGCACGGTTCAGAGCCTGTCAGAGAATTCGTCGAGTACGGCGGCATAGACCGCGTGCTTGAACGGCACGATATGCGTCAGCAGGTCCTCGGGCGGCAGCCAGCGCCACTCGGAAAATTCCGGGTGTTCGGTGGCGATGTTCACATCCGCGTCCTCCCCCAGAAACCGCATGAGCAGCCATTTCTGTTCCTGCCCGCGAAAGCGCCCCTTCCAGATCCGCGGAACCAGATCGTGGGGCAGGTCATAGCGCAGCCAGTCCGCGGTCTCGGCCTCTATACACACCTTATCGGGCGTCACGCCGGCTTCCTCCCACAGCTCGCGCAGCGCCGCGTCGCGCGTCGTCTCGCCCGCGTCGATACCTCCCTGCGGCATCTGCCAAGCGGGGGAATCGTTGTCGATGCGCTGCCCGACAAAGACTTCACCCGCGCGGTTGGCGAGCATGACACCGACACAGCGGCGATACGGCAGGCGGGCAATTTCCTCGGGGGTCATGACAATCCTGTAAGGTGGCTTTGGAGCGCACAGTGCGGGGCGGCCCCGCAGAGGTCAAGACAGCCCGGCGCGCCCCCGTTGCCCGGACACCCATCCGTGACTATACGTCCGCCGCGCGGCGCGCTATGGGGAGCCATGCGCCTTTTCCTTCTGACCTCGCTCACCATGATCGCCTTCGCCGCCAATTCGGTCCTGAACCGCATGGCGCTTGCCGGCGGCAGCATTGACGCGGCAAGCTTCGGCACAATCCGGCTCATCGCAGGGGCAGTGATGCTAGGGGGGTTGGGCATCGCCCTGCGCGGCGGGCTGAGGCTTGGCGGGGCGGGGCGGGCGATCGGCGTGCTGGCGCTCCTCGTCTATATCTACGGGTTCTCCGCTGCCTATACCGCGCTCGATGCAGGGCTCGGCGCACTCATCCTGTTCGGCGTGGTGCAGATCACCATGTTCGCGGGCGGCCTCGTCGCGGGCGAGGCCACGCCGACACGCCGCTGGATCGGGGCGGCGCTGGCCTTTGCAGGCCTTATCTGGCTGCTCTGGCCCGGAGCGGGACCGCAGGTCAGCGTGCTGCACGGCCTGTCGATGGCCGCCGCGGGCGTCGGCTGGGGCCTCTACTCGCTGGCCGGACGGCGCGAACCCGATGCGCTTCAGGCCACGGCGGCCAATTTCATCCTCGCCGCGCCGCTGGGGCTTGTCGTGGGTTTCGCCCTGCCCGCGGGCGGGTCCGGCACGCATGCAGGCACCGAGGGCATAGCGCTCGCCATCCTGTCGGGGGCGGTCACGTCCGGCCTCGGCTACGCGCTGTGGTATCGCGTGTTGCCGGGGCTCGACTCGGCGGTCGCCGCGGTGGCGCAACTGACGGTGCCGGTGATCGCTGTGGCGGGTGGCATGATTTTCCTCGGAGAGAGTATGGGACTGCAAACCCTGCTCGCCAGCGCACTGGTGCTGGGCGGCGTGGCGGTTTCGGTGCTGCGGCTCAGGGGTTGACGAGGCGTTCCAAAGGATCGTAGCCCATCCCCCGTGCAAAGGCGACCCGCGCAAGGCTGTCGGGCTTGACCCGAAGCGCCGCCATCTCCTCGCGCGTGACCCAGGACCGACGGCTCACCACGCCCTCGGGGTCGCACCAGTCGTCACGGAGCGCCCCGCTGACGAGACGGCAGCGAAAGAACACCTCCACCTGGTGAAAGCCGCTCTCGGGCGCGTGGAACTCGTTGACGAGGCAAGGCGCACCCACCGCGATCACCAATCCCGTTTCCTCGTGAACCTCGCGGATCAGGTTCTCGGGCAGCGAGGCATGGGGCTCGACCCCGCCGCCGGGTGCGCACCACAGGGCGCTCGTGGCATCTCTGAAGGCGTTGACCAACAATAGCCGCCCGTCCTCGACGATCACGGCGCGCACGGCGAGGCGGGGTTCGGGCATGATACAGATACTCCGGTTGCGGGGGCCGCCGGAGACTAGCAGGCGGCGTGCGGCGCGCAAGCAAGGGGTTGACCACGCGCGCCCGGTTGTCGACATCTTGCCGGTAACCGCTGCACCCCGACCGGAGAGATAACCGATGCCCGCCCCCGATACCGCCGCTCTGGACTTCCTGCGCACCCGCCGCTCGCATCCGGCCAAGACGCTCGGCCTGCCGGCACCGGATCGCACAACCCTGCGACCGCTGCTCGAAATGGCGCTGCGCTGCCCCGACCATGGCAAGCTCGAGCCGTGGCGGCTCATCGTGCTAGAACGCGCGGCGCTTGAGCGCCTTGCCAGGCTCGTGGAGGGCTGCGGCAAGCGGCTCGGGAGGAGTACGGCCGAGATCGACAAACAGCGCGCTCAATTCGCCGACGCGCATCTCGCCGTAGCAGTGATCTTCTCGCCCAAGCCCTCCGACAAGGTGCCCGCCGTCGAACAGGGCCATTCCGCCGCCTGCGTGGCCTACGGGCTGCTGAACGCGGCGCTCGCGGCGGGCTGGGGGGCCAACTGGCTCACCGGCTGGGCCATCCACGATACTACCTTTGCCCGCGAAGCACTCGGGCTTGAGCTTGAGGAACGGATCGTCGGCTTCATCCACATCGGCACTGAAACCGCTGCCCCGCCCGAACGCCCGCGCCCCGACGCCAACGCCCTCACCACCTGGATGGACGCATGATCTTCACCGCCTTTCTCAAGACACTTGGCCAGATCGGCGACCGACGCTTCCGCCGGGTGCTGCTTCTGGGGATAGGGCTCACCCTCGCGGTGCTGATCGCCGCCTATGCCGCCGTCATATGGCTCATTCAGGGGATGGTGGGCGATACTGCCGTGCTGCCCGTGATCGGCGAGGTGACATGGCTGGGCGACCTGCTGAGCGGGGCGTCGTTGTTCCTTATGATGGTGCTGTCTGTGTTCCTGATGGTGCCGGTGGCCTCGGCGATCACCTCGATGTTTCTCGACGAGGTGGCCGCGGCGGTGGAGGACCGCCACTATCCCGGCCTGCCACCGGTGGCGGGCGCCTCTTTCAGCGAGGGGCTCAAGGACACCGTCAATTTCCTCGGGGTCATCATCCTCGCCAACACGCTGGCGCTGATCCTCTACGCGATCTTCACGCCCTTCGCGGTGTTCATCTTCTGGGGGCTCAACGGCTACTTGCTGGGGATGGAGTATTTCACCCTTGCCGCCATGCGCCGCGAAGGGCGCGTCGCCGCGATCCGCCTTCGCAAGAAAAACCGGCTGACGATCTGGGCGGCGGGGGTGCTGATGGCGATGCCGCTCTCGGTGCCGGTGGTGAATCTGCTGATCCCGATCCTCGGGGCCGCCACCTTTACCCATATCTACCACGCTATCCGGCGGAAGGCGGGCCCATCCGGTTGAACAAGTCGATATCGCGCACCGATATCATCCCCGACAGGATCACGTATGCACAAATCGCCCACAGGATCGCGGCAATGCCGGTGGTGATCCACGCCTTTTTCTTCAGGTGATGATGCTCGGGCGATCCGGCCTGCGTGCCGGGCACGATGCGGCCCAGATCGCCCTGCGTCTGGATGCGGACCGGGAGCACGACAAAGAAGGTCAGAAACCAGATCACCACGTAGAGCACGATGGCCGAGGTAATACCCATCAGACCTGCTCCAACTCGGTCAGCGTGCCGTTCATGTCCTTGGGATGCAGGAACAGCACCGGCTTGCCGTGGGCACCGATCTTCGGTTCACCATCGCCCAGCACTCGCAAACCGCTGGCCTTGAGCTGGTCGCGCGCGGCGAGGATGTCCTCGACCTCGTAGCAGACATGGTGGATGCCGCCCGCGGGATTCTTGTCGAGGAAGCCCTGGATCGGGCTGTCCTCGCCCAGCGGATAAAGAAGCTCGATCTTGGTGTTAGGCAATTCGATGAACACAACCGTCACGCCGTGATCGGGCTCGTCCTGCGGCGCGCCGACATTGGCACCCAGCGCATCGCGGTACTGCGCGCTCGCGGCCTCGAGGTCGGGCACGGCGATGGCGACATGGTTGAGACGTCCGATCATTTCCTGGCTCTCCTGTGGTCCCGGGGCTGGGGCACGTTATGGGGATGATAGGCGCGGCTGGCAAGCGGACGAGCCGCCGCAGCCGCCCATTAACCGCACGTTCACCAATGCCGGGCCATGCTTCCGGCAAACGGAGCAAGAAGGGATCACAAGCATGCGCGATCGCGACAGTCTCGCCCGCCGCCCCGCACAGGGCACCGCGCGCCCGCTTCTGGGCATGACCGTCCTCGTGGTGGAGGACAGCCGCTTCGCATCCGAGGCGCTGCGGATCATGTGCCTGCGCAGCGGCGCGCGCATCCGCCGCGCCGACAGCCTCGGTGCGGCGTGGCGCCACCTGCAGGTCTACCGCCCCTCGGTCATCCTCGTCGATGCCGGGTTGCCTGACGGGTCGGGGTTGGGTCTCGTGGCTTCGCTTGCACAGGCTAGGCCGCGGATCGGCACGATTCTGGCGATGAGCGGCACACCCGGCATGGCCGAGGCCGCGCGGGAGTCGGGGGCGGACGGGTTCCTCGCCAAGCCGCTCGACCGCCTTGATCTGTTTCAGGCCGAAATCCTGCCGCATCTACCGCCAGATCACGGCACGCCGGGGCTGCGCGCACTCGCACCTGATCGCATCGCTCCAGACCCGCTCGCCTATCGCGACGACCTCGACCAGATTCGCGACCTGCTCGGCGGCAAGCCCGACGATGCGGCGCTGGCCTATGCCGCGCAGTTCCTCTCAGGCGTCGCGCGCGACGCGGGTGACTGCACGCTCGCCCGCGCGGCCAGCGGCCTCACTGGCCCCGGCACGACCTCCTGCCTCGCCCATGTCATGCGTCTGCTTGACAGGCGACTCGCCGGACGGGCCGCGCTCTGATCAGATCATGCGCGGCTCGAGGGGGAAAAGTCGACACCAGATCAGTTGTGGTCTAACGCGAACATTCAGGTCTCGGTGCCAATGCGCGGCTAACGAGAAGGTCCGCGCCAGGCCAAATCCACACCCGTAGGAGTTCGCCTCCGACGACGTCTAACCCCCGTCACGCCGCGCGCGTCATCGCCAGCGCAGTCGCCTCGTATGACTTCAAAACCGGCCAGAGCGGGCGCGAATGCTCGGGCAGGCGCGCGCGGTTGAGCCCAGACAGAAGGCTCATCGACACGATCTCCGGCTTGCGCCGTATCCGCTCCAGGTACAGGCTTTCGGTGCGCGCGCCCGCGGCCTGGATCTCCTCGTGTTCCGGCAGCACCAGCCCGTGATAGCAGGTGAGCGGCCCCGCCTCTGCATGAACGGCAGCCGATCCGTTGACGAGGTGACAGGCCGCGACCAGCACCGCCTCCGAGCCGAAGAGATATTCCACGTCCGAGCCGCCGATCACCAGCCTCTGGTGCGGCGCAACCACGATATCGGCACGCAGACCGAAATAGGGCGCACGCAGCCGCACGGGGCGAAAACTGCCCGCTGACGGCACGCTGCGCGACAGCCGGTGCAGCACCGGCACCACCGCCCCGCCGGTGCCGCGCACGCAATCGCCACGCCGCAGCCGTCCCGCTTCGACATATCCCCCCGGGGTGCGCACAGGCACCTCGCCCACAAGCCCCGGCATCGGCCCGACCGGCTCGACCTCATCGGAGAGCGCGGCAAAGATAACTTCCGGGTCAAGATGCCGCTGCCGTGGGTCGGTGAACGCCATGCGCAGGTCGGCTAGCGGCATGGGATGCGGTGGCGGCACGGTGATGCTGCGCACCCCGATGATCCCGGGCCGTTCCAGCGACAGCCGCCCCCAACGCCCCGGGGCATCCCAGCTATAGCTGATGCGCAGGCTGTCGCTGCGGTCATCGGGCCGGAACGGCAGGATGGCGTGGCGGACGTCGCGCTCCTGCGTCTCGACAAGCGCCACGCCGCCCGATGGCAAGAGTTGCAGCGAGAAGCCACCGTTCCACGGATGCGTGCGCCCGAAGGACAAGAGCGTCTGCGGCCGCCGACCGATCGCGGGGCGTGTCTCCAGAAGCAGCGTGCCTCGCGGCAGCAGCGCGGTCGGATCGGCGGTTTGCGGCCCCTGACGCCCCGTGCCGCCGATCCCGCGGGGGGCAAATTGCCCGCCATCGCGACCGGTCAGCGCGATCCAGCCCATCTCAGGCCGCCTGCCCCGGATGCAACAGAAGTCGCGCCTCGAAGGGCCGCAGCGTGCGCCGCGCTGCCGGGCTGTAGCCCGCCCCGGTCGCCGGGTCGATCTCGGGAAAGAGCGCGCATATCTCGGCGACGATGCCGGCCTCGAAACACTGCGCCGTCTGCGGCCCCGGCAGGAAACTCTCGGTAGCGAGTCCGCCCGACCAGATCACCTGATGCCGGTCGAACATAAGGTGAACATAGGTGACCTCGCCCCCCGCGACGCGACGCACCGTTCGGTCGTTGACCAGGTCGCGCGCCGCAACCAGCACCTCGCTCTCACCAAACAAAAGCTCGGCCAGCGCATCGCGCACCAGCACCCTGTGCAGCGGCGAAAGCCACGTCTCGTCATGCCGTCCGAACGTGTCTGCGGCGATGCGGATCGGCGCGAACGCGCCCGTCGCCGCCACTGTCCGGCTGCCGGTCCAACGCAGTGGCTGCGCCCCTTGGTCGCGGGTGAGCACCAGATCGCCGGGCTGCAATTCCTCAACCGGCACATCGCCCTCTGGCGTGCGGATGCGCGTTCCGGCGACGAAGCAAGGCACCGAATCGACCGTGACAAACCCGGTATCGGACGGTCCGGTGCTGCTCTCCACCCCGTAGGTAAAGGTAAACTGCTCGGTGTCGCCATCGCCGATCGCCGTTACCGTGCCGTCGGCGTTGAGCTGGATTTGCTGCCCCGAGGACAGCGTCACCACGTCACCTGCCGCCACCGCCTGCCCATTGAGATGGGTGATCGTCAGCGTGCCGCCCGTGTCGTTGACATCATTGCCCAGCACGTCGATGACGCGGCTACCGTCGGGAAAGAGCGTGGCGCTGTCATCCTGCGCCACCAGCGCGGTCTGCACGCTGTTGGCGGCGATCAGCACGGTGGAGTCGTAGCTGCTGTCAGCAACATCGGCGATGCCGATGCGGATATCGTTCTCCACGCCCGCATTGACGGGGATGGTTAGCGAGAGGGTGAGCGTGACCCCGTCCATCTCGGTGTTGAACTGGTCGGAGACGTTGTCCTGGAAAAGGTTCCCGTTGGTACCTCCGTTAATGTTGCCCGGGTCGATATCGCCATTCCCCAGAGACAGCGGCACCAGATCGCCATTGACCCAGACCCCAAAGAAATCCTGGAACGCGCTCGATGCGAATTCGGGGTATTCCTCCGAGGCAAAGACAAACTGCATCGTCATCACGTTACCGGTGGGCACGAAGGTCACGTCGAGATAGGACGCGTCATAGGTGAACGTGCCTGCGGCGGCGTTGAAATCGCTCACGCCGTTGGGGCCGCTGGAGCTGGTCGTGGTGCTGCTCGACTCGTTGGACTGGAACGGGTTGTTGTTGGTGAAACCGCGCAAGTCGCCGGTCGAGAACATCACGCCCGTATCACCCGGCACCACGCCCGGAGAGATCGCGTTGCCATCGGTGTAGATGCCCGAAGAATCACGGTCCCCGGTGTAATTCGCGCTGAGGATCGTGACCCCGTCGCCGAAGATGGTCTCGGCCATCTCCATGTCGGAGGCCTTGCGATCAATCGGGAGTTCTACACCTGCAACCATGTCCTACCCACCTCGCTCAGGGGAGGCAGGATACGCGGCCTTGACATGTCCAGAATGCCGCAACGCATCGCCGGGATGACGCGCCGCCAGTCTGTCCGATTGGGGCCATCCTGTCCGTTTACCGGATCTCGGACCCTGTCACTGCTCGTTCTCGACCTGCCTCGGTCTTTGTTTTGTCAAGTGATAGCAAATCTTTCCCGTATTGTTAAGGTTTATCCGTTCGTCTTGCCATTTGCACCAACGCGCGATCCGCGCTAGGCGAGCGCATCGCAAACAAAGGTCCGGCCATGCCTTCGTCCCCTCTCGATCCCGCGCGCCTCACCGCCGAACTCATTCGCTGCCCCTCGGTTACGCCCGAAGAGGGCGGCGCACTGCAGATACTGGATGATATCCTGACCGGCGCGGGCTTTGCCTGCACCCGCGTGAACCGCGGCGGGGTCGCCAATCTGTTCGCCCGCTGGGGGCCACAGGGCGCGGACCGGTCGTTCGGGTTCAATGGGCACACCGACGTGGTCCCCGTGGGCGACGAGGCCGCGTGGTCGGTGCCGCCGTTCGGCGCGGTGGAAAAGGACGGGATGCTCTGGGGGCGCGGGGCGACAGACATGAAGTCCGGCGTCGCTGCCTTCGTCGCCGCGGCTGTGGATTTCGTGGCCGACACACCGCCCGACGGCGCGGTGATCCTCGCCATCACCGGCGACGAGGAGGGAGATGCCGTGGACGGCACGCGCGCCCTGCTCGACTGGATGGACGAGAATGACGAGCGCATGACCGCCTGCATCGTGGGCGAGCCTACCTGCCCCGATCGCATGGGCGAGATGATCAAGATCGGGCGGCGTGGCTCGCTTGTCGCGCGGATCACGCTCACCGGGGTGCAGGGCCATTCCGCCTATCCGCACCGGGCAAAGAACCCCCTGCCCGCCATGGCCCGGCTGATGGACCGGCTGGCCTCGCACACACTCGACGAGGGCACCGAGCATTTCGACCCCTCGACGCTGGCCGTCGTCACCATAGACACCGGCAACCCGGCCACCAACGTGATCCCGGCGCAATGCCGCGCGACCGTCAATATCCGCTTCAACGACGCCCATGACAGCGCAAGTCTCATCGCCTGGATTCAGGCGGAGATCGACCGCGTGGCGGCCGAGTTCGGCGTCACTGGCGAGAAGCAGGTAAAGGTTTCAGGCGAGTCGTTCCTCACCCCGCCCGGCCCGCTCTCGGAAATGGTGGTGCGCGCGGTCGAGGCGGAAACCGGCGTCATGCCAGTGCTGTCGACCACGGGCGGCACCTCGGATGCGCGGTTTGTAAAGGATCACTGCCCGGTGGTGGAATTCGGCCTCGTCGGTCAGACCATGCACCAGGTGGACGAGCGGGTGGAGATTGACCAGATACACCAACTCAAGGCAATCTATACACAGATTTTACGCGATTACTTTACATGACGCGACAATCCCTCGTCGTGATGGTCAAGGAGCCGCACCCGGGCCGCGTCAAGACACGGCTGGGGCGTGAGCTGGGGATGATCGCCGCCGCCTGGTGGTTCCGCCATCAGGTCGCCCGCCTGCTGCGCCGGGTGGAAGACCCGCGCTGGCGACTGGTGCTGGCGGTCAGCCCCGATGCCGAGGGGCTGGCGAGCCGCGTCTGGCCCGCTCACCTGCCCCGCGTGCCTCAGGGCAAGGGCGATCTCGGGGACCGGATGGGGCGCATCTTCCGCAGCCTGCCGCCGGGGCCGGTCTGCATCGTCGGCGCGGATATTCCCGGAATCGACCGGCCACACATCGCCCGCGCTTTTGCCGCACTCGGGGGGCATGACGCGGTGATCGGCCCTGCGCCCGATGGTGGCTACTGGCTGATCGGGCTCAAGCGGACGACGGCGGTGCCCGCCCGGCTATTCGAGGGGGTTCGATGGTCGAGCGTGCATGCCCGCGCCGATACGGTCGCAAGCTTGGGGCGTTGCCGCGTGGCGCTCGTCGATACGCTGAGCGACGTGGATGAGGCCCGCGACCTCAGCCCCGCAACCGCTCAAAGACCAGCCGCAGGATTTCCGCCAGCCCCTGCGCGTCCGCCCCGGTAAAGGCTGCGGGCCGATCGCTGTCGATATCCAGCACGGCGATGATATCCCCCGACCCGTTTCGCACCGGCAGCACGATCTCCGAACGGGTCGACGAGGCGCAGGCGATATGGCCGGGAAAGGCGTCCACGTCATCGACAAGCTGCACCTCACCGGTCCGCGCCGCCGCGCCGCAGACCCCGCGCGAGAACGGGATTTGAAGGCAGCCATGGCCGCCCTGGTAGGGCCCGATCTTGAGCGTTTCCGGCCCGGTGACGCGGTAAAAGCCCGTCCAGTCGAACCGGTCATCGGCATGGTGCAGTTCGCAGACCACGGTAGCCATGAGGGCGACGGTGTCGGTCTCGCCCTCGGTCAGGGCCGCGATGCTCTTGATGATGCTGTCGTAATCTATGGTCATTGCAGCGGTATGCCATGTCGCGCGCGGGGGCGCCAGTGACGCGGTTGCATCCCGGCCCTCTCCCGTGGCAGGCCCGCGCCCCGAGAACCGAACCGATGCCCATCCAAGGAGTGACCATGCCTCGCCTGACCCTCCAGCGCAACGTGACCCGCGATCTTGCCCCGCTAGCCCGCCTTCTGGCCGACCCCGACGACCTGACCCTCGTCAATCCGCATGCCGCTCATCCCTTCGATCCGGGCGAATGGGCGATGAAATGGGTAGGCGAGCGCGACGATGAGACCTTCTACCTGCTCGACGAGGACGGGCGCGAGGTGGGTTTCTTCGCGCTGCGCGTGGGCATCGGCCCGGAGGTGCGACACCTGACCTACGTCTTCGTCGAGGAACGGATGAGGGGCGGCACGGGCGAGGAACTGGCCCGACTCGCCGAGGAGGCGGCGCAGGCCCTTGGCGCGCTGTCGATCACGCTCAAGGTCGAGTTGGAGAACGAAGTGGCGCTCAACCTCTACCGCAAGGCAGGATACGAGGAACTGTCGCGCCGCGGCGGCATGGCCACGATGCGGCGCGATCTGGACGGTTAGGCGCGCTCGATGGCGATGGCCGTGCCCTCGCCCCCACCGATGCAGATGGCGGCGACGCCGCGCTTCAGCCCCCGCTTTTCCAGCGCATTCAGCAGCGTCACCATGATCCGCGCACCCGAAGCGCCGATCGGATGACCCAGCGCACAGGCCCCGCCGTTGACGTTTACCCGCTCGCGCGGCAGCCCCATCTCGTGCATGAACGCCATCGGCACCACGGCAAAGGCCTCGTTGACCTCCCACAGATCCACGTCCTCGACGCCCCAGCCTAACCGCTTGAGCAGCTTCTGCGCCGCCGGCACCGGCGCGGTGGTGAACCAGCCCGGCGCCTGCGCGTGGCTCGCGTGACCGAGTATGCGCGCGCGAACGTTCAAACCCCGCGACTCCGCCGACTCCGCCGAGGCAAGCACCAACGCCGCCGCTCCGTCGCTGATCGAGGAGGAATTGGCGGCCGTCACCGTGCCGCCCTCGCGGAACGCCGGCTTGAGCTGCGGGATCTTGTCGGGCCGCGCCTTGGCGGGCTGTTCGTCGGCGGAGATCACCACCTCGCCCTTTCGGGTCTTGAGCGTTACCGGAGTGATCTCGCCTTCGAAGGCGCCGGATTTCTGCGCGTCGAGCGCTCCTTGCAGCGAGCCTATGGCGTACTCGTCCTGTGCCTCGCGGGTAAACTGGAACTTTTCGGCGCAGTCCTCGGCAAAGGTCCCCATCAGGCGGCCCTTGTCATAGGCGTCCTCGAGCCCATCGAGAAACATGTGATCTACCACCTGCGCGTGCCCGATCCGCGCGCCACCGCGCATCTTGGGCAGCAGGTAAGGTGCGCAAGACATAGATTCCATGCCACCCGCGATCATGGTTTCGGCGTGACCGAGGGCGATCTGGTCAAAGGCCATCATCGCCGCCTTCATCCCCGAACCGCACATCTTGTTGAGCGTTGTGGCAGGCACCTCCTGGCCCAAGCCCCCGGCAAAGCCCGCCTGCCGCGCCGGAGCCTGCCCCTGCCCTGCCGGCAGCACGCAGCCCATGAGCACCTCGTCCACGGTCTCTATTCCGGCCCCAGCCAGAGCGGCCCGGATCGCGGTGCCTCCCAGTTCGGCGGCGGGCACCCCGTCGAAATCGCCCTGAAATCCGCCCATCGGCGTGCGCGCCGCACCGGCGATCACAACTTCACGCATTGTCACTCCTCCTTGGGAACCCCGACCCGTGCTTACCGGATGGAAAGGAATCGGGTCTAGCCTCCCGTGTAATACTACGTAGCGTACCGGAGGAACGATGGAACTGCACGAAACCTGCCATGACGGGGTCAAGACCGTCTCCGTCACGGAGGCGCGGATCGACGCCGCCGCCGCCATCCGCTTCAAGGACGCCATGCGCGCAGTTACCGCCGACGGCCCAGACCACGTCGTGCTCGATCTGTCAAACGTGGATTTCGTCGATTCCAGCGGACTCGGTGCCATCGTCGCCGCGATGAAGCAAATGGGACAGGGGCGGCGGCTCGATCTCGCAGGGATGACACCGGACGTGGCCAAGGTCTTTAGGCTGACACGGATGGACACCGTCTTTGTCATCCACGACCGCGTCGATGGCGCGACGCAGCGTGACGCGGGCTGAGCGGTGCGGTGCGGCGGGGGCGGCAGCACAATGCGCGCCCGCGCGGCACCGGGACCGAACCGGCGCATGAGCGCGGGGTTCCACATGAACGCGGTGGCCGACGAGATGTCGGTGCGCGCCCTGCTGGTCGACATGCGCGCGCGGCTCCGTGAGCACGGACTAACGGAGGCCGCGTGCAGCACGGTGGAAATCGTGCTCGCCGAAGCCCTCAACAACATCGTGGAACATGCCTATACTGGCGCGGGTGCAGGCGAGATCGGCCTGCACGCCGTGCTCGTCCCCGACAGCCTCACTTGCACGCTAAGCGATCAGGGCGCGGCGCTGCCAGCGCCGCACCTGCCCGCAGGCCGCCTGCCGGATATGGGCGCTGGCGCGGATGCGCTTCCCGAGGGTGGATTTGGCTGGTTTCTGATCCGCAGTCTGACGCGCAGCGTGCGCTACGCGCGCGAGGTCGACACCAACCGACTTACGCTGTGTTTCGATCTGCCGGAACCTGACGGCGGGTATCGCTGACGCCCCAACCCTGCGCAACTGTCGCGTGTGTCCGTCTCAATATCACCTTATTCAGACCCAACTGCCGCCGCACGCGGATCGGACAAGAACAGGGTAGCTTCATATGGCTTCCCTCGGCGTCGCGTGTCATTGCCCCCACCCAGTGCGCGGCGCCGAGGTCTTCACTCTCCCGACACGGCATTGGCATTCTTCGCGACCCATCCTAGGGTGCGTCCGAATCGCAAAATCGGGGAGGCAGACCATGCGCGACTTCCATCTTCCGGGGCGCTCGGGCACCTATGCGGCCAACGGCATGTGCGCGACCTCGCACCCGCTCGCGGCGCGCACCGCCATAGACATTCTCGAACGCGGCGGCAACGCGATGGATGCCGCCATTGCCAGCGCCGTGCTGCTGGGCATCTGCGAGCCGCAGATGACCGGGATCGGCGGCGACTGCTTTGTACTCTTCACCAACCCCGGCGAACCGCGCGTCCGCGGGCTCAACGGCTCGGGGCGCGCGCCCGCCGCCGCCTCGGCCGCCGCGCTGCGCGCCCAAGGCAACACCAGCGTGCCGCTCCATAGCCCTCATGCCGTCACCGTTCCCTGTGCCATCGACGCATTCTGCCGACTGAGCGCGGATCACGGTCGTCTCGGGCTCGACACGCTGCTCGCCCCAGCGATCCACTATGCCGAGGAGGGCGTGCCGGTCGCGCCGCGCGTGGCTTTCGACTGGCCAGTGGCGGGCAAGGCGCTTCAGGGGCACGCGATGACGCATTACATGAAAGCCGGGCAACCGCTGGCGACCGGCGATATCTTTCATGCCCCGGGTCAGGCCGAGGTGCTGCGCCGCATCGCCCGTGACGGGCGCGCCGCCTTCTACGAGGGCGAGGTGGCCGACGACATGCTCGCCGCGCTCCACGCGCTGGACGGGGTCCACACGCAAGAAGATTTCGCGGCCGCCGCCAGCGATTATTCCGACCCCGTGAGCGGTGATTACAAGGGCACGACGCTGGTCGAGCACCCGCCCAACGGGCAGGGCGCGACGGCGATCCTGTTGCTCAACATCCTGCGCCATTTCGACATCGCGGCGATGGATCCGGGTAGTGCCGAGCGCATCCATATCGAGGCCGAGGCCACCAAGCTCGCCTATGACGCGCGCAACCGGTTCATCGCCGATCCCGATCGTACCGCGCGGCTCGACCACATGCTCGCCCCCGAAACCGCCGCGCGCCTCGCCGCGCTGATCGACCCGCGCCGCGCCATGTCGGCCGCTGCACCTTTGACGGAGGCCGTGCACCGCGACACCGTCTACATCACCGTGGTTGATCGCGACCGCATGGCAGTGTCATTCATCTACTCGATCTTCCACGGCTTCGGGTCCGGCATCGCGTCGGAGAAATTCGGCATCCTGCTGCAGAATCGCGGTGCGGGCTTCTCGCTTGAGGCTGGCCACCCCAACGAGATGGCGGGCGGCAAGCGCCCGATGCACACGATCATCCCCGCCATGCTGGCCGAGAACGGGCGCGTGACCATGCCCTTCGGCGTAATGGGTGGCGGCTATCAGCCCGCGGGCCACGCGCGGCTGGTGTCCAACATGGTGGATTTCGGCATGGACGTGCAGGCCGCCATCGACGCGCCGCGCGCCTTTGCCGATCCCACCGGCCTCAAGCTCGAGCGCGGGCACGCGCCGGGCGTGGCGCAGGCGCTCGCTGATCTCGGGCACGAGGTAATCGTCCCGCGCGAGCCGTTGGGCGGAGCGCAGGCGATCCGCATCCATGACAGCGGCGTGCTCGAGGGCGGCAGCGACGCGCGAAAGGACGGCTGCGCGCTGGGATACTGAGCGATAGGGCGGATATACCGCCCGCGCCTCAATTCAGCTGGAAATGCAACGGGTAGTATCCGTCCTCGAACGGCCCGAACAGGTCGGGGATGTCGGGATGGTCCACCGGCTCGCCGGAATAGTCGGCGACGAGGTTCTGCTCGCTCACATAGGCCACGTAATAGCTCTGATCGTTCTCGGCGAGCAGGTGGTAGAAGGGTTGCTCGCGCGACGGGCGGCTATCCTCGGGGATAGCGGCATACCATTCCTCGGTATTCGAGAATTCCGGATCCACGTCAAAGATCACCCCCCGAAAGGGATGCTTCTTGTGCCGAACCACCTGTCCGAGCGCGTATTTCGCCTGAGTCTTGATCATCGCCATTGCCCTAACACAGATATTTACCGCTGCAAGCGGGCTTTGTCCAACCGTGCGCCGAAACGAGCCGGAAACAGTCTGTGGACGACCGTGCGACAGGCCTTGGGCACGGGGAATTCGGGATTCCCCCGGATGCGCAAATCGACTACATTGGCAAAAAGCTTCAAATCGAAAGCGAGAGGCAGATGAGCAGGATTTTCGGTGCGCTTCTGGCGCTCTTGGTGCTGGCGTCCTGTGGCGGCGGCTACGGCGAGGCACCGCGCAATCTCGACAATGCCTGCGCCATCCTGGGCGAGCGGCCCGAGTACGCCCGCGCCTTTCAGGCGTCCGCGCGCCGTTGGGGAATCCCCGCGCATGTGCAGATGGCAACGATCTACCAGGAGAGCAAGTTCATCAGCGACGCGCGCACGCCCTATCGCTGGACGCTCGGCGTGATTCCTCGGGGGCGGATAAGTTCCGCCTATGGATACAGCCAGGCGCTCGACGGGACGTGGGAGGAATACAAGCGCGACGCCGGGCGCTGGGGCGCACGGCGCACGGATATCTTCGATTCGGCGGATTTCATCGGCTGGTACATGGCCCAGTCCTCCGAGAAGTTAGGGATTTCGCGCGCCGACGCGCGCAGCCAGTATCTCGCCTATCACGAGGGACGCACCGGGTTTTCCCGCGGCAACCACAATTCCAAGCCGTGGCTCTTACGCGTCGCCGCCGAGGTCGACGCGAGGGCCCAGCGTTACCGCGCGCAGATGTCGGCATGCCGTGCCGGGCGCGGCCTCGTTTGAGGGCGCGGGCGGCGCGCGTTCAGGGCTGGATGCGCGGCGTATCGCTGGTGCCGGGGATGACAAATTGCTCGTCGGCCAGGCGCACGTCGCGCTTCAGGTCACCCAGGATCACTGTGGTGCTGCCGCCATTGGCATCGTTGATGACCCACTGGCGCAACTCCACCGGATCGGCGGTAAAGACGAGATCGATGCTGCCGTATTCCGGATGAGCGGGATCCTGCGCGCGCACGGTGGTGGTCACCCCGTCGCTTGCATGACCCACAACCATGCGCTCGCGCGTGAGATCGACATTGCGCGCGAGGATGATCTTGAGCGGCGTACGGTGGAGCGGGTAGCCCTGCTTCTCGTTTGAGCGTGGATCGACGATGCCCACCGTGTCGCCATCGGCTACTACCAGTGCCTCCTCTGGCGGGTCATACTCGAAGCGCACGCGCCCGGGGCGCTTGAGCAGGATGCGCCCGGTGCTGATCGAGCCATCCTCGTTCACCTGCGTGAATTGCCCTTCTGCGGTCCGCAGACCGTTGAGATAGGATGAAATCTCACCCAGCGAGAGCTTCTCCGCCGCCGCCGGCAGCGCCATCGCCGCCCAGAGGACGGGAACCATCAGGATACGCAACTGTCTCATGCCCTCCAGATAAGCGGCCCCGCGCCGGATTACACCTGCGCGGGGCGGAAATTCTGCGCGCGCTGGCGGCAGCCTGCCTATTGCGGCTCGGGCACCAACACCTCGCGCTTGCCCACGTGGTTGGCGGCGCTGACCACGCCCTCGTCTTCCATCTGCTCCACCAGCCGCGCAGCCTTGTTATAGCCAATAGCCAGCTTGCGCTGGATATACGAGGTCGAGCATTTGCGGTCGCGCGCCACGATCGCCACCGCCTGATCATAGAGCGCGTCTTCGCCGTCGGTATTGCCGCCAGTGGCAAGCCCCAGCTTGGCGTCGATGGAATCGGCCGTATCGTCATCGGGGCCCTGCAACACGCTGCCCACGTATTCCGGCGGGCCATAGGCCTTGAGGTGGCTCACGACCTCCTCCACCTCCTCGTCGCTGACAAAAGGCGCGTGACAACGGGTGATCCGCCCGCCCCCGGCCATGTAGAGCATATCGCCCATGCCCAGAAGTTGCTCGGCCCCCTGCTCGCCCAGGATGGTGCGGCTGTCGATCTTCGACGTCACCTGAAAGCTGATTCTTGTGGGAAAATTGGCCTTGATCGTGCCGGTGATCACATCGACCGAGGGGCGCTGCGTGGCCATGATGAGGTGGATTCCGCTTGCCCGCGCCATCTGCGCCAGGCGCTGGATGCAGGCCTCGATCTCCTTGCCCGCCACCATCATCAGGTCGGCCATCTCGTCGACGATCACCACGATATAGGGTATCCGCTCGGGCGCGAACTCTTCCGTCTCGAAAACCGGCTCGCCGGTCTCGTCGTCAAAGCCCGTCTGCACCGTGCGGCTGAACATCTCGCCCTTCTTCAGCGCCTCGTCCACGCGGGCGTTGTAGCCGTCGATGTTGCGCACCCCCATCTTGGACATCTTGCGATAGCGGTCCTCCATCTCGGCCACCACCCATTTGAGCGCCACCACGGCCTTCTTGGGGTCGGTGACGACGGGGCTCAGGAGGTGCGGGATACCGTCATAGACGCTCAGCTCCAGCATCTTGGGGTCGATCATGATAAGCCGGCATTCATCGGGAGTGAGCTTGTAAAGCAGGCTCAGGATCATCGTATTGATCGCCACGGACTTGCCCGAGCCGGTGGTGCCAGCAATCAGGAGGTGCGGCATCTTGGAGAGGTTGGCGACCATCGGATCGCCGCCGATATCCTTGCCAAGTGCCAGCGGCAGCTTCTGATGACCGTCGCCATAGGCGCGGCTCGACAGTATCTCGCGGAAATTGACCATCTCGCGGTTGTCATTGGGCAGTTCGATCCCGATCACCGACCGCCCCGGCACCGTCGAGACCCGCGCCGACAGCGCCGCCATCGACCGCGCGATGTCATCGGCAAGCCCGATTACCCGGCTCGCCTTGAGGCCCGGCGCGGGCTCCAATTCGTACATGGTGACCACGGGACCGGGGCGCACGCTAACGATCTCGCCCTTGACGCCGTAATCGTCGAGCACGTTCTCCAGCATCCGCGCGTTTTCCTCCAGCGCGTCGTCGCTCAGGTGATGGCGCTGCACGGTCGCCGGATCGGTCAGAAGCGACAGCGGCGGCAGTTCGCAATCCGGGGCCTCGGCGGCAAAGGGCAGCGCGGGCTGCGCCTCGGCCATAGCGCGCGCCGAGGGCTGCGGAGCCTTGCGCGGCGGGTGCTGCACCACTTTGCGCGGCTCGGGCACGGGGATGCGCGGACGCTCCGTCGAACCCGGCGTAGCGTCCATCTCGGACATACCCATCTCCGGCATGTCCGGCTCGACGAGCGTGGTTTCCTCTTCGGGCGCGGGCGGCATAGTCAGACCGGTGGCCTCGCGCGCCGTGAGCGGCGGCTCGGGCGGCAGCGGTACATGAGGTGCGCCGTTCAGGATCAGCGGGTCGGGCCCGCGACCGCGGCCCTTGGTCAGCGGCGCGACCGATTCCACCTGCACCGCCGGGTTCTTCCGCACGCGTGTACGGATCACGTCTGCGATGCGCGCGCGAATGCGGTCTTCGGGCGGGGCATCGGCCGCCTCGGCCCCGGCTTCGCGCTCTACAAGCTCTGGTTCGGGCATCGCCTCGGGCCTGCGTAACAAGCCGGGCATCCGCGCCAGTAGCCCACCGGATTTTTCCGTTGCGGCGGCGGTGGCGGTACCGTCAAGGGTTGGCTCGGCGCGGCGCACGCGGGCCGCAGCCTGAGCCTGCCCGGCTTGCGGGGCGGCCTCCACCCGATTCTCCTGCGCCTGCGCCGCGGCCTCCGCGCGGCGGGCCCGCACCGCCTGACCGGCGCCAACGAGGCCGCCGATGCCACGCGCGGCCACCGCCCGAACCCCCGCGTAGGTCAGCACCAACCCAAGCACTAGGAACCGCCCGATCCGCCGCAGCTCGCCCCCGTCAAAGCCCAGCACGAAGGCACCTGCGGCTAGTACCAGCGCGCCCAGCCCCAGCGTCGAGAGCCGCAGACCCAGCCCCGGCCCGACCGGAAGGAGGCCCAGCAGCGTACCCAGGACCGTGTCACCGAACAACCCGCCAAGGCCAAAGCTGTGATGCGCGGCCCAGGTTTCGGACGGGGCCAGCGTCGCGCAGTAGAGCGACAGAATCGCCACCCAGACCGGCGCGAAGATAAGCCGACCGGGCGCGCGCTCGCCACCCAGATGCATCA
This sequence comes from Roseovarius sp. B-10, assembly GCF_056859295.1. Classification (NCBI taxonomy): domain Bacteria; kingdom Pseudomonadati; phylum Pseudomonadota; class Alphaproteobacteria; order Rhodobacterales; family Roseobacteraceae; genus Roseovarius; species Roseovarius sp. B-10. The sequence continues at coordinate 220,516 of NZ_JBSXOE010000038.1, read as the reverse complement.
CGAGCCGCGCCCCCCAGACAAGTGGCAGGATCACCAGCCCCCAGGCCCCAAGGCCGATGATCATGTAGAGCGGGGCCGCCACCGACGCCCCGGGCGCGCCTAGCAGGTTGTCCACCGGCCCGTCGGTCGCCGCCATCCAGCTCGGATCTGTGGGAGTGTAAGAATACACGGTCGCCCCGGCGACCACCGCGAAGCCCAGCAGCATGAGACCGATCAGTTCCCTACCGCGCTTGCCCAGAGCCTGCGCCACAGTGCTGTCGATAAGCGGCTCGCGCCCACGTGTCTGGTATGCCATCTCGTCCTCGTCTCCGCTCATCCGTAGAGACAGCCGCGCAGGCGGCTCAGCCCGTGCGCCATCTCGTCCTCGGGGGCCACCATCGCCACCCGCACGAATCCCTTTCCGGGGTTCACCCCGCCCGCCTCCTGCGCGAGGTAGGCCCCGGGCAGCACCCGCACCCCCGTCTCGCGCCACAGCCGCAGTGCTGCCGCCTCGCCATCCGCCACCGGCAGCCACAGGAAGAACCCGGCCTCCGGCGGGCGATAGCCGGGCACGCCCGCCATGATCTCGTCAGCGCGTGCGTATTTTCGCGCGTAAAGGCGGCGATTCTCCACCACATGCGCTTCATCCGCCCAGAGCCTGGCCGCCGCGTGCTGCAACGGCATAGGCAAGGGCGCACCGGCGTAGTTACGCAACTGCCGCATGCGACGGATGCTCTCGGGTCCCGCTGCCACGAAGCCCGAGCGCAGCCCCGGCACGTTCGACCGCTTCGACAGGCTGTGAAACGCGACGATCCGCTCGGGATCGGCCCCCATCTCTTCTGCCACCTCCAACACGCCCGGTGGCGGGCCGTCGCGGTAGATCTCGGAATAGCATTCATCGGCGAAGATGCGAAAATCGTGCTTCTCGGCCAGCCCGATCACTTGCGCCCAATACTCCCGAGAGGCCACCGCGCCATGCGGATTGGACGGCGAGCAAAGGTAGGCCACCGTCACCCGGTCGAGCACCTCCGGCGGCACCGAGGCGAAATCCGGCAGGTAGCCCGTCTCGGCGGTGGCGTTGAGAAACACCGGCTCCGCCGCCACGCTCAGCGCCGCGACCATGTAGACCTGGTAGAATGGGTTGGGCACCAGAACCGCGGGTTGCCTGCCCCGCTTCGTTTCAGGGCAGAGCGCCATCATGGCATTATACAGCCCCTCCCGCGTGCCATTGAGCGCCAGCAGCCGCGTCTCGGGATCGGCCTGCACGCCATAGCGCCGCTCCAGCCAGTCGGCGGCAGCCTCCAGCAGCGCGGGCATTCCCTCGTTCACGGGATACTGCCCGAAGCCCGCCGCATTGGCCGCGATCTCCTCTGTGATCCACTCCGGAAAGGCGTGTTTCGGCTCGCCGATGGTCATGTGCACGACCTCGCCGCCCGGCGCATGCGCGTCGAGCAGCGCCCGCAGGCGCGGGAACGCATAGGCCGGTAGGTTCGAAAACCGCTCGGGATACATCGGATGTCTGCTCTGCTGCCTCGAATGCGGGGCATTTTATCCCCATTTTCAATGAATCTACTCCAGTCAGCGGGTTCAGGTCCAGAAAAACCAATGGCTTGACAGGCGAATTGTGGCATTTGCGCACAGCCACCGCCGCACGCAGCGATGGCCAAGGCTCCTGCCGCGCCCTATAGTGCGGCGAGGCGCATGGGCACATGGCAAGGAGAGCGATCCGCCATGCACACAGGACTTCGGCTCGTCCCGGCAATTCTTGCGATGATGGTCGGGCTGTTCGTCGCGGTCGCTATGGCCCGGTCCGCGGATGCCCCCCTGCCCGGAACCGGGCTTACCGCTCCCAGCCTCGCCATGGGGCTGAACGGGATCGTCGACCGGACCACCCAGCACCCGTTCATCAACGTGATGAAGACCGCCAGCCCGTGGATCGGGCACAGCGCACAGGAACGCGGCGCCTTTTCCACGGCTGCGTTACACGCGGGCGGCTATCTCGATGAAAGGGGCTGGCCGACGGCCCTGCCCGAGGGGGCGAGGGCTCTCGAAAGCTACGTGCTGACCGATCAGCCGGAGGGCGCCACACACCTGCGAGGCCGCTACCTTCTGCGTTACGCGGGCAACGGCGTGCTGCGCGTCACCGGGCGCGCCGATAACGTTCGCTACAATTACGACACGCGCGAAATCCGCTTCGATTACACCCCCGGCGACGGCTCCGTGGTGCTGCGGCTGCGGGAAACCGATGCCAAAGACCCGCTGCGCGACATCACCATCGTCCACGAGGATCATCTCGCGCCCCACGCTGCGGGGGCGATCTTCAACCCGCTCTGGATCGACCGCATCGCTGACCTTCGCCTCCTGAGATTTACCGACTGGCAACTCACCAACGGCTCGGACCAGGTGACATGGGCGGACCGCCCGACGCCGCTAGACGCCACCTATGGCTGGCGCGGGGTGCCGGTCGAGGTGATGGTGGCGCTCGCCAACAGGATCGGGGCCGATCCGTGGGTCAACATGCCTCACGCCGCCGATGACGCCTATATGCGCGCATTCGCCACCTATATGCGCGACCATCTCAACCCGGGCCTGAAGGTGCACGTGGAATATTCCAACGAGCTGTGGAACGTGGCCTTTCCTCAGGCGATCTGGGCCCAAGAGGCGGCCACCTCGCTTTGGGGCGAGGGCGCACCCGAAGACGCCTGGATGCAATTCGCGGGGATGCGCGCGGCCCAGATGGCGGATATCTGGCGCACGGTCTTTGCCGACGCGCCGGGGCGTCTGTCGCTGGTCGCCGGCGTGCATACTGCCTGGCCGGGGTTGGAGGTGCCGATGCTCACAGCACCGCTCGCCGTGGCGGCCGGGCAGATCGACGCGCCCCCCTCGGCCAGCTTCGACGCCTACGCCGTCTCGGGCTTTTTCGGTCACGAGCTGGGGGCCGAGAACATGGCCACCACGGTCGAGAGCTGGATCACCGCCAGCCGCGCCGTGGCCCGCGCCCGCGCTGTCGAGACCGAGGCCAACCCGGAGGCGGCGGTCGCCGCGCATGGCTACGAGCTTGCCTTCGACCTCGCGGCACAGGCGCTGCGGCAGGGCTCGCTCGGCGCGCTCCTGGGCGAAATCCTCCCCTACCACGCCGACGTGGCGGCGCGTCATGATCTGCAACTGGTCATGTATGGCGGTGGCTCCCATGTGGTGGGAAACGGTGCCGTGACAGGCAACGCCCCACTCACCGACTTCTTCACCGCGTTCAACTACGCGCCGCAGATGGGCGCGCTCTACGAGGAGCTGCTCGCCGGCTGGCGCGCGGCAGGCGGGACGTTCTTCAACGCCTTCGTGGACGTGGCCGCAGCCTCGAAATGGGGAAGCTGGGGCGCGCTGCGCCATCTCAACGACGACACGCCCCGCTGGAATGTCCTCATGCGCGCCAATGCCACGCAGCCCCACTGGGACGACCCGCGCCCGCCCGGCACGTTCCTGCACGGGGCGCTGCGGCGCGCGGGCGACAAGGCGGCGCGGCTCGCGGGAACCGCCAAGGCGGATATCCTGATTGGCGGCCCAGGCGACGACATACTTATCGGACAGGACGGCGACGACCGGCTTCACGGCGGGACGGGCAAGGATCGCGCGATCCTGCCGGGGCTGCGCACGGATTACGAGATCGTGCAAGAAGGAGCGCAGGTGATCCTGCGGGGACGCGGTAACATCGTTACGATGGTTGCAATTGAAGCAGTTGAGTTCAGTGGCGCGCAAGGTCAGGTTCATGCCCTCGCTGACCTGATCTAGGGCTATGCCCCGAAGCAGTGGCGTTGGGCACAGGCTGGCCGGAAGCGATGCCTCCCGGCTGCGTTCTCGCTCGCGGATCGTCAAACGTCCTTCGACTTTCGCCTGAAAATAACGAACCGTCCCTCGCCCGGACTCAGTTCACCGTGCTTTCCACCCCTTCGGGTTGCCCGACCACGACGAAGGTCAGCCGATCGGGGTCGAGCCACTCGCGTGCCACGCGGTTAATCTCTTCAAGCGTGATCTCCTCGATCATCTCGTTGCGGTTGGCGATGTATTTGACAGGCAGCCCGTCCACCTGCATCCCCACGGCGATCGAGGCGATCTGTGCGTTGCCCTCGAAACGCAGCGGGTAGGCACCGGTGAGGTAGGTCTTGGCGTCCTCGAGTTCCTCCGCCGTCACCCCCTCGTCGCGCAGCCGCGCCCATTGGTCGCGAATCACCGCGATGGCCTCGGCCACGCGCCCGTTGGCCGAGGCGACCGAGCCCATCCAGAGATCGGCCGCGTCCTTGTTGGCGAGGTAAGAATAGACACCATAGGTCAACCCCCGCTTCTCGCGCACCTCGGTCATCAGGCGGCTCTCGAACCCGCCCCCGCCGAGGATGTGATTGAGCACATAGGCGGTGAGGAAATCAGGATGGTCACGGTCGGGGCCGCGCTGCGCGAATAGCGCAATGGATTGTGGCGTCTCGAATTCGACTACCTTGATGCCACCAGGTAGGGTCGGATCGGCCTCGCCGGGCAGCGACGCACCGGTGGCAGGCAAATCGCCCAGCAAGCGGTCGAGCAACGCGCCCAACTCTTCGGCGGATATGTCACCCACAGCGCTGATATGAACACGGTCGCGCGCGAGTGCGGCGCGGTGCGCGGTGACGATATCCTCACGGGCGAGGCTGCTCACGCTCTCGATGGTACCCTCGCCCGGGCGCCCATAGGGGTGATCGCCGTAGATCAACCGCGATGCCGCGCGCCCGGCGAGGCTGCGCGGGTTGGTCTGATCCGAGCGCAGCCCCGAAAGCACCTGCGCGCGCACCCGCTCGATGGCCTCGGGGTCGAAACGCGGGGCGATCAGGCTGTCGCGCAGCAAATCGACCGCCTCCGCGCGCCGCTCGGTCAGGAACTGTGCCGAGACGCTCACCGTGTCGTCGCCCGCGCCATAGCCGAACCGCGCCGCAAGCTCCTCGGCGGCGCGCGCGAATTCCTGCGCATCGCGCGCCCCCGCTCCTTCCTCCAGCAGCCCGGTCATCAGGTTGACCGCCCCCGCCTTGCCCTCGAGGTCCAGCGAGGTGCCGCCGCGAAACCGTATTTCCAGCGCGACAAAGGGGATCGAGTGATCCTCGACGAGCCACGCGTCGATGCCGCCTGGGCTCGTGACTTGCTCGACATCCACCGCGGCGCGCGCGGGAAGCGCCGCCAACACCATGATTGCAACAAGGGCGAACCGGATCATTGCGTCACCTCCGGGGCCATCAGGTAGCCCGTTACCGATCTCTCGCGGTCGAGCACGTTGCGCGCCGCGTCCATGATCTCCTCGTCCGTGGTCTCCTGCAGGATGTCAGGCCATGCCTGCACATCCGCCACGGTCAGCCCCTGTGTCAGCGCGCGCCCATAGCGTTGCGCCAGCGCCGTGACGTCGTCGCGCTCGTAGATTTCCTGCGCGCGCAACTGGCTCTTGATCCTCTCCAGATGCTCGGGGTCGGGGCCCGTTTCGAGGAACCCGGTCAGCACCTCGCCGAGCGCAGCCTCGGCTTCGGCCAACGTTACGCCAGGGGCGGGAACCACCACGAAATCGAGGCTCGCGTCATCGAGCGACATGCCCGAATACCACGCACCCACCTGCACGGCGATGCTCTGCTCGAATTGCAGCGCCTCGTTGAGCACCGATGTCTGTCCGTTGCCCAGAAGCGCCGCCAGAAGCGTGAGCGCCGCCGCCTCGCGCTGCGCGCCGCTGTCGCGCTCGGGCGCGAGGTAGGAGCGCGCGACGTAGGGCTGCGACACCCGCGGATCGCGCAGGATCAGCCTCCGCTCGGCAAGTTGCGGCGGCTCCTGCGGCCGGATGCGCTCGGGCAGGTCCGGGTTGGCCGGGATCGGGCCGTAATGTTTCTCTGCCAGCGCGCGCACTTCCTCGGGGTCGGCATCGCCGGCGACGATCAGGATGGCGTTGTTGGGCGCATAATATGTGCTGTAGAAATCCACCGCCGCCGCGCGGTCGAGCGCCTCCATCTCATGCCGCCAGCCAATGATCGGCGCGCCGTAGGGGTGGTTGAGATATTGCGTCGCTCCCATCCGCTCGCGAAAGAGCGCTGCGGGGCTGTTCTCGACCCGCTGGTTGCGCTCTTCGAGAATCACGTCGCGCTCGGTGGCGATGTCGTCGTCGGAGAGGCGCAGATTGGCCATGCGATCGGCCTCCATCTCCATCACGAGGCCAAGCCGGTCAGCTGCAATGCGCTGGAAATAGGCAGTGTAATCATAGCTGGTAAAGGCGTTGTCGGTGCCGCCATGGCGCGCCACTGTAGCCGAGAACTCGCCTGGCTCCAGCGTCTCGGTGCCCTTGAATAGCAAGTGTTCGAGGAAATGCGCCACCCCCGACATGCCGGGCGGCTCGTCCGCCGATCCGGCCCGATACCACACCATCTGGGTCACCGCCGGGGCACGGTGATCCTCGATCACCACCACCTCCATACCGTTATCGAGGGTAAAGTTGGTCACCGGCCCCGCCCACGCGGGGCCGAAGGGGATCACCAGAAGCAGCGCGACGATCAGACGGCGCATGACGGGCCTCCGCGTTCGAGAAACGATTGATCTCTAGATACGCCCCGCGCGCCGTGTTTCAAGCGGCGATCACTGATCCTTGGGCGCCGGCGGTGCCGCCGGGGTGCGCACGCCTCTGCGGCGCAGACGCTGCTCCTCGGCATAGGGGTCGAGCCACTGGTCTTTGTAGGCCTGGGTGTAATCGTCGGAGGGCAGTATGCGCAGGATGTTCACGTTTCCGTAGTCACGGCGTAGCTCGCGATCTTCGGCGGCGAGCGTCTGGCGGATCGCCGGATTCCGGTCGTACCGCGCGGCATGGTTCAACAGTCCGGCATTGGCCGCGGAGGGCGCCCCGGTACGCCGCGCGCCCGCGTTCCCGCCCAGCGCCGCGATCCCGTCGGCAACCGGGTCCTGATCGGTGCGGTTGCCCCCCCCCGGTACTGGCTCGGGTAGCGCGGCCACGTCCTCGGGCATTTCCAGCGGCTTGCCGGGTATGATCGAGAACTCGTCCGGCCCGTTGCCCTTGTGCCTGATCTTCCTGAGCGACACCTCGTCGTCGCGCGCGCCTCCACAGCCCGCCACGATTACGACAGCCAACAGCGTCAGAACGGTTTTCCGCGGCATCCACATAGCCACACTCCTTGCGCTTTGGGGTGGTTTACCGCATGCGTCCGCCGAGGTCACGAGGGCTTTTTCGTGCCGGGCAGCAACACAATGCCGAAGGCACCCGCGAAGATCGCCAGATCGGCCACGTTGAACGCGAACGGGTTGTCGATGCCACAGCACGACATATTGAGAAAATCCGCCACCGCGCCATATATCAACCGGTCAACGACATTGCCCAGCGCGCCACCCACCAGCACCCCCGCCGCGAACCGCTGCAGCCGCCCGGGGTGCTCGGTATGAACCCACCAAAGCACCGCCACCACGATCATCAGCGCCACGGCGATAAGCGCCCAGCGCATGACCGCACCGTGATCAGAGAGAATCCCGAAATTGATTCCCGTGTTCCACGCCATGCGCAGGTTTAGAAACGGTGGCCAAACCTCGATCCATCCCAGACTGCGCAGATCGAGCATGTGAACCACGAGGTATTTCGTGGCCTGGTCGAGCAGAAAGACCCAGAAGGCCACCCAGAAAACAGTGCGCATCGGCCCGCCTCAGTGCCGGAAATGGCGCTGACCGGTCAGCACCATCGCCAGCCCCGCTTTGTCCGCCGCCGCGATTACCTCGTCGTCGCGCATCGACCCGCCGGGATGGATGACCGCGGTGGCCCCCGCATCAGCGGCCGTCATCAGCCCGTCGGCGAAGGGAAAGAACGCGTCCGACGCCACTACGCTGCCCTCGGTCAGCGGCACGGGCAATCCCAGCGTCTCGGCCATGTCACGCGCCTTGCGCGCGGCGATCCGGCAACTGTCCACACGGCTCATCTGGCCCGCGCCGACTCCGACCGTGGCGCCATCCTTCACATAAACGATGGCGTTGGATTTCACATGCTTGGCCACCGTCCAGGCAAATAGCATGTCCGACATTTCTCGATCCGTCGGCGCGCGCTTCGTCACCACCCGCAGATCATCGGCGCTCAGGCGTCCCGCATCCTTCTCCTGCACCAGGTAGCCGCCCGAAACCTGCCTGATCATCCGCCCCGGCGCCGCCGGGTCGGCCAGCCCGCCGGTCAGCAAGAGCCGCAGGTTCTTCTTCTTGGCAAAAATACTCATTGCCGCCTCATCGGCCCCGGGTGCAATCACCACTTCGGTGAAAATCCCGGCGATCTCTTCCGCCGTTGCCGCATCAAGCGAATGATTCAGCGCGATGATACCGCCGAAGGCGGAGGTGCGGTCGCAGTCGAAGGCGCTCTTGTAGGCGTCGAGTAGCGTCGCGCCACGCGCCACGCCACAGGGATTGGCGTGTTTGATGATGGCGCAGGCGGGGCCGTCTTCAGGCGCGAACTCGCTGACCAACTCGAAGGCGGCGTCGGTGTCGTTGATGTTGTTGTAGCTCAGCTCCTTGCCCTGCACCTGCCGCGCAGTGGCCACGCCGGGGCGATCGGAGCCGTCGGTGTAGAACGCGGCACTCTGATGCGGATTCTCGCCATAGCGCAGCACCTGCGCGAGCGTCCCGGCAAAGGCGCGACGGCGCGGGGCGGGTTCGTCGATGGCCTCTGCCATCCAGGTGCTCACCGCCGCGTCATAGGCCGCTGTGCGCGCGTAGGCGCGCTGCGCCAGCTTGCGGCGGAATTCAGGGCAGGTCGCGCCGCCATGCTGATCCATGTCGCCCAGCACCTTATCGTAATCCTCGACATCCACCACCACGGTCACATGCGCATGGTTCTTGGCCGCCGCACGAATCATCGCCGGGCCGCCGATGTCTATATTCTCCACGCAGGTATCGTAGTCGGCACCCTTGGCCACGGTCTCTTCGAACGGGTAGAGATTGACTATCAGGAGGTCGATTGGCGCGATCCCGTGCGCCTCCATCGCCGCCACGTGACCCGGGTTGTCACGCAGCGCCAGCAACCCGCCATGCACCATCGGGTGGAGCGTCTTGACGCGCCCATCCATCATCTCGGGAAAGCCGGTCACCTCTGCCACGTCGCGCACCGCGAGCCCAGCTTCGCGCAGGGCGCGCGCGGTGCCACCGGTCGAGACGAGTTCCACGCCACGCTCCGCCAACGCGCGGCCAAGATCGGCAAGACCAGTCTTGTCGGAAACGGAGAGAAGGGCGCGGGTCACTGGCGCGAGATCGGTCATTGGTTGTGGGTCCTGTCAAAATGGATGCCGAACGGGAGTCCGGCGGATCACTCCTCAGCCACTGGGTCGAGCGCCTCCTCCGTGACATCGCGGATGCCGACGGGGGTTTCCTGCGCCTTGGCCAGTGACCAGCGGATACGGGTCGCATAGCCCGTCGCGCGACCCGAGAGAATGATCTGCCGTGTCGCACGCGGCTTGAGCCGCGTTTTTTCAAGATAGACGCTCGGGTTCAAGGCCAAAGCGGCCACACCATCACTCCGAAACACCCAGATTTCGCCACTGCGCAGCACCAGCGAGACTGCAGCACCGCCCATGTCGAGCGATGCCTCCACGTCCGGGTGCAGGTGAAAACGGATGTCATACGGCACGCCATGCAGGCGCGTGGCATCGAGCGCGCGGTCGAATCGCGCCTTGTGATCGTCCTCCAGTGCCAGCAGCATGTCCTCGCCCACGAGCGCCCTACCATCGCCAGACAGGTCGAGTCTGCGGACGTGCATCAGTCCGTGGCTGCGTAGATACCCGTCATGCCCGCCCTCGAAGCGCACCCCGTCGGGCGCGCGCGACATCTGCACCGGCACGTCGCGCGGCGCTTCTTCCAGCCGTCCGGGATGGCGGCGGTCGCGGCCCAGCCGGGCGCTCGACCCGCCCGCCACCACCAGCGCCGAATGTGACGGTGTCGCGCGCCCCGCGCGCCGCCACTCGGGGCCGAAACTCGCCCCAGAGCCGCAATTCACGATCAGAGGCCGCCGCCCCGAGGTGAGCTCGAATGCCAGCGTCGAGGCATGCGCCTCGTCGGCGGCGGCCCCCATCGCGGGCGGCGCAGCATCTATAATGACGCTCGTGCGCGCGCGCGCCAGCCGCGCATAACCCATCGCGCGCCCGCTCCGCGCCTGTCCCTTGACCCCGCTTGCCGCCAGCGCCGCGTCGAGCCGCCCGTCGAGGCCCTTTCCGCCGCCGTGGAACCGCGCCAGCCCGCCATCGGCATGGCGCAGCGCACGCAGGCACGGCGCGATCCGCTCCACCGCGCGCCAATGCGCGTCCGCCGCAGTGCGCCCGTTCTCGCTCAGCACCAGCGCCGCCCAGGTGAGCAGCGTGAACACCTCCAGCAACGCCTCGGGATTGCGCCCCGGAATGCCGCCCTCGTCATCGACGCAAGCCGTGCATTCGCGCGCCAGCGCCGCCCGTGCCTCGTCGGCAAGTGGCGCCATCCCCTCGAGCGACACCCCGGCAAAGACCAGCCCGGTGAGCGCCTCGAGACGCTTGAGCCCCGGCGTCGCCGCCTGCCAACGCCACGACAGGAACCGCGCCTGTCGCGCCAGCGCGCGCAGGAACGCCTCGGACTCCTCTGCCGACTGCCCGCGCATGAGGAACAGCGCGTGGCTGATCCAGCGGATGAGCCGCCGACCCGCAAGGTCCGGCGTCCACCCCGGACCGCGCCCGCGCCCGTAGCGCGCGATCCATTCCATGAGCCACGCCTGCGCCTTGGCACGCGCCGCAGCATCCCCCGCCGCCGCGAGATCGTCGAGCCAGCCGAATCCGTGCATCTCGGCGGCGAAATCAGCGTCCGGCGAGACGATATCCCAGATCATCGTGTCAGGGGCCTCCACGAGATGGCCCGCAAAGACGAAATTCCCTGCGCAAAGCTGCCGACCCCGCGCGAGGTAGCCGATGCTGCGCGGCTCGGGCTGCGACACGAAGGCGGTCACCGGCTGGCCGCGCCCCGCCCACCGCGCGGCCAGCCAGTTTCTCAGGCGCGCCCAGCGCGCGGACAGGGATTCGGAATGCGACATGTGCCTCTGCACGCTTCTTGCGGCGCTCGTGGCAGCACTATAATGGGGCTGCGTGCCCAAGTCACCGCCCGATTGTGGGTGCCCGCAGCCGCCTCTCGGTGTCCCTCGACCTTGATCCGGGGGCCTCTTGGACCAAAGATATCCAATAAGGCCGGAGGGTGATGCGGGACATGCCTACCCGCGCCGCAGGCAGGCGATGTAGAAGCCGTCCATGCCGCCGCGCTCTGGCCAGTAGTCCGGGCGCAGGCGCAGCCCACCCTCCTCGGTGATCCATCCCGGCTCGATCCCCGGCAGGTCGAGCGATGCGCGATCGACGGTCAGGTCGGTGTGTCGCGCCAGCGCCTCGTCCACTTGGCATTCCCCCTCGTCGGGCAGCAGCGAGCAGGTGCAGAAAACCAGCCGCCCGCCGGGTTTCAGGAGCGAAAGCGCGTGATCGAGCATGGCTGCCTGCATCCCGATCAACTCGCCGATCCCGGCACCGTCGCGCGCGTGGGGAAGATCAGGGTGCCGCCTTATCGTGCCGGTGGCCGAACAGGGCGCGTCCAGCAGCACCGCGTCATAGCACCCCTCATGCGTCAGCGCGTCGGCAACGACGCCCGTCGCACTCAGCCCGGTGCGCGCGAGGTTATCCGCCACCCGCTCCATTCGCCGCGCCGATATATCTAGCGCCGTCACTGCCGCGCCGCTTGTTGCCAGTTGCAGGGTCTTGCCGCCAGGCGCGGCGCACATGTCGAGTACCGTCTCGCCGGGCTGCGGGGCCAGCACCTTTGCCGCCATCGCCGCCGCGGCATCCTGCACCCACCACGCGCCCGCGTCATAGCCCGGCAACGCCGTCACCTGCCCCGCCTCCCGCAGCCGCACCGACCCCGTCGGCAGCACGTCACCGCCCAGCCGCGCGGCCCAGTCCTCCGCATCGCCATTCACCGTCAGGTCGAGCGGTGCGCCCGCCAGATGCGCGCGCTCCATCGCCGCGACCGCGCCCTTGCCCCAGGCCGCCACCAACGGCACGCGCAGCCAGCCGGGAAGGCGCGGCACGCGCAGGTCACTCCACACGCGCGGTGCTTCGTCCGCCAGCTTGCGCAGCACCGCGTTGACCATGCCTGAAAGCCGCTTGTGCCGGGCGCTCGCCCCCACGATGGCGACCGCCTCGCTCACCACCCCGTGCGCCTCGCCGCCCTGCGCCAGTTCGCTCACCGCCAGCCGCAATACATTGCGCACAGGCAAGGGCGGGGGTTTTCGGGTGTGTCGCGCGATCAGCCGGTCGGCGCGTTCCAGCCCCCGAAACGTCTCCATTGCCAGCCGCTGCGCGCGCGCCCGGTCAGCGGGTGGCAGCGCGTCGAGCGTGCCCTGCGACAGTGCCTCGGACAACAGCTGCCCCTCGACCAGCACCTGGTCGAGCAGGCGCGCGGCCGCGGCGCGGGCAGAGCAGGGGGAGGCAGGCATGGTCAAATCCTTGGCCTTTGGCAGGTGGCGCGATATATCAAGCCCGACCAGGATGGGAAAGGCCAAGCATGAGCACTGACGACAACCCCCGCGACCTGCCCCCCGCCGCCCAGCGCGCACTTGCCGAAGCCGAGGAACGCCGCCGCAAGGCCGCCGGCGATCCCAACCTGCCACCCGAACTTGGCGGGCGGCGCGAGGGGCTCGAGCCTGTGCGCTACGGCGATTGGGAGAAGATGGGCCTCGCCATCGACTTCTGAGCCCTAGTCGGTCTAACGGCTGTACTTGATGAAAGGCGTGAGCCTGCCGATCCGGTCATAAAGCTGCCGCGCCCTCGTGTTGAAATCCTGCGTCAGCCAATAGACCGAGGGGCAGTCATCCGCGTCGGCACGCGCGTAGACCGCCTCGATCAGCGCCCGTCCCACGCCGCGTCCACGCGCCTCGGGGGCGGCGAAGAGGTCCTGCAGGTAGCACACCTTCTCAATCCGCCAGTTGTGCGGATGATAAATGAAATGCACCAGCCCCACAGCGCGCCCGTCCTCCAGCGCGATCAGACCATTCTGGTCTGGATGGTCGGTCGAGGTGAGCCGCGCGAACGTCACATCATAGACAGCATCAGGCAACGTGGTCTCGTAAAAATCGAGATAGGCCCGCCAGAGCGGCACCCAGGCGGGCTTGTCGCCGGTCTCCAGGGGACGGATCGTCAGGGACATGGGGCAGCTCCTCGCGCGAGAGCGCCCATCCTGCACCGTCCGCCCGCGTCGCGGCAACGGGAAATGCCGCGACTCTCGGCATTTTTTTGCTCAATGGGTTGCCGTGCGCGACCCGAGCGTGCACGTCACGGGCAGTGTTGCCCGCGAAGGGTGACGGCAGCGATAACAGACAGGAGACGATCTTGACGTTCAGAACCCGACTTGCCAGCATTCTGGGTGCCACCGCGATTGCACTTGCCACGCCGCTTGCTGCGCAACAGACGCCACCGCCGCAGATTGCCGCAGAGGACGTGACCGAAGCGCAGGTCGTGGCCTTTGTCGATGCCATTCTCGCAGTGGAAGAGGTGCGCAAGGATTACGGCCCGCGGATCGACGCGGTCGAGGACGAGGCGCAGCAGCAGGCGCTCGCCGAGGAAGCCAACACCGCCGCCGCGGCCGCCGTGGACGGGGTCGAGAACATGGATCTCGACAGCTACGTGGCCATCGCCAATGCCGCCGGCGAGAGCGACGCGCTCAACCAGCGGATCATCGCGCGCATCACCGAGGTTCGCGAGCAGTGACCCCGACTGACCAGGCAGGGCGGCGGATTATTCCGCCGCCACCGCCCTTGGATCGGCAAGTGTGACGATGTCCATCATGATGGTGTTAAGTTCGAAATCCTTGGGCGTGTAGACCCGCGCCACCCCCATTTCGCGCAGGCGCGCGGCGTCCTCTTCGGGGATGATACCGCCGACGATCACCGGCACGTGGCCCTGGCCAGCGGCGCGCATGCGCTCCATCAGCTCTTCCATCAGCGGCATGTGGCTGCCCGATAGAATCGACAGGCCCACCACATGCGCCTCGTCCTCGATTGCTGAGGCGACGATCTGTTCGGGCGTGAGGCGAATGCCCTCGTAGCGGATGTCCATACCGCAATCGCGGGCGCGGCAGGCGATCTGCTCGGCCCCGTTCGAATGCCCGTCGAGCCCCGGCTTTCCCATGAGAAACTTCAGCCGCTTGCCCAGCCGCCCCGACACCGCGTCTACCGCCTCGCGCAGATCGTCGAGCCCCTCGGTGCGGTTCGATGGGCTGGGTGATACTCCGGTCGGCCCGCGATACTCGCCATGCACGGCACGCATCTCGGCGGCCCATTCGCCGGTGGTGACGCCCGCCTGCGCGCAGGCGATGGAGGCGGGCATGATGTTACGCCCCTCCCGCGCCACCGCGCGCAAATCGGCCAGCGCCCGCTCCGCCGCGTCCGTGTCACGCGCCGCGCGCCACGCGTCAAGCCGGGCGATCTGATCGGCCTCGACGCCCGGGTCGACGACCATGATCCCGCCATCCTCGGATTGCAGCGGCGAAGGCTCGCCTTCCTGCCACTTGTTCACGCCCACGACCACGGTCTCGCCCGCCTCGATGCGGCCCAGCCGGTCTGCGTTGCTCTCCACCAGTCGCGATTTCATGTACTCGATGGCCGACACTGCCCCGCCCATGCCGTCGATATTCGCCAGTTCGTGCCGCGCGCCGTTCTTGAGCGCCTCGACCTTGGCATCAACGGCAGGGTTGCCGTCGAACAGGTCGTCGAATTCCAGAAGGTCGGTCTCGTAAGCGAGGATCTGCTGCATCCGCATCGACCACTGCTGGTCCCACGGGCGCGGCAGGCCCAATGCCTCGTTCCAGGCGGGCAGTTGCACGGCGCGCGCGCGGGCTTTTTTCGACAGCGTCACCGCCAGCATCTCGATGAGGATGCGGTAGACGTTGTTCTCCGGCTGCTGCTCGGTCAAGCCAAGCGAATTCACCTGCACGCCATAGCGGAAGCGGCGGAACTTCGGGTCCTCGACGCCATAGCGTTCCTGCAAAATTTCGTCCCACAGATCGACGAATGCGCGCATCTTGCACATCTCGGTGACGAAGCGGATACCGGCGTTGACAAAGAAGCTGATCCGCCCGGCAAGCACCGGGAAGTCCTCTGCCGGGACGCGCGGTTTCAGCTCGTCGAGCACTGCTGTGGCCGTGGCGAGCGCGAAGGCCAGCTCCTGCTCGGGCGTCGCGCCTGCCTCTTGCAGGTGATAGGAACACACGTTCATCGGGTTCCACTTGGGGATGTGCTTGTAGCAGTACTCGGCCACGTCGCCGATCATTCGCAGCGAGGGCGCGGGCGGGCAGATATAGGTGCCACGGCTGAGATATTCCTTGATGAGGTCGTTCTGCACCGTGCCTTGCAGCTTGGTCGTGTCCACTCCTTGCCGCTCGGCCACGGCGATATAGAGCGACAAGAGCCACGGCGCGGTGGCGTTGATCGTCATCGAGGTATTCATCTGATCCAGCGGGATCCGGTCGAACAGCGTCTCCATGTCGCCAAGGTGACAGACTGGCACACCCACCTTGCCCACCTCGCCGCGCGCCAGCACATGATCGCTGTCATAGCCCGTCTGGGTAGGCAAGTCGAACGCCACCGAAAGCCCGGTCTGCCCTCGTGCGAGGTTGGACCGGTAGAGCGCGTTCGAAGCCTGCGCCGTCGAATGGCCCGCATAGGTGCGGATGAGCCACGGACGATCGGCCTGGCGATCGGACATGCCGGTCTTCTGGTCCCCTTTGGGAGCTTGCTGCGTCTGCGACATGGGCGGACCTCGGGAATTGGTTGCGCAATTTTCTTACGTTCGGGACGGGGATAAGGCAACAAACGGACGCTGTCAATTCGCTGCAACGCGGCAAGAGCGCGCAAGAGCCGCCTGCTCCGTCTCCCTCGGACTCGACGCGCGAACCTCATGGGCAAGACATCGTCCGGTCAAGCCAGATGACGACAATGGGCGCGAACGACACACACGGGGCATTTCACGGGCCATTTACCGAGGCTACGTTCCCTGCTTATCTGACCGCATGGCGCAAACGGTTGAAATGCCCCTTTGGGCGCTGATCCTGCTGGTGGCCTTTGCCGCCGTCACCTTCGCAAGCCATTTCCTGTTCCCGTCTGTCCGCTGGTTCTTTCGTCGCCGGATGGAGCGCGCGGTTGCGCGGCTCAACGCGCGGCTGGAACGGCCCATCGAGCCGTTCAAGCTCGCCCGCCGCCATGACATGATTCAGCGGCTCATCTACGACCCGGCGGTGCTGCGCGCAGTGACCGCAGAGGCGCAAGCGGAGGGCATTCCCGAAGATGTCGCTTTCGAGCGCGCCCGCCGTTACGCCCGCGAGATCGTCCCGAGTTTCAGTGCAAGCCTCTATTTCGGCTTTGCCATCCGCGCGGCGCGGGTGCTGAGCCGGACGCTCTACCGGGTGCGGCTAGGGAATTTCGACGAGAAGCTCGGCGGCATCGACCGCGAGGCGACTGTGGTCTTCGTGATGAACCACCGCTCCAACATGGACTACGTGCTGGTCACGTGGCTGGCTGCCGACCGCTCGGCCCTCAGTTATGCCGTGGGCGAATGGGCACGGGTCTGGCCGCTGTCACGGATGATCCGGGCGATGGGGGCCTATTTTATCCGGCGCCGGTCTCGCGGGGCTCTCTACCGCCGGGTGCTGGCGCGCTATGTCGGGCTGGCGACCGACGGCGGCGTGACCCAGGCGGTGTTCCCTGAGGGCGGGCTGAGCCTCACCGGCATGTTACAGCCGCCGAAGATGGGCCTGCTCAAATACCTCGTGGAAGAGCGCAGCCCAGATGCGCGCGACGTGGTTTTCGTGCCGGTGGCGCTCAATTACGACCGTGTGTTCGAGGACCGGTTGCTGGTCGCAGCCGCAGAGAAAGGCGCGCGGCGATTTCCCGCGCGCATCTCGGTGGTGGCGCGATTCGTGCTCTGGCAAGTCTGGCTCCGGCTGCGGGGCCGTTATCACCGGCACGGCTATGCCGCCGTCAGCTTCGGCGCGCCGCTGTCGCTTGCGGCTTTCGAGCGTGACGACCCCGGCGGAGGGGTCGAAAAACTGGCCGAAACTCTGATGGCACGGATCGGCGCCGAGGTGCCAGTACTGCCGGTGCCGCTCGTCGCGCGGGCGCTCATCTGCGCGGGTGGCACGCTCGACCGCGCGGCGCTCGATACGGCGGTGGCCGAAATGCTTGCGCAGGTGCCCCGGGCGATGCCTCGTCCGGAAGAGGATGACGAGGACGGCGCGGCGGCGGTGGCGCGGTTTGGCCTGCGTGCGCTGACCGACCGCGGCATCGTTTCGCAGGAGGACGACCAGGTCCAAATCGTTCCCCGAGAGCGCGCGATGGTGCGGTATTATGCGGCCTCTATCGCCCACCTCTTTCGCGAGTGCAGCGAGGATTGATACAGGTATTCTGCACTCGCAAGGTCATAAAATTACAAAAACGTAGCCTGATGCTATTGCAATATTACCTCTTCGACAGTATCCCGTGGTCAGACCGCCGCGATTCTGCATTGCGGCATCCGCGCACAGGAGACAGGTGATGGCCTTGGACACGCATACCGGTATCGCGCCCTACGAGGCGCCCGAGAAGGACCTCTACAAGATCGGCGAAATGCCCCCGCTGGGGCATGTCCCGAAGCAGATGTACGCCTGGGCCATCCGCCGCGAGCGTCACGGCGAACCGGAAACCTCATTTCAACAGGAGGTGGTCGATACCTGGGAGATCGACAGCCACGAGGTGCTGGTTCTGGTGATGGCGGCGGGCGTCAACTACAACGGTGTCTGGGCCGGGCTAGGTCAGCCAATCAGCCCGTTTGACGGCCACGGTGCCGAGTATCACATCGCGGGATCGGATGCGGCTGGCATCGTCTGGAAGGTGGGCGACAAGGTCAAGCGCTGGAAGGTCGGCGACGAGGTGGTGATCCACTGCAACCAGGACGACGGCGACGATGAGGAGTGCAACGGTGGCGATCCGATGTTCTCGCCCACGCAGCGCATCTGGGGCTACGAGACGCCGGACGGCTCATTCGCTCAGTTCGCGCGGGTGCAGGCGCAACAGCTCATGCCGCGCCCCCGTCACCTGACATGGGAGGAGAGCGCGTGCTACACGCTCACCCTTGCCACTGCGTACCGGATGCTGTTCGGCCACGCGCCGCATGATCTGAAACCCGGGCAGAACGTGCTGGTGTGGGGGGCGTCGGGGGGGCTCGGCTCCTACGCGATCCAGTTGGCCAACACGGCGGGCGCCAACGCGATCGGCGTGATCTCTGACGAGAGCAAGCGGCAGTTCGTCCTGGACCAGGGGGCCAAGGGCGTGATCAACCGCAAAGAGTTCGACTGCTGGGGTCAACTGCCCAAGGTGAACACGCCGGAATACAACGCGTGGCTCAAGGAAGCGCGGAAATTTGGTAAGGCTATCTGGGACATAACGGGCAAAGGGGTCAGTGTGGATATGGTGTTCGAGCATCCTGGCGAGGCGACCTTTCCGGTGTCGAGCTTGGTGTGCAAGAAGGGCGGCATGGTTGTGATCTGCGCAGGGACGAGCGGGTTCAACTGCACCTTCGACGTGCGCTACATGTGGATGCACCAGAAGCGCCTGCAGGGCAGCCATTTCGCCCATCTCAAGCAGGCGTCGGCGGCCAACAAGCTGATGGTTGAGCGGCGGCTAGACCCTTGTATGTCCGAGGTTTTTCCCTGGGCCGATATCCCGCGGGCGCATACCAAGATGCTGCGCAACGAGCACAAGCCGGGCAACATGGCGGTGCTGGTTCAGGCCCCGCGCACCGGGCTTCGGACGGTCGAGGACGTGATCGAGGCCGGGCGCGGCTGAGCCGCCGAACCGGACATGACAAGGCCCGCGGGAGGTGTCCACCGCGGGCCTTTTTTCATGTCGGTATCACGTCGGTATTCTGTCGGTACTCCGGCGGTGAAAATTCAGAGCGCCAGGTTGGGGATGATCTGCTTCTTGCGGCTCATCACGCCGGGCAGGACCACCACGTCGCCCGAGACGGTGGCGCCAAAGCTCTTCTCGGCGACGGTCTTGACCAGATCGTTCGGGACCAGGAGCGTCGCCTCTTCGTTGAGGATGTCCACCACGAACAGGAGCACCTGGTCGACGCCATCCTCGGCGGCGACGGTCGTCATGCTGTCCATCAGGCTCGTCTTGCGGTCGAGCACGGTGGCCGGCGCGGTCGTCTCCAGAACGCTCACGCGGAACTTCTTGCCGCCCGCCTCGTATTCCTTGGAATCCATCCGCAGCAGCTCGGCATCGGAAAAGGCCGAGACGTCGGACTTGGCCGCGAACATCTCGGCGGCGTACTCGGGGATCGAGACGCCCAGATCGGCGGCGAGGCGTTCGGCCACCGCCTTGTCGTGGTCGGTCGTGGTGGGCGAGCGGAATTCGAGCGTGTCCGAGAGGATGCAGGTCAGCGCCGCGCCCTTCATCGCCTCGGGCATCTTGGCGGCGTCATCGCCCATGAGATCGACCATGATCGTCGCGGTGCAGGCCAGCGGGCGCACCGTGATGTCGATGGGCCCTTTCGTCTCCAACCCGCCGACGAGCTTGTGGTGGTCGATGATCGCGCGCACGTCGGCGTCGTTGATCGCCTCGGGCAATTCGGCGGGGTTGTTGGTGTCCACCACGACGCAGGGCTGACCGGCCTCGACGCCGTCGATGATGCGCGGCTTGGGCAGGTTCCAGCGGTCGAGCATGAAGGCGGCCTCGGTATTGGGCTCGCCGAGGAGGACGGGCTCGGCATCGCCGCCCTGCACCTCGTTGAGATACCACGCCCACAGGATGGGCGAGCCGGTGGAATCGGTGTCGGGCGATTTGTGGCCGAAGACGAGTGTGGTCATGGGTCTGTCCTGAATGCTGCGGGTGTTTCGCGCGCCTTATAGGGATGTGGGCGAGGATTGTCACCCGGGAATGCTGCACTGCGGCGAAGATGGTGCGTTCGTTACCCTCGGGCTTAACCCGAGGGGCTCTGGAGGTGGGGGATGCTCAGGTCTGGCACGCTTGGGGGAAGGGGCAGATGGCGGGTGGGAGTCCTGAGTGAAGGTTGCGCGGCGGCTTTGATGAAGTTGACAATCGAAGCCTGATCGACTACCTACTTCTACGAGGCGCAAACTTGTGTTGCCCTCATTCCGAGGCCCGCGCGCAAGCGCGGGTTTTCGTGTTTCTGGGGTGTGCTTTGACTTACATTGCCTATTTGGATGAGTTTGGCCACATCGGCCCCTACATTAGCCGTGATGATCCCCAACACAACGATAGCCCAGTCTTCGGTCTTGCCGGGCTTGTGATTCCCGTTGAGGAAGTCCGCAACTTTGGAACTTGGTTCTATCAGCGGAAATGTGAACTACTGAAGTTCGAGATCAACCGCTCGGATATGCATCCATCCGTTTGGGAAAAGAAGGGCTCGGCACTCTACACGGTCCGGAACGTCAAGACCTATCGAGAGCTGCGCAACTTTACCAACCGGCTTTTCAATAAGATAAAAACGCTCGGCGGCTTTGCCTTCTATGTCGGCCAAGGCAAGCACGACGCCCCCGACGTCCACGATGCAAACGCCCTCTACAGGCATATTCTGCGTGAGGCGATCAAGCGCATTGACCAGCACTGTGCAGAGGATTGCACACCCTGCGATCAGTTCCTCCTCGCCCTCGACGAACACGACCAGCGGTCGGCCCTCGTTACACAAGCGGCGATCGCCATGTATGGAACCGATCAGCGACGCTGCCTCGTCGAGCCACCATTTCAATTAGAAAGCCACCGCTACCAGACCATGCAGGCCGCCGATTGGATTGCCGGCCTGACAGGTCGCCTCGGTGCCTATTGGAAGGCCCCTGACGAGTATGCTGAAAACGAGATATTCGCGACCTACTTCGCCGCGCGATTGCACCGATGCGCGGTTAGAAGCGGCATCAGAGATTGAACTTTGGTATATGCCCACCGGATTTCGCGTGATGGAGACAGCTATGTTCAGCGGAAGCAAACCTTCAAGCTAGCCGCAGCGACAGCACACTCCGTCCCGCACACCTGCCTCCCGGACCATCCCCCTTCCCTCAGCCCGCCACCGCCTGCACCGCCCCTGTCGCCAGCACCGCGCCGCCCGAGACGAGGCCGTAGCCCACAAGCACCAACAGCCCGTCGCGGACGAACATGCCGGTGGCGAAGAGAGCGATGGCCGCGGCGAGGATCGAGGTGAGGAAGGGCACGAACTCGATCAGCGGCATGAAGAACGAGACGGTGGCGCAGATCGCCAGCGCGGGGATGTTGCCGGGCTTGTCGGCGAGCCATGTCAGGCGCTCGTTTATCAGCGGGTCGATCCACGCGACCGGGCCACGCAGCGCGCGCAGGACGCGGGCGAAGCGCACGGCGTCGAGCGCGCGATCCAAGAGCACGCGCGGCAGCCAGATCCGATCGTGCCCCAGCAGCATCTGCAACGCCACCAGCCCCACCAGCGCCGACAGGATGCTCGGCACGCCGGGGATCGCCGAGGCGGGCGAGACAAGAACGAGGCTTGGCACAAGCAGCATCGGCGTGAAGGCGCGGGGCCCAAGGATTGCCAGCACGTCGCGCACCGACACCGCGCCGTCGCCAGTCTCTGCCTCGATCCGGTCGAGGAGGCGGGTCAGGTTGTCGTTCGGAGGGGCGGGGCGGATGGTCATCGGGCCTCTTTCACGGCGGATGGCGGTCGGCCGGGAAATAGCCGCTTGCGGCCGGGTTATCCAGCGTCGTGGCTTCGCGTTCTTTTTCTCGAACGAAGGAGTTGACAGGCTTCCTCGCACTCCCTACTTCTGCGCCGTTAGCACTCGAATAGAGTGAGTGCTAATGATCCCCGCCGGGGATCATTCAATAGGGAAACTTTGAGCCAAGGAGCCTCGAAGATGGCATTCAAACCGCTGCATGACCGCGTGCTCGTCCGCCGCGTGGAGAGCGAAGAAAAAACCGCCGGGGGTCTTATCATCCCCGAAACCGCCAAGGAAAAGCCGCAGCAAGGCCAGGTCGTCGCCGTTGGCGACGGTGCGCGCAAGGACAATGGCGAACTGATCGAGATGGCCGTCAAGGCCGGCGATACGGTCCTGTTCGGCAAGTGGTCCGGCACCGAGGTCACGATCGACGGCGAAGAGCTGATGATCATGAAGGAAAGCGACATCCTCGGGATCATCGACGACGACAAGGCCGCCAAGGCCGCCTGAAGGCCGCGCATCGTCTGACCCGGAAACAACGAATAAGCAGGAGTATCCGAACATGGCTGCTAAAGACGTACGATTCGATACCGACGCCCGCAACCGCATGATGCGGGGCGTCAACACCCTGGCCGACGCGGTCAAGGTGACGCTCGGCCCCAAGGGCCGCAACGTGGTGCTGGACAAGAGCTTTGGCTCGCCGCGCATCACCAAGGACGGCGTGTCTGTCGCCAAGGAAATCGAGCTTGAGGACAAGTTCGAGAACATGGGCGCGCAGATGGTCAAGGAAGTGGCCAACCGCACCAATGACGAGGCCGGCGACGGCACCACCACCGCCACCGTGCTGGCACAGGCGATCGTCCGCGAAGGCATCAAGTCCGTGTCCGCGGGCATGAACCCGATGGACCTCAAGCGCGGCATCGATCTCGCGACCAAGAAGGTCGTCGAGCACATCAAGGCGGCGGCGCGCAAGGTCGAGAATTCCGAGGAAGTCGCGCAGGTCGGCACCGTGTCTGCCAACGGCGAGAGCGAGATCGGCCAGATGATCGCAGACGCGATGCAGAAGGTCGGTAACGAGGGCGTCATCACCGTCGAGGAAGCCAAGGGCCTCGAGACCGAGACCGAAGTGGTCGAGGGGATGCAGTTCGACCGTGGCTATCTCAGCCCCTATTTCGTCACCAACTCCGACAAGATGATCGCCGAGCTTGATGACTGCCTCATCCTGCTGCACGAGAAGAAGCTGTCGAGCCTCCAGCCGATGGTGCCGCTGCTCGAGCAGGTGATCCAGTCGCAGAAACCGCTGCTCATCATCGCCGAGGACGTCGAGGGCGAGGCGCTCGCCACGCTCGTGGTCAACAAGCTGCGCGGCGGCCTCAAGATCGCGGCCGTCAAGGCGCCGGGCTTTGGAGATCGCCGCAAGGCCATGCTCCAGGACATCGCGATCCTCACGGGCGGCCAGGTGATCTCCGAGGATCTGGGCATGAAGCTCGAATCGGTGACGATGGACATGCTCGGCTCGGCCAAGACGGTGAACATCACCAAGGACGAGACCACCATCGTCGACGGTCACGGCAGCAAGGACGAGATCGAGGCGCGCGTCGCCCAGATCCGCACCCAGATCGAGGACACCACCTCGGATTATGACCGCGAGAAGCTCCAGGAGCGCGTGGCCAAGCTTGCCGGTGGTGTGGCCGTGATCCGCGTCGGCGGCATGACCGAGACCGAGGTGAAGGAGCGCAAGGACCGCGTCGATGACGCGCTCAACGCGACCCGCGCCGCGGTGCAGGAAGGTATCGTCGTCGGCGGCGGCGTGTCCCTCGTGCAGGGCGCCAAGGCGCTCGAGGGGCTGACCGGGGCCAACACCGATCAGAACGCCGGGATCATGATCGTGCGCAAGGCGCTCGAATCGCCGCTGCGCCAGATCGCCGAGAACGCGGGCGTGGACGGATCGGTTGTCGCGGGCAAGATCCGCGAGAGCGACGATCTCAAGTTCGGCTACAACGCGCAGACCGACGAATATGGCGACATGTTCAAGTTCGGCGTGATCGACCCGGCCAAGGTGGTTCGCACCGCGCTCGAGGATGCAGCCTCGATCGCTGGCCTGCTGATCACCACCGAGGCGATGGTGGCCGACAAGCCGCAGAAAGAAGGCGCCGGTGGCGGCGGCGGCGGCATGCCCGACATGGGCGGCATGGGCGGCATGATGTAAGTCAGCCCCCGGCCTTTGAAGCCAAGGGAAAGGGTCGCGCAGTGCGCGGCCCTTTTTTTGTTCGGGCCGTGGCGTGTTTGAGTATTTGAGGAAAGATGAAGGGGCGGGATCAGCCCTCTTCGGCCAGCAGCGCGCGCAGCCCGCTGCGGTAATCGGGGTGGAGGAGGCGCACGCCGAGTTCCTCCTTGATGCGCCGGTTCGAGACGCGTTTCGATTCGGCATAGAACGAACGCGCCATCGGCGTCATCTCGGCCTCGTCAAACGGGATTGCCCCGGGCACCGGCAGGCCCAGCAAGTCGGCGGCGTGGGCGATCACGTCCTCGGGCGGAGCCGGGTCGTCATCGCAAAGATTGTAGACGGCGCCAGGGCGGGGGCGGTCGATGGAGGCTTCGAGCACCTGAGCGATATCGTCGACGTGGATGCGGCTGAACACCTGCCCCGGCTTGACGATCCGCCGGGCGGTGCCTTGCCGCACCTTTTCGAACGGGCCGCGCCCGGGGCCGTAGATGCCCGCGAGGCGGAAGATGTGCAGCGGCAGGCCGGGAATGGATTGCCATTCGGCCTCTGCCGCGACGCGCCGCTGCCCGCGGGTCGTGGAAGGGGTGAGCGGGGTGGTCTCGTCCACCCAGCCGCCCTGATGGTCGCCGTAGACGCCGGTGGTCGAGAGGTAGCCCGCCCATTCCAGACCGGGCGCGGCTGCGGCGATGGCGTCGCGGTGGCGTGCCAGCACCGGATCGCCCGCCTCGGTCGGGCCTGCGGAACTGAGCAGGTGGGTGGCCTCGTCCAGCGCGCCGGCCACATCGTCGCGGTCCCACAGGAGCGGCGTGACCCCCTCGGCGCGCAGGGTCTCGGCCCTGGCCGGGTCGCGGGTGGTGCCCAAGACGCGCCAGCCCCGCGGCAAGAGCCGCCGTGCCAGCGCCCGCGCCGAATAGCCGTGACCAAAGGAGAGAAGCACCTTGCCCATGCCCGGTTCATCGCGCGGCGCGGCGGGATTGGCAAGAGGCGGCGCCCGCTTGCGCCGCGGCTGCAGCGCGCCGGGCGCGCCCCCTCGCCCGTTCGTCGGTTCCGGCGACGCGGCCTCTGGACAGCCCCCGGTGGCAGTGGCACGGTTTGATCAAACGTGTAACCCTTGCCGGAGGCAGCCCCATGAAGGACGACAATTTCCTGCGCGAGATGAATGGCCGCCACATGTGGCAGCCGATGGGCCACCCGGGCGACGCGCGAGCCAACCCGCCACGCATCATCAAGAGCGCCGAGGGCGTGCGGCTTTGGGATATCGACGGGCATTCGGTGGTCGATGCCGTGGGCGGGCTGTGGTGCGTGAACCTGGGCTATTCCAACGACGCGGTGAAGCAGGCGATCGCCGATCAGCTCTGGCAGTTGCCCTATTACTCGGGCTTTGGCGGCACCACCAACCCGGCCTCGATCGAGGCCGCCTATGCTGTGCGCGAATTCTTTGCCGATGACGGGATGGAGCGGGTGTTCTTCACCTCGGGCGGGTCGGACAGCGTCGACACGGCGCTGCGGCTGGCGCGGCAATACCACCGCCTGCGCGGAGAGCCCACGCGCACCAAGTTCCTCAGCCTCAAGAAGGGCTATCACGGCACCCATTGGGGCGGGGCGAGCGTCAACGGCAACAACCGCTTTCGTATCAATTACGAGCCGTTGCTGCCCGGCTGTTTCCACATCCCCGCGCCCTACCCCTATCGCAATCCGTTTGACGAAAGCGATCCGGCGCGGCTGACCGAGAAGATCGCCGCCGCGATGGTGGACGAGATCGAGTTCCAGGATCCATCCACCATCGCCGCCTTCATCATGGAGCCGATCCTCGGCGCGGGCGGGGTGATCGTGCCGGACGCGTCGTTCATGGGCCGCATGCGCGACATCTGCGACCGCTACGGTATCGTGATGATTTCCGACGAGGTGATCTGCGGCTTCGGGCGCACCGGCGACTGGACCGGCGCGCGGCACTGGGGTGTGCAGCCCGACATGGTGACGATGGCCAAGGGCGTGACGTCGGGCTATTTCCCGGTGGGCGGCGTGCTCGTCTCGGGCGAGGTGGCCGAGGTGTTCGAAGCAGCGGATGCGCGCGGCACGCTGTGGACCGGCTACACCTATTCCGCCCATCCGGTCGGGTCGGCGGCGGTGGTGGCGTGCCTGTCCGAGACGCTGCGTCTGGATACCAGGACCAACGCAGGCCAGCGCGGCACGCAGCTTTACGAGGGCGTGCGGCGACTGGCCGAAAAGCACGACATCATCGGCGATGTGCGCGGCGGGCACGGGCTGTTGACCGGGATCGAGATCGTGTCGGACCGCGCCGCCAAGACACCGATGGACGCCGAGACGATGCAACGCATCCACACCGCCACCTATGAGGCGGGCGCGATGGTGCGGCTGGGCGCGCACAACATCCTGATGTCGCCACCACTGGTGATCAGCGAGGCCGACATCGACGTGATCCTATCGGCGCTCGATGCCGGGTTCTCGGCGGCCTGACGCGGTGAGACATCTTCTGGCAGTGGCCGTGCTCTGGGCCGCCACGGCGCGGGCGGCGCAGGCCCATGCGACCGAGCAGGGCTTTGTGCTGCTGTTGCCCACCGATATCTACATCGCCGCCGGTGGCGCGGTGATGGTGCTGACCGTGGTGCTGCTGGCGGCGCTGCCGGGGCACGTGGCGGCGGCGGCGTTCCGGCCTGTGACGATGTGGCGCGCGCGGGGCACGGGGCTGGCCGGCCAGGCGGGTCGCGTGCTGGCGGTGCCGCTGCTCGTCTGGCTCGTCTGGCAGGGCTGGGCCGGATCGCGCGACCCGCTGGGCAATCCGCTGACGCTGGCGGTGTGGGTGGTGTTCTGGATGGCACTGGTAAGCGCGCAAGGTGTGGTCGGCAACATCTGGGCGCGGATCAACCCGTGGGCGGGCGCGGCGATGCTGCTGGCGCGGGTCCGCAGACGGGCACCGCTGCGCTATCCGCGCGCGATGGGCCACTGGCCGGGAGTGATCGGCTTTCTCGGCTTTGCCGGGTTCCTGCTGGCCGATCCCGCCCCCGCCGATCCGGCGCGGCTGGCGCTGGTGGCGGGGGGCTACGCGCTGGCGATGCTGGCCGGCGTGGTGCTGTTCGGGCGGCGCTGGCTGGTGCGCGGCGAGGCGCTGACGCTGTTGATGCGGGCCTATGCGCGGGTGGCCCCCGTGGGGCGACGGGACGGGCGGCGCGCGCTGGGCGTGCCCGGCTGGCGGATCGCGCGGGGGCCGCAGCCGGCACCGGGTCACGCCGTGCTGCTGTTGCTGTTGCTGGGCAGCGGCAGTTTCGACGGGCTCAACGAGACCTTCCTGTGGCTCGACCTGCTGGCGATCAACCCGCTGGAATTTCCCGGGCGGTCGGCGGTGATCGGTCCCAACCTCGCCGGGCTCGCGCTGGCCAATGCCGCGCTGCTCGCGGTGTTCGGCGGCGCGCTGTGGCTGGGCGCGCGGCTGGCGGGCATGCGCGAGGGGGTGGCCGCGCTGTTTTGCCGGTTTGCGCCCACGCTGCTGCCGATCGCGCTGGCCTATCACATCGCGCATTACCTGCCGTCGCTGCTGCTCGACGGGCAGTACGTGTGGGCCGGGATCGTCGAGGCGCTGCACCTCGGCCATCCCCACGTCACTGCCGGGTTCATGAGCAGCCCCGGCCCGGTGCGCGCGATCTGGCTGGTGCAGGCGGGAGCCGTGGTGGCGGGCCACGTGACGGCGCTGATGCTGGCGCATGTGATTGCGCTGCGCGCCGGGCAATCGGCGTGGCGGGCCACCCTGGGGCAGGCACCGCTGGCGCTGTTCATGGTGGGCTACACGGTGTTCGGCCTGTGGCTGTTGGCCACGCCGCGCGGTGCCTGAGGCGAAAGAGGCTGGACAGGGGGGGCGGGCTTGCGCATGTTGCGCGCGCGGTGATCCTTGCCGCAAGTGCGAAAGACCGAAGCGGAGACCCGCCCATGACCGTCAAGACCAAAGCCACCACCACGCGGCGCGGCGCAATGCGCGCGCTGACAGGCGGCATCGCCGCTGCGAGCCTGCCGATGTGGGCGCGCTATACCCATGCCCAGAGCGCGGCGCCCATCCGCATCGGGTTCCAGCAGCACCGCACCGGCATCGGCGCGGCCTATGGGCGCTGGTACGGTCGGGCGACCGAGGCGGCGGTCCAGCTCATCAACGAGGGCGGCGGCATCAACGGACGACCGGTGGAGATCGTCGCCGAGGATGACGGCACCGATCCCAAGCGCGGCGCCGAGGTGGTCGAGAAATTCGCCAATCAGCACAAGGTGGACGTGGGCTTTGGCACGCTGTTTTCCCATGTCGTCATCGGCTCTGCCCCGCGCGCGGGCGAGTTGAAGCTGCCGTATTTCGTGGTCTCGGAGGGTACGCATGTCGCCTCGGGGATGCTCAACCGATACACGCTCCAGCCCGGCATCACGGATGTGAAGAGCCAGGTGATCTCGATGGCGCCCTTCATCACCGATACGCTCGGCAAGAAGGTCACGATGATCTTTCCCGATTACGGGTTCGGCTATGATCACCGCGACGCGCTCGGCCCCGCCATCGAGGCGCAGGGTGGCGAGATACTGGAGCGGATCGCGATTCCGCCGACCGAGACCTCGTTCACCCGCTATTTCCCGCGCATCCCGCGCGACACCGAGGTGCTGTATCATGTCATGGTCGGCCCCGGCGTGCTAACCTTCGTCAAGGAGCTGGGCGAGTTCTTTGGTGGGCAGGGACCGGAGTTGTTCGGTTTCATCGACAGCCTCGAAGCGGTGGCGATCGACAGTCCCGGCCTCGAATTCCTGGAGGGCAGTCACTTCTGGGAAGGCATGTGCCGCCACGCGCAGCCCGACGACAGCGAGCACGCGGCGGCCTATCGCGCGGCGGTGGGCGTGGACGACCGCGGCGCGGCGCTGAGCGATGCGCGCGACGTGTCCACCTATGGCCACATGTTCGGCTGCTGGGAGACGCTGCACGTCATCAAGGCGGGGATGGAGGCAGCGGGATACGCTGGCCCGCAGGATCGCGCCGCGCTGATCGAGGCGGTGGAGGCGATGGAAGACATGCCCGAGAGCCTCGCCCATCCGCAGGGTGCCAAGCGTTTCAACGGGCGCACGCACCAGGTATTTGGCCACCAGAACATCAGCCGGGTCGAGGGCGGGCGGCTCATTCGCGTGCATCGCACCTCGATCGAGGATACACTCTATCCCGACATGGTGGATTACACGGCACAGCCATTCTGAGGGAGGGCCGAGCGTGACGGCGGGCATCCTGCGCATGATCGGGGCGCTGGCGCTGGTGGCCTTGGCCGCCTGCGGCGGGCCGCCACCCGCCGCCACGCCGGACGAGGTGTCGCGGCTCGCCGCCGCTATCGCCGCGCTCGGGCCGGAAGTGGACCGCGACGAGGCGCGACGTGCGGCCGAGATATCCTACGCGCACAGCCACCGCCTTGCCCTCGAATACGAGATCACCGACCCGCCGATCATCCACAATACCAAGGTCAACCTCGGCATCAAGCCGCGCGGCCTGTGCTGGCACTGGGCGCATGACATGGAAAAGCGGCTCGCGCAGGAGCGGTTTGCCACGCTCGACCTGCACCGCGCGGTGGCCAATGCCGACAACGCCTTTCGGCTGGAACACTCCACCGCCATCGTGAGCGCGAAGGGCGCAGATTATGACGACGGGATCATCCTCGATCCGTGGCGCAAGGGCGGACGGCTGACATGGATGCCGGTACGCGAGGACGACGCCTATAACTGGGAGCCGCGCAACGAGGTGGTCGCGCGCGCGCTGGAGCGCAAGCACGGGCAGATCGTGACGCTGACCGACGATCAGCGCATCCTGATGGACGGCGCGGAGTTCGTCCCGGAATGACCGTGGCGCGCCGCTGATGGAATTCGGGCCTCACCTCGTACTCGCGCTTATCGAAGGCGCGGTGACGGCGGCGGTGCTCGCGCTCACCGCATCGGGGCTGAGCCTCGTCTTCGGGGTGATGCGGGTGGTCAACATCGCGCATGGCGAGTTCTTCATGCTGGGCGCGGTGATTGCGTGGTGGATCACGCAAGGCATCGGCGGGCATCCCGGATGGGGCTTCGCCGCCGCAATGGTGGCGGCGCCGCTGATGGTGGGGGCGCTGGCGGTGGCGGCGGACCTCACGGTGCTGCGGCGACTGTCCTACGACCCCGAGCGCACCATCGTGGCCACCATCGGGCTGCTCTACATCATCCAGCAACTCACACTGATGACCTACGGCCCCGAGGCGCGACCGGTGGTCGCCCCGTTCGACGCGCGCATCGCGCTGCCCTGGCTGGAGCGGGGCGCGGAGGGTTGGCAGATCGGCTGGCCCTGGGGGCTCAGTACCACCACCTGGAAGCTGGCGGTGATCGGTGCGGCGGCGGCAATGGTGGGGGCGCTGTGGCTGTTCATGTCGCGCACGCGGGCGGGGCTCGTGCTGCGCGCCACGCAGGCCGACCGCGAGATGGCCACCGCCTTCGGCATCCCCGTCGAGCGGGTCTACGCGCTCACCTTCGGGCTGGGCGCGGGGCTGGCGGCGCTGGCCGCGGTGCTGATCGTGCCGATCCGGCAGGCACATTACCTGATGGGGGGCGATCCGCTGCTCCTGTCTTTCGTGGTGGTCATCATCGGCGGGCTTGGCAGCCTGCCCGGCACGCTGCTTGCGGCGGTGCTGATCGGGTTGTCGGACGGGATCATCTCGGTGTTCTTCTCGCCGACGCTGGCCAAGATCGTCGCCACGCTGATGGTGGCGCTGGTGCTGGTGTTCCGACCACAAGGCCTGTTCGGGACACGCGCGCCATGAGGGTGCTGGCGCTGCACCTGGGCCTGCTGGCGGTGCTGGGCGCGCTGCATTTCACCCTGCCCGCCTATCACCACGGCAATCTCGCGCGGGTGATGGTGCTGGCAAGCTATGGCATCGGCTACAACCTGCTGTTCGGCTATGCCGGACTACTGAGCCTCGGACATGCACTGTTCTTTGCCTCGGGCATGTATGGCGCGGGGCTGCTGGTACAGCATGGGGGCGCGGGCGCGGGGGCCGCGATGCTGGCCGGGACGGTGGCGGCGGCGGTGGTCGCGGTGGCGCTGGCGCTGGTGGCGTTGCGCACGCGCGGGGTGGCGTTCATGATCGTGACGCTGATGTTCGCGCAGGCGGGATACCTGACGATCCTGTATTTCGGAGACTGGACCGGCGGCGACGAGGGCTTCGTGCTGCCGCAGGCGGGGCGGATGCTACTGGGCCTCGACCTTGGCACAGCCGATGCGCGCTACCTCGCGGCGCTGGCGCTGTTCTCGGGCTGCTTGGTGGGGAGCCTCGCGCTGGCGCGCGCGCCGTTCGGGCGGGTGCTGGTGGCGATCCGCGAAAACGAGGAGCGCGCGCGGATGCTGGGCTATGACACGCAGGCGCACAAGCGCGGCGCGATGATCCTGTCGGGGGCGATCTCGGGGGCGGCGGGGGCGGCCTATGCGATCCTGTTCGGCTATGTCGGCGCAAGCTTTGCCGAGGTGCAATATTCGATCCTGCCGCTTCTGTGGGTGCTGCTGGGCGGGGCGGGCACGGTGCTGGGGCCGTTCGTCGGCGCGCTGTTCATGTTCTACCTGATCGACCTCGCCTCGGGGGTGACCACAGCCTACATGCTGATCGCCGGGGTGGCGCTGGTTCTGCTCACGCTCTACGCACCGCAGGGCCTGATGGGCGAGGTGCGGCGCAGGCTGTGGCGGGGGCTGCCATGAGCCTGCTGCGCGTGCGGGGGCTGACCCGCGATTTCGACGGGCTGAGGGCGGTGGATGGCGTCGATCTCGACATCGTCGAGGGCGAGGTGCGCGCGCTCATCGGCCCCAACGGCGCGGGCAAGACCACGCTGGTGGGCATGATCGCGGGGCGCATCGCACCAAGCGCGGGGCGGGTGACGTTCGACGGGCGCGACATCACGCATATGCCCGCGCACCGGCGGATGCGCCTCGGCATGGCCTACACGTTTCAGATCACGTCGGTCTTTGCCGGGCTGTCCGTGGTCGAGAACGTGGCGCTCGCCGCCCGGCGGCGGGCGCGGGGTGCGGCGGTCGGGTCCGCGGTGGCAGCGGCGCTCGACCGGGTCGGCCTCGGGGATCGCGGCGCCGAGATGGCGGGCGATCTGGCCTACGGGCATCAGCGACTTCTGGAGATCGCCATGGGCATCGCGCAGCGGCCGCGCCTGCTCATCCTCGACGAGCCGACGCAGGGTCTGGCCGAGGGCGAGATCGCGGGCTTCGGGCGGCTGGTGCGCGATCTGGCAGGCGAGACGACGATCCTGCTGATCGAGCACAACATGGACGTGATCATGGCGCTGGCCGGGCGGATCACCGTGATGGATGCGGGCCGGGTGCTGGCCGAGGGCACGCCGGGGGAAATCCATGCCAACCGCGCGGTGCAGGCGGCCTATCTGGGGGGCGGGGGCGATGCTGCGACTGGATGAGATCGTGGCGGGCTATGGCCGGGCGCGGGTGCTGCACGGGGTGTCGCTGTCGCTGGAGCGGGGCGAAATCCTGTGCCTCATGGGGCGCAACGGCGCGGGCAAGACCACGCTTTTACGCGCGATCATGGGGCTGGTGCCTCTGTCGGGCGGGGCGATCACGCTGGGAGATGAGCGGCTCGACCGGTTGCCCGCGCACCGGGTGCCGCGTGCGGGGCTGGGCTATGTGCCGCAGGGGCGGCGGCTCTTCGCCGGGCTGAGCGTGGCCGAGAACCTGAAGATCGGGCTGATGGCGCGCGGCGGTGACAGCGGCTTGCGCGACGAGGTGCTGGGCCTGTTCCCGCGCCTTGCCGCGCGGTTGGGTCAGCGGGCCGAGACGCTGTCGGGGGGCGAGCAGCAGATGCTCGCACTGGCGCGAGCGCTGTGCCTGCGCCCCGATGTGCTGCTCCTCGACGAGCCGACCGAGGGCCTGCAGCCTTCGATGATCGCCGCCATCCGCGAGGTGGTCGCGGCCAGGCGCGACGCGGGTGTGGCGGTGCTGCTGGTCGAACAGCGGCTCGACGCGGTGCTGCCGGTCGCCGACCGGGTCGCGTTCCTTGAAAACGGGCGCATGGGCCCGGTGGTGAGCGCGGGCGCACTGCGCGCCGACCGCTCGGTGGCCGATCGCTATCTGGGCGTGTGACCCTCGTCAGCGCAGGTAGAGATCGGCGTACCGCCCGGTTCCCTGGTCCGAGATGAAGCGCAGGGTATCGCCGCGCTGCCGCACCGCCTGGCAATTTGCCCCAAGTTCCATGCTGCCCCAGTAGAGATCGCGGCAGAAATACCCCTGCGCCCAGCGCCAAGCGCCCGACACGTCACGGCCAAAGGCGCTGCCCCGGATGCGGCCATCGGGCGTCACCTCCAGCCGGATGCCAAAGCGCGTCAGGTCGCGCCCCTCGATCAGCGACACGAATCGGTCACGCTCGGTCACCTGAGCGAATTCGGCCTGCGCCGCCATCGGTGCGACCAGCAAACCCAGCAAGACAAGAACCAAACGCATCGCTCACGACCCTCGACATTCCTGTGTCCGGTCATGATACGCGGGCGCGTGCCGCCCGGATCACTCGCGCGAAAGGCCGAGCACGTCGATCATGTCATATTCGCCGGGCTTCTTCCCCTGCCCCCAGAGCGCGGCGCGCAGCGCGCCGCGCGCGAAAATCGCGCGGTCGGTGGCGACATGGCGCAGGATGACCCGCTCGCCCGCCCCGGCAAAGATCACGTCATGCTCGCCCACGACGTCGCCGCCACGGATCGCGGCAAAGCCGATATGACCCTGCTCGCGCCGCCCGGTGATGCCGTCGCGACCGCGATCCGCCACCCGGTCCAGCATTACGCCGCGCCCCTCGGCCGCCGCCTCGCCCAGCATCAGCGCGGTACCCGAGGGCGCATCGACCTTCTGGTTGTGATGGGCCTCGACGATCTCGATATCGAACGCCTCGTCGAGGGCGGCGGCCACTTTTTTCGTCATCTGCACCAATAGATTGACCCCGAGGCTCATGTTACCCGCGCGCACGATCACCGCGTGCCGCGCCGCGGCCGTCAGGCGCTTGAGGTCGGCGTCGTCGAACCCGGTCGTGCCGATCACGTGCACAACCCGCGCCTGCGCGGTCAGCGTCGCCATCTCGACGCTCGCCGCGGGCGCGGTGAAATCAATGACCGCGTGCGCCCGTGCCACCAGCTCCAGCGGATCGTCGCTCACCGTGACGCCCATCTCGGCCTCGCCCATCGCGTGGCCGAGATCCTGCCCGATCCAGTCGTGGCCCGGCCGCTCCAGCGCGCCGATGAGCCGCGCCTTGGTGCTCTCGTCCACCACGCGGGCCAGCATCCGCCCCATCCGTCCCGATGCGCCGTTGATGACAATGCCTGGAAGTTCGCCCATGCCGCCCGCTCCTGTCCTGCGTTGGCCCCTTGCATAGCCCGCGCCCCCGCAACCGGCAAGCGGATGGCATTGATCTCGCCCTGCCCTTGCGCGCATAGTCCGCGCCACACGCCCAAGCCAGAAGGACCACCAATGGAGCCGCGCCAGATCACCGAAGACTTCTCCGTCGCGCCGCAGATCACGCCCGAGGATATCCCCGCTATCGCCGCCGCGGGGTTCCGCTCGATCATGTGCAACCGCCCCGATGACGAAGAACCGGGCCAGCCCCATGAATCCGCAGTTACCGAGGCGGCCCGCGCCGCCGGGCTCGAGACGTGCTGCGTACCGTTTTCCTCGGCCACCATGACCGAGGCCGATGTCGCGGCCTTTCGCGCGGCGCTCGACGACATGCCCAAGCCCATGCTCGCCTATTGCCGCACCGGCACGCGGTGCACGATGATGTGGAGCCTTGTCAATTACGACACGCTCGGCGCCGAGACCATCCTGCGTGCCACCTCGGCTGCGGGTTATGACATGTCGGGCCTCGTCGCGCAGCTTCAGGCCCGGCGATGAGCCCATGGCGCCTGTGCGGCCATGACGGCACCGGGGGCCGCGCGCTGGTGCTCGACGGCGCGCACATCCTCGGCGAGGCGCACGGCGCGACGGCAGAGGCGGCCCTTGCCGCGCTCGGGTCCACCTCCGGCCCCGTGTTTCGCATCGGCGACGGCGTGGCCGTGCCGCTGCCCGCCGCGCTGCTGCCCGCCACCGTGGGCAGCGGCCTGCCCGGCCTGACGCAGGAGACCCCGCCCGACTGCCTCGACGGCTGGACGCGGCTGATGCTGATCGGGCTCGCGGGCGTGCCGCCGTATCGCGACGGCATCGCCTGCGTGGCGACCCCCACGCTCGCGCATTGGGTCCACCTGAGCGCGGGCGAGGCGGTGAGTTGCCAAAGCTTCCTCACCCCCCGCCTCGCCGCCGCCCTCGGTGCCGCCGAAGAGGCCGACGCGGAGGCGCTCGCCGATACGCTGAGCCGCCCCGAGCGCCTTGCCGCACATCTGCGCGTGGCCGAGGTGCGGGGTGCGCCCGCCGCCCTCACCGGCCACCTTCTGGGGGCCGAACTGGCTGCCGCGCGGCCCTACTGGCTGGGGCAGGAAGTCAACCTTATTGGCCTCAAGGCGGCAACCGGCGCGCGGGCCGCGGCGCTCGAAGCGCAGGGCGTGCCGGTCACGCGGCACGACCCCGACGACCTGCTGGCCCCGGCTGTCGCCGCGCTTGCCGCCCGGCGCGGCGGAACCGCCTGAGCACGCCGGAAATATTCCGTCGCCGTCCATTGAACGCGCCTCGGCGCGGGGCCAGATACCGGCGGCCCCGCTCATCGAAAGGACGGCAGGATGATCGACATTTGGCTTCCCCTCGCGGGCGGACTCGCGCTGCTCATCGTCGGCGGAGACCTGCTGGTGCGGGGCGCGGTGCGCGTGGCCGAACAGCTCGGCATCTCGCCGCTGGTGATCGGCCTCACGCTGGTGGGCTTTGGCACCTCCACGCCCGAGCTGGTGACCTCGGTGCAGGCCGCGCTTTCGGGCGCGCCGGGTATCGCGTGGGGAAACATCGTCGGCTCCAACATCGCCAATATCCTGCTCATCGCCGGGGCCTCGGCGCTGCTTTTTCCCATCGCCGTCACCGAGCCCGCGCTGCGCCGCGACGCGATGGTGATGCTGGCGGTGGCCGCGATCTTTGCCGGGTTGGCGGCGTTCTCCCCGATGGGGCGCGGGATCGGCGCGGCGTTTGTGCTGGCGCTCGCCGTCTACGTGATCCTGACCATCCGGAACGACCGCGCCGCCACCGCCGGCGCGCTGCACGACAAACAGGCCGCGCTCGCCGCGCTCGACCCTGCGCTCGCGCCCCTGCCCGCGCGGCCCGGTGGCCTGCTGGTCCCGCTCCTGATCGCGCTGGGCGGGCTTGCGCTGGTGATCGGCGGCGGCGCGGCGCTGGTGCGCGGGGCGGTGGCGCTGGCGCAGACGCTTGCCATCCCCGAGACGGTGATCGGCCTGACCATCGTCGCCGTCGGCACCTCGATGCCCGAGCTCGTGACCTCGGTGATGGCCGCGATCCGGCGGCAGGGCGACGTGGCCTTTGGCAATATCGTCGGCTCCAACATCGTCAACATCCTCGGGATCGGCGGGGTGACGGCGCTCATCGCGCCGGTGCCCGTGCCCGCCGCCATCGCCGGGTTCGACGCGCCGGTGATGCTGGCGGTGACGGTTATGATGGTGATGCTCGCGGCCACCGGGCTGCGCGTCTCGCGGCGGGAAGGGGCGCTGCTTCTGACGGGCTACGTCGCCTATCTCGTGGTGCTCTGGCCCTGACCCGCGGTCCGGCGAAGCCCGGCGTTAACCATTCCTAAACGCCTGTTGCGCTAGGCGTTAACCCTGTCGTCACATTCGCGGGGAGCACATGGTCGCACGCGCCTACACCGTGGCCTTCGAAGGGGTCGAGGCGCGCCATGTCGAGGTGCAATGCGCGGTCCTGCCGGGCCTGCCGGGCTTCTCGCTCGTGGGCCTGCCCGACAAGGCGGTGTCGGAGGCGCGCGAGCGGGTGCGCGCGGCGCTCTCGGCGCTCGCCATCGCGCTGCCCTCGCGGCGCATCTCGGTCAACCTCTCGCCCGCGGACCTGCCCAAGGAGGGCAGCCATTTCGACCTGCCCATCGCGCTCGCCCTGCTTGCCGCGCTCGAGATCATCCCCTCTGACGCCGCCGAGAGCACCACCGCGCTTGGGGAATTATCGCTCGACGGTTCGCTCATCCCCGTGGTCGGCGCACTGCCCGCGGCGATGGCCGCCGCCGCCGAGGACCGGATGCTGCTCTGCCCCCGCGCCTCGGGGCCCGAAGCGGCGTGGGTGGACGCGGCGCAGGTGATCGGCGCCGCCTCGCTGGCGGAGGTGGTGCGCCACTTTACCGGCGAGCGCCCCCTCGCCCCGGCCACGCCCGGCGAGGTGACGGCCCCGCCGCCCGGGCGCGACCTGCGCGACGTCAAGGGGCAGGAACGCGCCAAGCGCGCGCTGGAAATCGCCGCCGCCGGGCGCCATCACCTGCTGATGTCCGGTCCGCCCGGTTCGGGCAAATCCATGCTCGCGGCCCGCCTGCCGGGCATCCTGCCGCCGCTCAGCGCCGCCGAGGCGCTCGAGACCTCGATGATCCACTCGGTGGCGGGCCTCATCTCGGAGGGCGGGATCAGTCGCACACGGCCCTTTCGCGAGCCGCACCACACCGCCTCGATGGCCGCCATCACCGGCGGCGGGCGCAGCGCCAAGCCGGGTGAGATCAGCCTTGCCCATAACGGCGTGCTGTTCATGGACGAGTTTCCCGAGTTTCCCCGCCCCGTGCTCGAAACCCTGCGACAGCCGCTCGAGACCGGCGAGGTGATGATCGCCCGCGCCAATGCCCATGTCAGCTACCCTTGCCGCTTCCTGCTGGTGGCCGCGGCCAACCCGTGCAAATGCGGCCACCTCACCGATCCGGCCCGTGCCTGCGCGCGCGCGCCCAATTGCGGCGAGGATTACATGGGCCGAGTCTCGGGGCCGCTGATGGACCGGTTCGACCTGCGCATCGAGGTGCCGCCGGTGGCGTTTTCCGATCTCGACCTGCCCGCCTCGGGTGCCACCTCTGCGCAGGCGGCCGAGCGGGTGGCGGCGGCGCGGGCGGTGCAACGGGCGCGCTTTGAGGGCCGGCCCGACATGCGCCTCAATGCCGATGCCGAAGGCGAGGCCCTGGAAGAGATCGCCACGCCCGACGCCGAGGGCCGCGCGCTGCTCACCCGCGTGGCCGACCGCTTCGGGCTCACCGCGCGCGGCTATCACCGGGTGCTGCGCGTGGCGCGCACCATCGCCGATCTCGACGGCGACGAGACCGTCCGCCACCCCCATGTGGCCGAGGCGGTAAGCTTTCGCATCAGCACCCTCAAAGAGCCCTGATCCAGTCCGCAAGATCGTTCAGGGTGGCCTTTGCCTCGGGTAGGACATTGTGAAACAACGGCCAGACATGCGGATGATCGGGCGCGACATGCAGCACGCTGGTCACCCCCTGCGCACGCAGCCGGGCCTGCATCCGCACCGCGTCATCGCGCAGGAATTCGGTATCGCCCACCACCATCCATACCGGTGGCGCGCCGTCGTATTGCCCCCGGAGCGGCGAAGCGCGCGGATCATCCGGGTCATGCCCCGCGAGAAACATCTCGCACATTTCCCCGATCCGGCCGGGCGCGAGCACCACGTCGCGTTCGGCATTCTCCGTGATCGACGCGCCCGAAAACGTCATGTCGGTAAGCGGCGACAGGGCAAAGACACCCTTGGGCGGCGCGATGTCCTTCGCCAGTATCTCGTGCAGGAGCGCGAAGGACAGCGCGCCCCCCGCGCTGTCGCCCCCGATGATGACCTCGTGCCCGGTCCTGAGCGCGCGGTAGACAGCCAGCGCATCCTCGATCTGCGCGGGAAAGGGGTGCTCGGGGGCAAGGCGGTAATCCGGCAGGCAGGCGCGCAGGCCTGTCAGCGCCGAGAGCCGCGCCAGCATTGCCCGATGCGTGTCCGACGAGCCGAACACATAGGCCCCGCCATGCAGGTACAGGATGACCGGTTCCTCGCGGGCATCGCGCGCCTGTGCCCATTGCACGGGCA
Organism: Roseovarius sp. B-10; assembly: GCF_056859295.1. NCBI lineage: Bacteria > Pseudomonadati > Pseudomonadota > Alphaproteobacteria > Rhodobacterales > Roseobacteraceae > Roseovarius > Roseovarius sp. B-10. The sequence goes on along the minus strand of NZ_JBSXOE010000038.1, from coordinate 181,541 downwards.
CGCCTGCGAGCGTGTCGCGACGATAGACGCGCCCCCACGGGCCGTGAAAATAGATTTTCGACTTCAGTTCGAAGGAGCGCCGCAATCGCGCGACCGGGTGCCGGGCCAGCGCTGGTTTCTCGAACCAGCGCAGGTGCCGGTTGAGCAGCGCCAGTTGCCAGCTCACCGCCGCCGCGCCTCGATCGCCTCCCAGATGAGGCCCGCCCCGTTGGTGCCATCGAAGCGTTCCAGCTCCTGCAGGCCCGTGGGCGAGGTCACGTTGATCTCGGTCAGGTAATCGCCGATCACGTCGATTCCCACGAAAACCTGCCCCTTCTCGCGCAGAAGCGGGCCGATCCGGTCACAGATCTCGCGGTCGCGCGCCGTCATCTCGACCTTCTCGGCGCGCCCGCCCACATGCATGTTCGAGCGCGTCTCGCCCACTGCCGGCACCCGGTTGATCGCGCCGATGGGCGTGCCATCCACCAGGATCACCCGCTTGTCGCCGCGGCTGACATCGGACAGGTATTTCTGCACGATCAGCGGTTCTCGCGAGAAGCCGGTGAACATCTCGTGCAGGCTCGCGAGGTTGCGGTCGGATTCTGGCAGGTGAAAGACACCCGCCCCGCCATTGCCGTAGAGCGGCTTGAGGATCACGTCGCCGTGGCGTGCACGGAAATCGCGGATTGTCCCGATATCCCGCGCGATGGCGGTGGGCGGCATCAGGTCGGGGAAATCGAGAATCAGGAGCTTCTCGGGGTAATTGCGCACCCAGAACGGATCATTGACCACCAGCGTGCCCGGCGCCAGCCGCTGCAAGAGGTGCGTGGTGGTTATGTAGAACATGTCGAACGGCGGGTCCTGCCGCAGCCAGACCACGTCGAAATCGCCCAGGTCGACGGTCTTCTCTTCGCCAAGACTGAAATGATCGCCGGCAACCCGCTGCACATGGAGCGGCCAGCCGCGCGCCGTCACCCGCCCGTCCTCGTAGGCCAGCCGCTCCGGCGTGTAGTAGAACAACTCGTGGCCGCGCTCCTGCGCCTCCAGCGCGAGCCTGAACGTGCTGTCCGCTTCGATATCGACCGGCCCAATCGGGTCCATCTGAAAGGCGACCTTCATCCCGTTCCCCGTGGTTGTGCGTCCTTTCCTTTCATGGGCCAACCCGTTCCGGGGCGCAATTCAGAAATGACCGAAGGCCGCCTCGAGCAGGTGCACGGCCCCGGTCGCGTCCACCGCCGCCACGTCGAACCGCACCGGGGCAAGCTGCCCCTCGGGCGTGAGACCGATATATTCCGACGCCGCGTGATAAATGCGCTCCATCTGCCCGTGGCGCAGCCGGTTCAGCGCCACGTCGAAACTCGCCGCGCGCTTGACCTCGCAAAAGACATAGGTGTCGGGCGCGCGCAGCACGAGGTCGATCTCGCCGCTCTCGCCCCGCCAGCGCCGGGCAAGGATTCGCACACCGCGCGCCTCGTAATGGCGCGCCACGCTCTCCTCGGCGGCCTGCCCGCTCAGCCAGGCACGCAGGCCCCGCTCTTGCCGGCGCGACAGCCCAGGCGCCGACACCGATGGTCGTGCCCCCTCGAAATCGAATGCCAGTTGCCGCGTTTCCATCCTGCGCACCCTTTCCATCCTCGTCACCTCTCGATCCCGCTCCCCGCGACCGCGCGCTCAGTCACGATCCGACCGGTCACCGGGTGCCGCCAGAACCAAGGCGCGCTGATAGACCGTGCGCCTTGGCAGCCCGAGGCGTGCCGCCACCAGATCGGCGGCATCGCGCACCGATCCCTCTTTTAATGCCTCTTCCAGCGCACTGTCTAAATCCGTTTCCTTAACATTTGACTGATCCCCGCGATCGATCACCACCACGATCTCGCCCTTGAGGGTCGTCCCGGCGCATTGGGTCGCGAGACCGGACAGCGTGTCGCGGCGTATCTCCTCGAATTTCTTGGTGATTTCCCGGCACAGCGCCGCCTGTCGCCCGCCGCCCAACACCTTGGCCGCATCCTCCAGCATCGCCGCGACGCGCCTTGGCGATTCGTAGAAAATGAGCGTCGCGGGCACGGCGGCAAGCTCCTCCAGCACCTTTCGCCGCCGCCCGGCGGTCGCGGGCAGGAAGCCGGCAAAGAGAAACCGGTCGGTGGGCAGCCCCGACAGCGTCAGCGCCGTGACCGCCGCCGAAGGCCCCGGCGCCGAGACCAGCGGATAGCCCTCGGCCACCGCCGCCCGCGCCAGGTCGAAGCCGGGATCGGCCACCATCGGCGTGCCCGCTTCGGCGGCATAGACCACCGACTGCCCGGCAGCCAGCGCCGCCAGGATGCGCGGACGCATCCGCGCGCCGTTATGGTCGTGATAGGCCCAGAGCGGACGGTCGCCCAAGCCGATGCCGTGGATCTCCATCAGCCGTCGCAGGCTGCGGGTGTCCTCGGCCACAAGCACGTCCGCCGACGCCAGCAGGTCAAGCGCACGCAAGGTGATATCGCGCGCCGTCCCGATCGGCGTGGCGATCAGGTGGAGACCCGCCGCCGGTTTGCGCGTTTCGGCAATCATCTCTGGACCCTTTTCACATGACGGCTATGATCGAGGCGACAGGTATCCTGTCGCCGGTGCCCACAACACGGAGAGAGATTGCCATGTTCGCCGTTCCTGCCGCCCTTCGCAAGCCGATCGCCCGCCTCGCGGCACTGGTGGTGCTCGTGGCTGCCGCCGCCTGCGAGCCGGTGCCGCTGACCAATACCGGCGGAGGGGTGAGCCGCGGCGGGGCGGTGGCGGTGGCGCTTCTGGTGCCGCATGGCACGGCGGACGCGCAGGTGGCCAGCCTCGCGCGCGATCTGGAAGCCGCCGCGCGGCTCGCGGTGAGCGATCTCGGGGGCGTCGAGATCGACCTGCGCGTCTACGGCACCGCCGGACAGCCCGCGCAGGCGCAGCAGGCCGCGCTCAACGCCGTCGCCGACGGCGCGCGCATCATCATCGGGCCGCTGCACGCCTCCTCGGCCAATGCCGTCGCCGTCGCCACAGCCGATCGCAACATCAACGTGCTGGCGTTCTCCAACAACCCGACCATCGCGGGCGGCAACCTGTTCGTGCTCGGCCAGACCTTCCGCACCACCGCCGACCGGCTCGCAAGCTACGCGGTCAGGCAGGGCAAGAGCCGGATCATGACGGTCCATTCCGACAACCTCGCTGGCCGCCTCGGTCGCGACGCGATCGCAAACGCGGTGCAGGCCGAGGGGGCCACGCTCGCGGGCAGTGTTTCCTACGAATTCTCGCAGGATGGCGTGGTAAACGCCGTGCCCGAGATCCGCACCGTCGCCGAAACCAACGCCGCCGACGCGATCTTTCTCACCGCCAATACCGCGGGCGCGCTGCCGCTGTTTTCGCAGATGCTGCCCGAAGCGGGGCTCGGCCCCGACCGGGTGCAGTATATCGGCCTGACGCGCTGGGACACGCCGCCGCAAACGCTGGAATTGCCGGGGGTGCAGGGCGGCTGGTTCGCGCTTCCCGACCCGGCCCGCTCGGCGCAGTTTGCCCGCCGGTTCGAGGCCGCGCAGGGCAACCCACCGCACCCGATCGCCGGACTGGCCTATGACGGCATCGCCGCGGTCGGCGCGCTGGCCAAGGCCGGGCGCGGGCTGACACGCGGCGATCTCACGCAACCGGCGGGCTTTCAGGGCGTGAACGGCGTGTTCCGGCTGTTGCCCGATGGCAGCAACGCGCGCGGCCTCGCGGTGGCGACGATAACCGACGGTACCGTCAACATCCTGTCGCCCGCTCCACAGAGCTTTGGCGGCGCTGGCTTCTGAGCCGCCCCGCCCTGGCATGACACTCCTGGATACACCCGCGCGACCCGACGACCTGATCCTGCCGCAAGAGCAGATACTCGACGCGGAGGCGCTCGCCCACGATCTCGCCGCCGCCGCCGCACACGCGGAGAACGCCGCTGACCTGCGGCGCGCCGCCGTGCCGATCCTCACCGAGGCGATGCAGGGCGGTCGCCGGGCCATCGCCGCGGCCTTTGCCACCCGCCCGTTCGACGCGCGCCCGGCCACGCGCGCATGGTGCTGGCTCACCGACAGCGTGGTGCTTGCCGCACTCGACCTGGCCACCAAGACGATGCACCCGCTCTCCAACCCCACCGAATCAGAGCGGGTCGCGGTCTGTGCCGTGGGCGGCTACGGACGCGGCGAGATGGCCCCCTTCTCGGACGTGGACCTGCTGTTTCTCACCCCCTACAAGATCACGCCCTGGGCCGAGAGCGTGATCGAATCGATGCTCTACATCCTGTGGGACCTGCGCCTCAAGGTGGGCCACGCAAGCCGCACCGTGCGCGATTGCCTGCGGCTCGGTGCGCAGGATTTCACCATCCGCACCGCGCTGCTGGAAAACCGCTTTCTCGGCGGCGACGCGGAGCTTGCCGCCCGGCTCGACAGCCGCCTGCGCGACGAGCTGTTCACCGGCACCGAGCGGGAATTCACCGAGGCCAAGCTCGCCGAACGCGACACCCGCCACGAAAAGCAGGGCGAGCGCTACATGGTCGAGCCCAACGTCAAGGAGGGCAAGGGGGGCCTTCGCGACCTGCAATCACTGTTCTGGATCGCCAAGTATATCCACCACGTGCGCGAGGTGGGCGAGCTTGTGGCGCTCGGCACCTTCACCGGCGACGAGCTTGGCACCTTCATCCGCGCCGAGAATTTCCTCTGGGCGGTGCGCTGTCACCTGCACCTGATCGCCAATCGCGCCAACGATCAACTCACCTTCGACATGCAGGTCGAGGTGGCCGAGCGCATGGGCTATACCGACCGCGGCGGGCGACGCGGCGTGGAAATCTTCATGCAGGACTATTTCCGCCACGCCACCGCCGTGGGCGACCTCACGCGTATCTTCCTCACCAAGCTCGAGGCCGCGCAGCAAAAGGCCGAGCCGCTGCTGCAACGCCTGCTCAAGCGCCGCAAGAAGCTGCGCCGTGGCTATGCGCAGGTGAACGGTCGCCTCGCCATCGCCGACGAGGTCAACTTCCTCTCCGACCCGCTGAACCTGTTGCGGCTGTTCGAGGAGGGGCTGCGCACCGGGCTGCTCATCCACCCCGAGGCGATGCTGCTGGTGACCAACCATCTCGGGTTGATCGACGAGGACTTTCGCAACGACGCGCGGGCGCAAAAGCTGTTTCTCGACCTGCTGCTGAAACACGGCAACCCCGAGCGTGCGCTGCGGCGGATGAACGAGCTTGGCGTGTTGTCGGCATTCATCCCCGAATTCGAGCCGGTCCGGGCGATGATGCAATTCAACATGTATCATCACTACACGGTGGACGAACACATCATCCAGTGTATCTCGCACCTTGCCCGGATCGAGCGGCGCGAGCTGATCGAGGAGTTACCGGTGTCGTCCTCGATCCTCAAGGAAGGGATCAATCGCCGCGTGCTCTACGTGGCGCTGCTGTTGCACGACATCGGCAAGGGACGGCCCGAGGACCACTCGATCCTCGGCGCGCGCATCACGCGCAAGGTGGCGCCACGCCTCGGGCTCAAGCCGCGCGAGGTCGATACCGCCGAATGGCTGGTGCGCCATCACCTGCTGATGTCCGACACCGCCCAGAAACGCGACATCGCCGACCCGCGCACCGTGCGCGACTTTGCCAAGGCGGTGCAGAGCCGCGAGCGGCTCGACCTGCTGTTGCTGCTCACCGTCTGCGATATTCGCGGCGTCGGCCCGGGCACGTGGAACAACTGGAAGGCATCACTGCTGCGCGCGCTCTATCGCCAGACGCGGCGCGTGCTCGAAGACGGGATGGAGGCGCTCACCCGCGAACAGCGCGGCGCGGACGCCAAGCGCAACCTTCGCGAGGCGCTGTCGGATTGGGACGCGCGCGACCTCAAGGCCGAGACCGCACGCCACTATGCCCCGTACTGGCAGGGGCTGCACGTCACCGCCCACGTGGTCTTTGCCCGGCTCCTGCGCGACCTGCATGCCGACGAGATCGCCATTGATCTCGCCATCGATGCGGACCGCGACGCCACCCGCGCCTGTTTCGCGCTGGCCGATCACCCCGGCATCTTTTCGCGGCTGGCGGGCGCGCTGGCGCTGGTGGGGGCCAACGTGGTCGATGCGCGCACGTATACATCCAAGGACGGCTTTGCCACCGCCGTGTTCTGGATACAGGATGCCGACGGCCACCCGTTCGAGGAAAGCCGCCTGCCCCGCCTGCGCCAGATGATCCAGAAGACGCTCAAGGGCGAGGTTGTCCCGCGCGACGCGATCAAGTCCCGCGACAAGCTGAGGAAACGCGAACGCGCCTTCCGCGTGCCCACGCATATCACCTTCGACAATGAAGGCTCGGAGATTTACACGATCATCGAGGTCGATACCCGCGACCGCCCCGGCCTGCTCTACGATCTCACCCGAACGCTTGCCTCCGCCAATGTCTATATCGCCTCCGCCGTGATCGCGACCTATGGCGAACAGGTGGTGGATACCTTCTACGTCAAGGACATGTTCGGCCTGAAATTCCACACCGAGAGCAAGCGCGTGGCGCTGGAGAAAAAACTCCGCACCGCCATCGACGAGGGGGTGGAGCGGGCGCGGGAGTGACGGGGGGTGGTGTCGGCTTTGCGCAGGGAGCGGGGGTGCAAAGTCAGTGCCGACGTGCGTGATGTAGCGTCGGGCCAGGTCCAAAGCGGTCACTCGCAAGGTTTTGGCCATGCTGCAGTGCGGCCCGCCGGAGCGGGCATCGATGAAGCGCGAAGCATGCAAGTGCCAAACTGTTTGATCCTAGCCTACCATTCGGATTACCTGTAAGTCGACAACGCAAGTTTTGGACGGTTTCTTTGGAAGTTTCGGTAGACCATTTTGATGCGGAGCGCGTTGCGTTTCTTGCCCTCAGCGCCATCAAGGGCGTTGGTTTCGAAACTCTGAGACGAATTTCTGCATCGGAGAAGTCCTTTCAAAGTGTGATTGAACTTGAGGATGCTGACGAAGTGCGCAACCTGCTGGGACGGTCAGAACTGCAGGAAAACGGCGATGGCGCTCAGGCTTGGCGGGAAACTCGCGCACGGGCACTGGATAATGCGAAGCGCAGGTCTCAGGAATTAGCTCTGTCTAACGTTTCGATTGTCTTTCAGGGCGACAAAGATTTTCCACCGCAACTAAACGATCTGAGTAACACCCCACGGTGGCTTTTCGTTCAGGGGCAAACCAGCGTTCTGTCGCGACGTTCAATTTCAGTAGTTGGGTCACGGAAGGCGTCTGAGGACGGTGTGTGGCTTACCCGATATGTCGGGCATTGGTTAGCAGAGTTCGGTGTTCCAACAGTAAGTGGCTTAGCCGATGGGATTGACCAAGTAATTCATTCCGCGAGCATCGACGCTGGCGTTCCAACGGTTGCGTTTTTGGGAACCGGAATTTTTACCGAGTATCCAAAAGATTCAGATAGGCTGAGGCGCACAATTTTAGACAGTGGCGGAGCAATCGCGACCGAGTACTTGATCAAGGAAGGATACAGCGCCGCAAACTTCGTGCGCCGAAACAGACTGCAAGCAGCATTGAGTAAGCTACTTATTCCTACAGATTGGGCTGTAAAAAGTGGAACAGCGCACACGGTGCGATATGCGCATGAACTCTCACGCCCGATTGCTTTCCTGAGAACACCGGCGCAACCCGACCTCGACTGGGTGCCGCGCGAATACCTACCAAATAATGGCTTTTTTACCATTCCCTCAGATCAAGACAGCTTTGTCGATTTTGTGCTTAGGCATTTGAACTCTGATCCAAGACCAATGACCGCTCAGCTCAAGCTATTGTAAGGACGGGTATGCACACTTTACGTGGCGCGATTTTTTCCCTTAGTAACGTTTTAGCCAGAGAAGGCAAAGCGGATCAAGCTAAGGCGTTGGAAACAGTTAAGCTTATAAAATATCTGATCTCCGTTGGTGTGCAGCCCGTTTTGGTTAGCAACTCAACGTGGACAATGGTGGGTAGCAAAGAGCCATTCAATGATTACTTTTCCCGGCTGGTAGGCCAACAACTTCCCTACTATCAAGGTGGCAAAGACATGGCGTACAAACAGTATGCTGCCGCTATGCAGCATGTGTTGGGAGATCAAGGTTGGGCATCTCAGGAAGTCGTCTACATCGGTAACACTCAGGATGACATTCAAGCGGCATCGAATGGTGGCTTACTATTCTTGAACGCAAAATGGCATGAGGAGAACAGCCCGTTCGGCTTCGAGTTCAACTCGCCAAAAGATATTGCGAAATTCGTCGATTGCTGCTGTTTGACACCCCAGGGTTGGTTTTGGAGCATCGAGCAAGATAACTTGCGAGTCTACACTATTGCTCCGCTGGGGGAATACTCCAAAGCTTACCCGCAAGCTGCAACTTACTCTACAGACGCAAAGAGCGCCGTAAAATTTGGTGTGGGAGATTTACGGTTTTGGGGCCTTCTGATGGCTGCGAGAATGCACCTTTCCGGCATTGGGGCAGAAGCATCGTATGTCGCCCCATACCCCGGCCACAAAACTACATCTGAAAAGGCTGAACTCTTGCAAGCAGTACGCATTGCCTCAGGTTCATTGCGGGCCCGGTATTTGGAAGACTACATTGTAAGGCACCAAGACGCACCGAAGTCGCAGACTCTTCGGAACAACGGCGAGCAACCCTCAGCCCACAATCAACTTGCTACGATCCACCTCAGAACCGACCCACTCAAAACTGGCGAGGTCGGTGGGCGTTACAAGAACCGTCCAAACGTCAAAGGCAAGACCTTGCTGGTGGTGGACGACATTTGCACGAAGGGTCATTCACTCGAAACGGCCAGAGCGTTTGCCGAGGCGGCGGGTGCCAATGTCATCTGTCTGTGCTGGCTCAAAACACCGGGTCCAAACGACTATCACGAGATCGTCAAACTCACCCCAAGCATCAAACGACCCTATTCCACATACGCGCCAGCAAGCCTAGAAGTGGCCGTTCATTCAAATTCCGGCAACGTCATCAATCACAATGCAGCGACGGAGGTTGCTGACGCCTTCACGCGCTTCAATGGATGGGACTGGCCTAAAGGTTTGTGAAGGTTCGCGGGGCGAAAATCTGCTATGCTTGTGGGTTCTTTCAGCCGAGGTGAGAGCAGCGAAGGTCCGCATCCCGCCCATGCTCGCTGAGGACAGTAGGCGGTGCCGCTCTCGCTGTCACGTCCGCTCCAGGACTGAAACCCGCCCCTCGCCCCACACATTCTCACCCCCCACCTCACCTTCCCAACACACCCCGCTCGAACGCCGCCCGCCGCTCCGCCTCGGCCTGACGGGCCACGGCGGCGCGGCGGCGGGCGTGGGTGTCGAGGTTCTGCATCGCGCGCCATTCGGTGTAGAGCGCGCTCTCGTGGTCCAGCGTCCAGAGCGCGCGGGCCTCGGTCACCGTGACCAGCCCCGCCACCGGCCGCCCGCGCCGCGTCACCAGCCGCTGCGCGCCGCTCAGGCGCACCGCCTCGACCGTGGCCCCGACCGACCGGCGCAATTCCTCGATGGTGATCTCGGGCACCGGGGGAAAGAGCGGCGTCTCTGACATGGCGGGCCTTTGGTGTCGGGGTTACGGGGCGCGCGCAGCCTCGCCCGGCCGGATGACCAAACCCTTACCCCCGCGCGCGGCGCCGGGCACGACAAGGGGCGCGAACCGTGCGGTTCACGCCCCGAACCGGTCGGTTGCGCCGCGGGCGCGGGGCGCGCGCAAACCCATGCGCGGCGCGTCCTCCCCCACCCGCCGCAGCGGCCGGGGTGGCCGGATCACTCCGACTGGTTCCCCCCCATGACCGACAATCCCCTCAGGATATCAACGGCATAGGCCAACTGGTAATCCTCCTCGCGCAGGCGGGCGACCTCATCGGCGCGCTGGCGCTCTTCCTCGATCTGCTTGAGCTCGTCCTCGGACAGGCTGTCATTGTTGAGCCGCCCCCGCAGATCAGCCTCCGACCGGCTGGGGCGTTTGCTCTGCGCCTCGTCGTCCTCGGCCTCGGCGCGGCGCGCGGGCTGCGCGACCACGATGTCGGGGCTGACACCCAGCGCCTGGATCGAGCGGCCCGAGGGCGTGTAGTAGCGCGAGGTGGTCAGCCGCATCGCCCCACCGCCCCTGAGCGGCATCACCGTCTGCACGGATCCCTTGCCGAAGCTCTTGGTGCCGACGACGATCGCGCGGCGATGGTCCTGTAGCGCGCCGGCCACGATTTCCGACGCCGAGGCCGATCCGCCATTGATCAGCACGACGATCGGCTTTCCCTGTGCCAGATCGCCGGGCGTGGCGTTGAATCGCTCGCCGTCCTGAACGTTGCGCCCGCGGGTCGAGACGATCTCTCCCTTGGCAAGGAAGGCGTCGGAGACCTTGATCGCCTGCGTCAGCAACCCGCCGGGATTGTTGCGCAGGTCGAGCACGATGCCGCTCACTTGCTCCATGCCGCCCAGCGCCTCGACCTGCTCTTTCAGACCGCTTTCGAGATTGGGATAGGTGTTGTCGTTGAAGGTGGTGACCCGCACCACCACCGCGTCCCGTTCGGTCCGCACGCGCACCGCCGTGAGCTCGATCGTGTCACGGATGATCGACACGTCGAACGGCTCTGGCTCTCCCTCGCGCACCACGGTGATAACGATTTCGCTGCCCACCGGGCCGCGCATCAGGTCGACCGCCTCGTTGAGCGTCAGGCCCAGAACGCTCTCGCCATCGACATGGGTGATGAAATCACCCGCCTCGATCCCGGCCTGGTAGGCGGGGGTGCCATCCATCGGCGAGACCACCTTGACGAACCCGTCCTCCTGCGTGACCTCGATCCCCAGCCCGCCGAACTCGCCGCGCGTCTGCACCTGCATGTTCTCGGCGTCATCGGGCGAGAGATAGCTGGAATGCGGGTCGAGCGAGGTGAGCATCCCGTTGATCGCCGCCTCGATCAGCTCGCTGGTATCGACATCCTCGACGTATTGCGCGCGCACCCGTTCGAAAATGTCACCGAAGAGATCGAGCTGCTCATAGACGCTGCTCCTCCCGTCGTTCTCCTGCGCGAGAAGGGGAGCCGCTACCTGCGTCGTCATCAAGGCACCGGAGAGGAGCCCCACGGTCGTGGCCATCAGGATTTTCTTCATGTCTCAACCTTCCTTGTCGGTCGCGAACCACGTCAGCGGGTCCACCGGTGAATTGTCTTGCCGCACCTCGATATAGAGCGTCTGGCCGCGTCCAGCACCCCCCTTGCCCCCGTCGGAACCTTCGGCCGCGGCAAGCAGGTCGCTGCCATCGCCGGTGCCGCCCATCAGGCCCACGGGGCTGCCGCCGGGCAGCACCTCGCCGATGCGACCGTATACGGTGTCGAGCCCGGCGAATACCAGCAGCACCCCGGCCTGCGGTTCCAGAATGATCACATTTCCGTAGTCGAGCAAGGGGCCGCGGTAGCGCAGCGTCGCCGGGACCGGCGTGGTGACCAGCGCGCGTGGCCGCGTGGCGACAACGACGCCCGGGCGCACGACCCCGGCGGCGTCGGCCTCGCCCGAACGGTGCAGGATCACCCCCTCCACCGGCAGCGGCAGGGTGCCCTTGCGCGATCCGATCTCCGGCAGGCTGCCCGCCACCTCGTCCACGGCGATGTCGCTCAACCCGCTGGCAAAGCCCTCCAGCGTCTCGGTCGATGCGAGGAGCAGCGCCGTCTTGACCGGGTCCTCGGTGAACCGGCGAGGCAGGTCGGTGCGCGCGGCGATGGCCTTGCTGAGGTGCACGCGCGCCTCCTGCACACCACGCAGCCCGTCCTCGAGCGTGGTCGTAGCGCTTTGCTGAAGCGCGCGCAGCACGGCGATATCCTGCACCTTGCCGCGCAGATCAAGCGCCTTGGCATCGAGCGCCGGGGCCACCTCCGACAGGATCATCCCCGCCCGCGCGGTGCCCACCGGCCCCGATGGATGCAGCATCAGTACCGGCACCGGCGCGTGGCCCATCGTCTGCAACACGCCCAGAAGCCGTGCGACCTCGTCCTCGCGGGTGCGCAGTTCGGCGATCAGCGCCGCCTCGCGCTGCGCGGCACGGCGCGCGCCAGCGCGCATCGCCGCGAGCCCCTCCTCGTAGGCACGGATCACCCCGGTGAGCGCCTTGACCCGGTTGCGCGCGCCCTCGGCGGCGGCGAGCGCCTCGGCCGCCTCATCGAGCGCCGCTGCCGCGGCGCGTGCGTCGGCGGAAAGGTCCGCGCCCTCCTGCGCCCCGAGCGGCCGCGCCAGCAGCATCAGAAGCAGTAGGCAGGCCGCGCGTATCCTCATGCCAGAAGGTTCTCGCCAGTCATCTCGCCGGGTTGCGGCAGCCCCATGAGCGCCAGCACCGTGGGCGCGAGATCGGCGAGCCGGCCGCCATCGCGCAACCGCGCGCCCGCCGGCCCGCCGACGAGGATCACCGGCACCGGGTTGAGCGTGTGCGCGGTGTGAGGCCCGCCGGTCGCGGGATCGACCATCACCTCGCAATTGCCGTGATCGGCGGTGACGATCATCGCGCCGCCCGCCGCCTCCAGCGCCTCGAGCACGCGGCCAAGCCCGTGATCCACCGCCTCACAGGCCGCCATCGCCGCCTTCAGGTCGCCGGTATGGCCGACCATGTCGGGGTTGGCATAATTGACCACGATAAGGTCATAGCCCTCGCCGATCGCCCCTACCAGATGGTCGGTCACCTCGGCAGCCGACATCTCGGGTTGTTGGTCATACGTGGCCACCTTGGGCGAGGGCGCCATGTAGCGATCCTCGCCACGCTCGGGATCCTCGCGACCACCGTTGAGGAAAAAGGTGACATGGGGGTATTTCTCGGTCTCGGCGATGTGAAACTGCCGCAGCCCCGCCCGACTCACCCATTCGGCCAGCGTGTTGACGATCACCCGCGGCGGAAACACCGTGTCAAACCACGCGTTATGCGCCTCGGAATACTCTACCATGCCCAGACGCGCCGCCCAGTCGGGCACAACCTCGCGGTCGAAGGCGCTGAAACCGGGATCGGCCAGCGCCTGCAATATCTCGCGCGCCCGGTCGGCCCGGAAATTCAGACAAAACAGGCCGTCGCCCGCCGCGACCCCGGCATAATCGCCGATCACCGTGGCGGTGATGAATTCATCGGTTTCCGAGCGCGCATAGGCATTGGTAACCGCCATGCGCGCGTCCGACGCGCGCAGCCCCTTGGCGGCGGTGATCGCCTCATACGCCTCCTGCACCCGGTCCCAGCGGTTGTCGCGGTCCATCGCGAAATAGCGCCCGGTGACGGTGGCAATGCGCACGCCCTCGGGCAGCATGTCGGACAGGTTGGCCAGATGGGTGCGCGCCGATTTCGGAGACACGTCGCGCCCATCGGTCATCGCGTGCAGCACCACCGGCACGCCCGCCTCGGCGATCGCCCGCGCGGCAGCGGCGATATGGGCAATATGCCCATGTACGCCCCCGTCCGACACGAGGCCCAGCAGGTGCGCCGTGCCGCCAGTGTCCTTAAGCCGGTCGATGAACCGGCCCAGGGCCTCGTTGGCGGCAAAGCTGCCATCCTCTATGGCGAGGTCGATCTGCCCGAGATCCATCGCCACCACCCGGCCCGCGCCGATATTGGTGTGACCGACCTCGGAGTTGCCCATCTGCCCACGGGGCAGCCCCACATCGGGGCCATGCGTGATCAGCGTCGCGTTGGGGCATTCGGCCATCAGCCGGTCGATGTTGGGGGTGTCTGCCAGGTGCGGCGCGTTGGCCTCGGGCCGGTCGCTCAGGCCCCAGCCATCGAGAATGCACAGGACGACAGGTTTGGGCATGGTCTCTCCGGGTGTGGTCCTGCCCGCCTTCTAGGCCGATGCCCCCGGACCCGCAACCCTCGCTGCGCGGGCTCAGCCGTGGACCAGGGTGTCGGAGACGCAGGCTCGCACCCCCTCCGCGCAGCTGGCGGCGTGCGTCAATAGGTTGCGGAAATCGACATCATCAAGTCAGGCCGGAAATCCCCGCAGTTTCTCTGGCCCAGCGAAGATCTGCGCCGCGTGCTCTTCCAGGTAGATGCGCAGCCACGGCGTGAAATCGGCGGGTGCGTTGCGGATGCGCGTGGCGAGCGCGGCGCGCGTTATCCAGTCCACCGCCATCACCTCTTCGGGGTTGGGCACCGGTTCCACCCGGCGCGCGACCCGTGCGAGAAAAACATCGACAAGCTCATGCTCGATCAGCCCGCCGCCCACATCCGCGCGGTATTCCACCTGACCGCGCGGCGTGAGCGGCAGGCCGCGCAGGCCCAGTTCCTCGTCGAGTCGGCGATGCGCGCAGGCCAGCGGCGCCTCGCCCCAGCGCGGGTGCGTGCAGCAGGTATTCGCCCACAGACCCGGCGTGTGATACTTGCCCAGCGCCCGGCGCTGGATGAGCACCGCGTCGCCGCACAGCACGAAGACCGACACCGCCTTGTGCCGCAGCCCGCGCCTGTGCGCCTCCAGCTTCTCGACGGCCACCAGATCGCCATCGACCCATGTCGGGATCATCTCGGTCATTTGCGCGCGGGCGAAGCGAGCCCGGTCTTCACATGCGCCAGCGGGCGGGCGCGCACGAGTTTCTTGTTCATGTCGGCCTCGAAGGTCAGCCTCTGCTCGTCGATATCGTGGCGCAGCGAAACAAACCGCTCCCGCCGATCATCCGACCGATAATAGGCATTCTGCATCGAGGCAAGGCAGGCACTCGCCGTCATGGCGGCCACGCGACCGCCGACCGTCGCATAATGGATGCCCTCGCCGGAACTCGGGGTCACCACGCGCGCGAATTTGCCATGCGGAAGCACCCGGCGGTAGAAATCGCGCGGGGCGATCCTCGCCGAACCGGGGCAACCATACACGGGCGACGGGGTCCGGGGCTGATCGGTCCCTTCGTGGCAGAGAGGTGACCGGGCAGAGGCCCCTTGCCCGCGCCCGCCACCCGGCGTATAGCCCCGGCCTGATCCCGAAGGAGCCCGATCATGCAAGGCAGCGCCAATCTCAACGTCATGCTCAAGGCCGCGCGCAAGGCCGGGCGCGGGCTGATCAAGGATTTCGGCGAGGTCGAGAACCTGCAGGTCTCGATGAAGGGCGCGGGCGATTTCGTGAGTCGCGCCGATCTCGCCGCCGAGAAGACCATCAAGGCCGAGCTGATGGGCGCGCGGCCCAACTATGGCTGGCTCGCCGAGGAGGGCGGCGGTGAGGATGGCAAGGATCCGACCCGCCGCTGGATCGTCGATCCGCTGGACGGCACCACCAATTTCCTCCACGGGCTGCCGCATTTCGCCGTCTCCATCGCGCTCGAGCACAAGGGCGAGGTAGTGTCCGGGGTGATCTATGACCCGGTCAAGGACGAGGCGTTCTTTGCCGAAAAGGGCACCGGCGCATGGATGAACGACAAGCGGCTGCGCGTGTCGGGGCGCACCAAGATGATCGAGGCGATCTTTGCCACCGGGCTGCCCTTCGGCGGACGCGCCGACTTGCCCGAGACGCTGCACGATCTCGCCCGGCTCCTGCCCGCCTGCGCGGGTGTGCGGCGCTGGGGCGCTGCCGCGCTCGACATGGCCTATGTCGCCGCCGGGCGCTATGACGGATTCTGGGAGCGGGGGCTCAACCCGTGGGATCTCGCCGCCGGGGTCATCATCCTGCGCGAGGCAGGCGGGCTGGTGGAGCCGCTGACCAAGGGCGGCGACATCCTTGGCGATGGCGAAATCATTGCCGCCAACGAGGCAATTTTTGACAAGTTCGCCAAGGTGATCCGCGACCGCGCGTGACAACCCGCGCGTGTCATGCCACAAAACGGCAACAACGCGGAGAGGGGCATGGAACTCGATCACCTTGCGGTGGCGGGCGAGACGCTGGAAGAGGCCGCCGCCCATGTCGAGGCGGCGCTCGGACTGCCGATTCAGCCCGGCGGCACGCACCCGAGATTCGGCACGCATAACCGGCTTTTGGGACTGGGGCCCGGAGTCTATCTCGAAGCGATCGCAATCGACCCGGACGCCCCCGCGCCAGAGCGCCCGCGCTGGTTCGATCTCGACCGGCTAAACGGGCCGCCGCACCTGCGCAACTGGATCGCCCGCGTGGACGATCTCGATGCGGCGCTCGCGCGGCATCCGGGCGCCGGCACGCCCCTCGATCTCGCACGCGGAGACCTGCGCTGGCGCATGGCCGTGCCCGACGATGGCGTGCTGCCCTACGACAACCGCTTCCCGGCGCTCATTAAGTGGCAGGCGGGCGGACATCCCGCCGACCGGCTGCCGGATGCGGGCGCACGGCTCAAGCGTCTCGTCGTGACGCATCCCGAGGCGGTGGCGCTGCGCGCCGCGCTCGCCAACCTCGCCGATCCGCATATCGTGTTCGAGCCCGGGCCGCCCGCCCTGCGTGCCGAGATCGACACCCCGTCTGGCACGCGCGTGCTGACATGATCCTGCGGCGCGCCACCGAAGCGGATATTCCCGCGATCCTCGCGATTTGGAACCCGCTCATCCGAGATACCTCCGTCACCTTCACCACCGAAGAAAAGACGCAAGAGGGCCTCGCCGCCGAGATCGCCGCGCGCGGCGACGCCTTTGTCGTGGCCGAGGACGCAGGCCGGGTGCTGGGCTTTGCCGGGTTCGGCGCGTTCCGCGCCGGTCCCGGCTATCGCCACACCGCCGAGCATACCGTCATCCTTGCCACCGACGCGCGCGGGCGCGGCACGGGCAGGGCGCTGATGGCTCGGCTCGAGGAGGTGGCGCGTGCGCGCGGCATCCACACGCTCATCGGTGCGGTGAGCGGCGAGAACGCGGGCGCCATCGCGTTTCACGAGGCCATCGGATTCACGCGCGCGGGCGTCCTGCCAGAGGCCGGGCACAAGTTCGGCCGCTGGATGGACCTCGTGCTATTCCACAAGCATCCGTGACGCTGTGCCTGACAGGCGCGCCGTTCCGGGATAGGATTGACCCATGTCGATATGGACCCGCATATCCGAGGCGCTTCAGGCGCTGGCCAAGGGCGAAAGTCTTGCGACCGTGTTCGATCGGCTGCGCAGCCCGCCCGAGCGCAGCGTCGCCTTTACCATCGCGGTGATCGCGCTCTCGGCCAAGATGGCCAAGGCCGACGGGCTGGTCACACGTGACGAGGTGACGGCGTTTCGCGATGTCTTTCACATCCCCCCGGAGGAGGAGAAGAACGCCGCGCGCATCTTCAACCTCGCCCGCCAGGACGTGGCGGGATACGAGGAATACGCGGCACGCATCGGGCGCATGTTCGCGGATGCGCCCGATACGCTCTGCGACTTGATGGAGGGGCTTCTCCATATCGCTATGGCCGATGGGGTCTATCACCCGAAGGAGGACGCCTTTCTCGGTCGCGTGGCCGAGATATTCGGGATCGAGGAGCGCCGCTTTCGCGCGCTGCGCGCGCGCTTCGTCCCGGACGAGCGGCCCGATCCATGGTCCGTTCTGGGGGTGAGCGCCGACATGCCGCTATCGGATATTCGCGCCGCGTGGCGCAAGCAGGTGCTCGACTGCCACCCCGACCGGCTCAAGGCACGCGGCGTGCCCGAAGAGGCGGTGCGCCTCGCCGAAAGGCGGCTCAGGGACATCAACAATGCCTGGGAAGAAATCAGCTCCATGCGGGCGCCCTCTTAAAACCGTCACGGCCCTCACCTATGTTACAGCCATGAGACACACCGCCCTGATCCTCGCCCTGCCCGTCGCGCTGCTCATCGGCGTGAGCCCGGCCCTTGCGCAGGAGGAGGAAGAGGATGGCCTCTCACTCATGGAGGAAGGCGCGCAGCTTTTCTGGGACGGGCTGCGGCGCGAGATGGGGCCCGCGCTGGAAAGCTTGCGCGACCGCGCCGACGAGATGGAGCCCGCCCTGCGCGATTTCGCCGAGCGGATGGGTCCCGCATTGGCAGACCTGCTGGAAAAGATCGACGACCTGAGCGCCTATCACCCGCCCGAGATGCTGCCCAACGGCGACATCATCCTGCGCCGCAAGACGCCGCAGGAAATGCGCGACGCCCCGGTTGACGGCGAGATCGAGATCTAGCCACGCAGAACCGCGCCCGGGTTCATGATTCCCGCGGGATCGAGCGCCGCCTTGATGGCGCGCATCGCATCCAGCTTCACCGGATCGCCATAGCGTTCGAGGTCATCGACCTTGAGCCGCCCGATCCCGTGCTCGGCGCTGACAGAGCCGTCCATCTCGTGCACGAGGTCATGAACCGCGCGCTTGATCGCGTCGCGCTCGGGCAGATGATCGGCGCAGCTGCGCCCGGGCATAGGAAACACGTTGTAATGCAGATTGCCATCGCCAAGGTGGCCGAAGCAGTTGACGCGGAAATCACCGATCCGGGCAATCTCTCCGGCGCCTTTCGCGATGAAATCCGGGATCGCCGACAGCGGCAGCGAAATGTCGTGCGAGCTGACCGAACCGATGCGGCGGTTGGCCTCGGGGATCTGCTCGCGCACCTCCCAGAATTCGTGCCGCTGCGCCTGCGATTGCGCGATCATGCCGTCGCTCACCAGCCCCGCCTCGAAGCCTTCGGCGAACAGCGCCTCCAGCGCCGCCGCGGGATCGAGGCCGCGCGCCAGCCCCACATCGACGAGCACGCACCATTCCGGCGGTACGGCGAAGGGCTGCCGGATATCCGGCAGCGCCTCGGCGAGGAAATCAAGGCCCTGCCGGTGCATGATCTCGAAGGCGCTGATTCCCTCGCCCATGTGATCGCGCGCCAGCGCCAGCAGATCGAGCGCCGCGCGCGGCCCCGCCACCGCCATGAGCGCGGTGCCCTCTCCCGCCGGGCGCGGCGCGAGCTTCAGCGCGGCGGCGGTGATGACCCCCAGCGTACCCTCCGAACCGATGAGCAGATTGCGCAAGTCATAGCCGGTGTTGTCCTTGCGCAAGCGTTTCAGCCCGTGCCAGACGCGCCCGTCGGGCAGCACCGCCTCCAACCCCAGGCACAGGTCGCGCGCATTGCCGTATCTCAGCACGTTGACCCCGCCCGCGTTGGTCCCCAACAGCCCACCGATACGCGCCGAGCCCTTGGCCGCGATGGAAAGCGGAAAGAGCCGGTTCGCCGCCTCTGCCGCCGCGTGGATGTCCTGCAGGATCGCCCCCGCCTCGACGATCATCACGTTCTCGTCCGGCCAGAGCCCGCGCACCGCGCGCATCCGCTCGAGACTGAGGATCACCGGCACCGGGCCGTCCACTGCTACCTGCCCGCCAACAAGGCCCGTGCCGCCGCCATAGGGCACCACCGGCACCCCCGCCTCGGCACAGGCGCGCACCACATGCGCCACGCCCTCCACATCGCCCGGGGCCACGACCACGCCCCGCCCCTGCCAGCGCCCGCGCGGTTCCTCGAAATAGCGCGGCTCGGCCTCGCGAAAGGCCACGTCAGGCAGCACCGTGCGCAGGCCGTCTATGAAACCAGGTGTGGCGGAACTGAGCGTCATGCCCCCTAGCTATCACAGCCGTCAGACAAGGCCAGCCGCTCCCCGTTTCATCTTGCTATAAATATCCAAGTATCCTGCTCACAACCGTGAGGAAATCACGCCAGTGTTGAAGCCACCCATTCGCAGCTCGCCGAAGAGACGCTGATATTCGATCTTGGGGCAATGGTTCATCACCACGTCCACGCCGCGCGCACGGGCCATCTCTGCCGCCTGCGGGTGCTCCACCCCGATCTGCATCCAGATCGTCCGAAGGTCTGGAAAGGTCTCCAGCGCCTCTTCCACGATGGGCGGCACATGTTCGGAGCGGCGAAAGATATCGACCATGTCCACCCTGCCCTCGATGTCGGACAGCGACGCCACCACCGTCTGGCCAAAGAGCATCCGCCCCGCGTGGCCGGGATTGACCGGGATCACCTCGAATTTCTTGAGACTCAGGTAGCGGGCCACATAATAGGACGGGCGCACCGGGTTCATCGACACGCCTACCATTGCCACACGGCGGGTGCGGGTCAGAATCTCGCGCAGGTGGGAATCAGTGTAGGTTTCGCTCATGGCGGTCATAAATCACGAAGCGGGCCGAGAAAAAAGCGCCCAAGATAAAGCTTGGGCGCCAGTCGCGGAACGAGGGACAGTGATATGAGACGGCGGTGTTCCGTCTCGCCGCCTCTGGAATATAGATAGGTCCGGTTTCCATGATATAAAGGGTTTGTAATACGCCCGTGACCAAACGTGACAGGGGACATCAATCGAACACGTCCTCGACCACGTCCCATATCTCCTCGAAGATGCGCCGCCCGATACCCTTGCGGCGATTGCGTTTGCGCGGCGGGTGCGCCGCCCGCAGCCTGTCGTCGTAGTCTTGCCGTGGCAGTGTCATGGGCCGACCCTTGGGGCGCGGGCGATCTGACTTCGACGTTGGCATCGCCTTCATGTCATGGAGCGGCGCGCCACAGCTTGAACAGGCCAGCTCGTGGCGCGCCCGGTCGAGCACGAGGGCCGCACGCGTGCCGCAGTAATTGCATGTGGCGATCTTGTGGCCCATGACGCTCCATATCGGTCAAATCCGCGCATTTTCCAAGCCCTCCCCGGCGCGAAATCGTCGCTTGCGGCGCGGGTGCGTGGTATCGTCGCGGCGTGCAGACCCTAAGGAACGACACCGGATGACCGATCAGCCCGCCCCCGCCGAGCCCGCGCCCCGCGACCTGCCCTTCACGGTGGACCTCAGCCGCATCCACCTTGCCGTGGGCTGGATCGCCTTTGGCCTGCCGCTCTCGCTCATCGCGGTTTCGCAGCTGCCGACGGTCTGCTTTCACGACTCGATCAGCCATTTCTATTTCAGCCCGGTGGGTGGCGATATCCTCGTCGGCGCGCTGAGCTTCATCGGATTGCTGCTCGTGGGCCTCTACTCCTTCGACGCGGTCGGGTGCGCGGGCGCACGTCGCTGGACGTGGAAGGACATCCTCGCAATCCGCGTGGCCGGTATCGCGGCGCTCTTGGTCGCCTTCGTGCCCACGGCGGGTACGGGCTGCGCCCGCGCGGAGGCCGAAGGCGCGCGCGCCTTCCTCACCGGCACGAACGGGCCCTCCTTCGATTTCTGGGCCGTGCTTCTGGGGCGGGAGGAAGCCACCGGCCTTCCGCTCGATACGGTGCATTACAGCGCGGCGGGGGTGATGTTTCTCATCCTCGCCTACGTGGTGCTGCGCGTCTTTACCCGCGTGAATTCCGAGGCCGCCGAACGGGACGGCAACCGCAAGGGCCTGCGCAACGCCTGTTACCGGGTGCTGGGCCGGGTGATCCTCGGGGTGGTCGCCGTGCTCGGGATCAAGATGGCGGTCGGGGCCGTGGCACCGGATTTCCTCGGCTTCTGGAACCGGCTCAACCTCACCTTCGTGCTGGAGGCGGCGGGGCTTTTCGCATTCGGGCTGGCGTGGATGATCAAGGGGCGGGTGCTTCCGGTGTTCGAGGATGCCGCGGCACGGGCTCAGCCGCGCGCGGCGTAAAGCGCGACGGCGGCGGCGTTCGAGACGTTGAGCGAGCCGAAACCGCCCGCCGCGTCGATACGCACGAGCGCGTCCACCGTCTCGCGCGTGCGCGGGCGCAGACCCGGCCCCTCGGCCCCCAGGACAAGCGCCACGGGCCGGTCACGCCGTCCTTCGAGGGCCGTCTCGACGGTCTCGTCCGCCTCGCCCGCGAGGCCAAGCACGAGATAGCCCATGCCCTGCAGCTCAGTGATCGCGTCGGCAAGGTTGCGCACACGCAGGTAGGGCTGACGCTCCAGCGCACCGCTGGCAGATTTCGCGAGCGCGCCGGTCTCGGGGGCCGAATGGTGGCGCGGGGCGATCACCGCGCGTGCACCGAACACCTCTGCCGAGCGCAGGATCGCGCCGACGTTGTGCGGATCGGTCACCCGGTCGAGCAGCACCAGCCGCGGCGCACCAGGGCCGTCGCGCAACGCGAGATCGGCCAGCTTTCCCCAGTCGAGCGGCTTCACCTCCAGCGCCGCGCCCTGGTGCACCGATCCGGGATCGAGCGGCGCGGTGAACTTGCGCGGATCGGCCATCTCGGGCTCTATCCCGCTCATGGCGATGGCCTCGGACAGCTTGTCGGCGGCATTGCGCGTGACCACGAGGCGCAGCTTCTCGCGGCGGGGATTTTCCAGCGCGTCGCGCACGGCGTGCAGCCCGAAGAGCCACACCGTCCCGGCGGCCTCGGCCCGCCGCGCCTGCTCTTTCTCGATCACCCAGCGGGGTTTCTTCATCGACCGCGCGCCCCCTCTCGTCCAAGGTTCCGTCCTTGCACCGCCGCGACAGGGCGCGCAAGCGATTTTCCGGTTGACGGGCCGCGGCGCCAATTCTAAGACGCCCGGCACGTGGGCGACAGGCCGCAAGGTGTGGCAGGGGACTGTAACTCCCTCGCGGAGACGCACGCTAGGTTCGATTCCTAGGTCGCCCACCACTTTCCCCCTTTCTGAGCCCGCCCCCCGGCGACTATAGTTCCGTAAGAAACGCAGGGGCATGGGCATGGCGCAACCGACCGAGGCGGGGACCGGTTTCAACATCGTGGTCGTCGGGCAGGGCGGGCGGCTGCAATACGAGGCGCTGATCTTCGCCGCCTCGCTGCGCGCGATGTCGCCGGGCTTCACCGGGCGGCTCTTGGTGGCCGAGCCGCAGCCCGGCGCGCTTTGGCGCAACGATCCGCGTATCGCCGGGGAGGAAACCCACGCCCGGCTGGCAGAACTGGACGCCGAGATCGTGCCCTTCGCATCGCACCATTTCGGACAACCCTACCCCTATGGCAACAAGATCGAGGCGCTGTTCGCGCTGCCCGAGGGCGAGCCCTTCGTGTTCTTCGACACCGACACGCTGGTAACGGGTGAATTGACGGATGTGCCGTTCGATTTCGACCGCCCCTCCGCCTCGCTGCGCCGCACCGGCACATGGCCCGAGCCGGACCTCTACGGCCCCGGCTACACCGCGATCTGGAAATCGCTCTACGACAAGTTCGGGCTGGATTTCGAAGGCTCGCTCGATCTGAGCCAGCCCGACGAGTACTGGAAGCGATATCTATATTTCAACGCGGGCTTCTTCTACTACCGCTGTCCGCGTGTCTTTGGTGAGCGGTTCCTCGAATATGCGCTTGCCATCCGCGACGACCCGCCGCCGGAACTCGTGTGCCAGTCGCTCGATCCCTGGCTCGACCAGGTCGCGCTGCCGCTGGTTATCCACGCCCTTGGTGGCGGGCGCGACACGCTGCCAGTGGGTCTGCTCGATGGCGTGGTGACCTGCCATTACCGCACCCTGCCCCTGCTCTACGCGCGTGAGAGCGACCGGGTGATCGCCGTGCTCGAAGAGGTGACCTCCCCGAACAAGATCAAGAAGGTGCTCAAGGAATACGACGCCATAAAACGCATGATCTACCAGGGGCGTGGGCAGAAGGTGCGCGCGCTCTTTGACCAGGACAACCTGCCGCGCCGCGAACAGGCGATCCGCAACGCGATCAAGCGCAACGGATTCTGGATGCGCTGATCCCGCAGCGATGCGCGAACCGGAAGCGCGGGAACGGGGTATTTTTACCAAGAAGAAACCACGGCCGGCTTCTTCTTGGCCCAAATACCCAACCACATCGGAGGCCGCACCCCGGTTCAGGTGTCGAACACCGCCCCCATATCGGCGAAGCCCTTGACCTCGATCGGGTTGCCAGACGGGTCGCGGAAGAACATCGTCCATTGCTCGCCTGGCTCACCCTTGAACCGCACCGAGGGCGGGATCACGAAATCGACCTCTGCCGCCTCCAGTCGCCCGGCCAGCGCGCGCCAGTCGTCGAGCGGCAGCACCACGCCGAAATGCGGCATAGGCACCATGTGATCGCCCACCTTGCCGGTAGGGGCGGTGGCCAGCGGTTCACCGACGTGTAGCGACAACTGGTGCCCAAAGAAGTCGAAATCCACCCATGTTTCTGTCGAGCGCCCCTCGACGCCACCCAACACGCCGCCGTAGAATTCGCGCGCTGCGTCAAGATCGGTGACATTGATTGCCAGATGAAACGGGTGTGCCATATTGGGCCTCCTCATGCCTGTTGCGGGGCACCTTTCAATGCCGTAACCCGGTTTTCAAGTATTTCCGAAGGGAGGAGCCCCGAGATGACCTATGGTTTCGACACGTTGCAGATTCATGCGGGCGCACGCCCCGACCCGGCGACCGGCGCCCGTCAGGTGCCAATCTACCAGACGACCGCCTACGTGTTCCGCGATGCCGAGCACGCGGCGGCGCTCTTCAACCTGCAGGAAGTGGGATACATCTACTCGCGCCTGACCAACCCCACCGTGGCCGCCCTGCAGGAACGTGTCGCCACGCTCGAGGGCGGCGCGGGCGCGGTGTGCTGCTCGTCGGGGCACGCGGCGCAGATCATGGCGCTTTTCCCGCTGATGGGGCCGGGGTTCAACGTGGTGGTCTCAACCCGGCTCTATGGCGGGTCGATCACGCAGTTCAGCCAGACGATCAGGCGCTTCGGCTGGGAGGCGAAATTCGTCGACATCGACGACGCCGACGCCATCCGCGCAGCCATCGACGACAACACGCGCGCGATATTCTGCGAGTCGATCGCCAACCCGGGCGGGCACATCGCCGATCTCGATGCCGTGGCGGGACTCGCGGACGAGGCGGGGCTGCCGCTCATCGTCGATAACACGTCCGCCACCCCCTACCTGTGCCGCCCCATCGAGCACGGCGCGACGCTGGTGGTGCATTCGATGACCAAGTTCCTCACCGGCAACGGCACGGTGACCGGCGGGTGCGTGGTGGATTCGGGCAATTTCGACTGGTCGGCCTCGGGCAAGTTCCCCTCGCTGAGCGAGCCCGAACCCGCCTATCACGGGCTCAAGTTCCACGAGACCTTCGGGCCGCTTGCGTTCACCTTTCACGGCATCGCCGTGGGGCTGCGCGACCTCGGCATGACCCTCAACCCGCAGGCGGCACATTACACGCTTCTCGGGATCGAAACGCTCAGCCTGCGGATGCAGCGCCATTGCGAGAACGCCGAGAAGGTCGCGGGCTGGCTCGAGAGTCACCCGGCGGTCGAAAGTGTGACCTATGCCGGGCTGCCCTCGTCGCCCTGGCACGACCGTGTGGCGCGGATCTGCCCCAAGGGGGCGGGCGGGCTGTTCACCGTGGCGCTCAAGGGCGGCTACGACGCCTGCGTGCGGCTGGTGGACAGCCTCGATCTGTTCAGCCATGTCGCCAATCTTGGCGACACGCGCAGTCTCGTGATCCATTCCGCCTCGACCACGCACCGGCAGTTGACCGAGGAACAGCAGGTCGCGGCGGGGGCCGCGCCGAACGTGGTGCGGATTTCCATCGGGATCGAGGATGCCGACGACCTGGTCGCCGATCTCGATCAGGCGCTTGCGCGCGCCTCCGGCTGACGGGGGCGACGCGGCCGCGCGGGGGTATGCGCGCGGTTCCGCCGGTTGACCACCGCGCGCCACCGCGTCAGGCTCGAAGACGCTCTTGAGACTCCCGGTGGTGGCGTGCGCGTGGTAAGACGAACCCGATGAAACCAAATTTCGCCCTCGACCTGACGTTCGACGGAATTGCGCTCCTGCATCGCGCGGGAGAGGCGGGGTGGCACGTCGTCGGCGAGGTGGCGCTCGACTCGCCATCGCTGAGCGACGATCTCGCGGCGCTGCGCAAGAAGGCGAACACGCTCGATCCCGCGGGAATGCGCACCAAGCTCGTCATTCCAGACGAGCAAATCCGCTATCTCGACATTCCCGAGGCCTCTGCACCCCACGGCGATCACGATGCGGCGGCGGCCGACGCGCTGGACGGGGCCACACCCTACGCACTGGACGATCTCGCCTACGACTGGACCGTGAGCGGCAAGCGGCTCTACATCGCCGCCGTCGCACGAGAGACGCTGGAAGAAGCGGAAAGTTTCGCCATCGAGCACGGTTTGAACCCGATCTGCTTCGTGGCCGACCCCGACCAGAATATCTACGAGGGCGAGCCATTCTTCGGCATGACCGAGAAAGCCGAGGCCTCTGGCCCTGTCGAGCGTGATACCGGCCCGCTGAAACGTCTCGGCGCGCTTCCGGTGGTCGAGACGGATGAGGCCGTTGCCGACGAACCGGTGCCGGAGACCTTTTCCTTTTCAAGCGTGCGCGCCGAACGCGGCATGCCCCCCAAGACCGCGCCGCGGCTTGAGGGGGTGGCGCGCATTACGCCAATCCCCCTGCCCGACGCGGACGCGCGTGCCATCAGCGGGGCTGCGCATGCCAGTCTAGTGCCGCGCGACGACGCCCCCACGCTCGGCCCCGCGACCGACAGGACCACGACCCCGAAGCCGCGGCACAAGGCACCGAAGGCCGATACCGGCCCGACCGATACCACCGGAGCGCCAGGCCCTGACCCGGCCGCGACAAAGGCCGGCGCAGCGTCACTGACACAAGCCGACGAGGCCGAACGGCTGACCATATTCGGCGCACGTAGCACGGCAGATGCGCGCCGAAAAAAGCCGGGTTTCCTGGGACTCATGCTCACGGCAGCCTTGCTGATCGCCCTGATCGGCGTGGCGACATGGGCCGCGATCTTTCCCGAGTCGGGGTTGGGCAAGCTGCTGCGCGGGGGCGAGCCGCAGGTCGCGGTGACGCCCGACATCCCCGAACTGGAGAGCACCGGCTCGCAGCCATCGGCAGACACAGCGGAAACGGAACCTGCAGATACCGGTCCCGACGCGCCTGAGCCGGCACCGGTGCCCCGTGAGCCCGACGTCGCCACCCTGTCCGCCCCCGAAGACCCCGCCACAGACAAGGACGACGAGACCGGACCCGCCGAGATTCCCGGCGCGGAGGGTGCGGCAGGCGGCTGGACGGCACCGCGCACCCCCGAGGAGGCCCGGGCCCGCTATGCCGCCACGGGCATCTGGCCCTCGGCACCAGAGGCACCGGACGAGCCGAGAACCGGGAGCCTTGACACCTTTTACCAGACCTCGATCGACAAACAGGTGAACCTCGGTGACGCCGTCGCGCTACCACAAGCGCGCGCGCTCGCAGCCGATCTCGTGCCGCCGCGACCCGCTCTGCCGCCGCCGCCGGGCAGGACATTCGAACTCGACGCGCGCGGCCTCGTGCGCGCAACGCCGGAGGGGGCGCTCACGCCCGAGGGCGTTCGCGTCGTTGCCGGCCCGCCCCCTGTTCTCCCTCCGGAAACGCCGCCGCGCGCCGTGCCCCTTCCCGGGCTCACCCCGACGGACGAGGCGGCAGAGGCGCGCGAGAACCTGTCGGGTATCCGCCCGCGGCTGCGGCCCGAAACGCTGGTCGAAGAGCACGAGCGCGGTGCCCTTGGCGGGCGCTCGCGGACCGAGCTGGCGACGCTGCGCCCACGAACCCGCCCGGCAGAGACAATCGCGCGTGCCGACGCGGAAGCGGTGGCGGCGGCGGTGGCCGAGGCAACCGACGAGACCGTGACCGAATCGCTCAAGCCACGGCTGCGGCCCAAGACGATTGCGCGCGAAGCGACGCCACGCCGTACCGCCGCGGCGGGACCGACCATCCCGACCTCCGCCTCGATCGCTCAGCGCGCGACCGTGCGCAATGCAATCAATCTGCGACAGGTAAACCTCATCGGCGTCTACGGTACGCCATCGAACCGGCGCGCCCTTGTCCGCCTGTCGAACGGGCGATACCGCAAGGTGCAGGTCGGTGACCGGATCGACGGCGGTCGGGTCCTGGCCATCGGCGATACGGAGCTGCGCTACAGCAAGAGCGGCCGCAGCGTGGTGCTGCGGATGCCCCGGGGCTAAGGGGCCAAAGGGCGCACACAAAACGAGGGCCGGGCGATGGAAGGGGTTCTGTTTCAGGCAACGATACTCCTGGTGGCGATGGTCGTCGCCGTGCCGCTGGCGGCGCAGCTCGGCTTCGGCTCGGTGCTGGGATACCTCGCTGCCGGGATCGCGATCGGTCCGGTCCTCGGGCTGGTCGGCGGGTATGAGACCGCCGAGTTGCAGCACATGGCCGAATTCGGCGTGGTCCTGATGCTGTTCCTTATCGGGCTCGAGCTGGAGCCGCGCGCGCTATGGGATATGCGCCACCGGCTTCTGGGGCTTGGGGGGCTTCAGATCGGGCTGACCACCGCCGCGATCATGCTCGGCGGCCTCTGGCTAGGGCAGGTGTGGACGGTGGCGCTGGCCGTCGGCTTGGCGCTGGCGCTGTCCTCGACAGCAATCGTGTTGCAGACCCTCAACGAGAAGGGATTGATGCAGACCGGCGGCGGGCGCTCGGCCTTTTCGGTGCTGCTGACGCAGGACATAGCGGTGATCCCGATACTGGCCCTGCTGCCGCTGCTGGCACTGCCGCGCACGATGGACATGGTCTTTGCCGCCGCGCGTGAGCGCGCGGAAAATGCACACACGGTCACCGAGGCGGCCCCACACGAGGCGGCGCAGAACTTCATCGCCAGCCTGCCGGGCTGGGCGGCGACGCTGGTGACGGTGGCAGCGGTGGCGGCGATCATCCTGGCCGGTGTCTACCTCACGCGACCAGTCTTTCGCTTCATCCACACCGCGCGGCTACGCGAGATGTACACGGCGCTCGCGCTGCTGATCGTGGTGGGAATCTCGTTCCTGATGATGCTCGTGGGCCTGTCGCCCGCGCTTGGCGCATTCCTCGCGGGCGTCGTGCTGGCCAACAGCGAGTTTCGCCACGAACTGGAAAGCGACCTTGCGCCGTTCAAGGGGCTGCTGCTGGGCCTGTTCTTCATAACCGTCGGAGCGGGGATGGATTTCAGCGTGCTGCAGGGCGCGCCCTTCCTCGTGCTGGGGCTCGCGGGCGGGCTGATCCTGACCAAGGGGGCGATCCTCTACGTGCTTGGCCGGGCCTTCGCGCTGCGCGGACGCGATCTGTGGCTGTTCACCCTGTCGCTGGCGCAGGCCGGCGAATTCGGCTTCGTGCTGGTCGCGTTCTCGAATCAACAAAACGTGCTGCCGCGCGGCATGGGGGAGATCCTGCTGCTGGTGATCGCCCTGACCATGCTCATCACGCCGCTGCTGTTCCTGCTCTTCGACAGGATGTCATGGCACATGGCGACCGCTGCCGCGACACCCGAGGCCGACGAGATCGACCGCACCGGGCAGGTCATCATCGCCGGGATCGGGCGGTTCGGACAGGTCGTCAACCGGCTGGTGCGGTCGAGCGGTTTCGACACGGTGGTGCTCGACAACGACCTGATGGCGATCCAGAGGATGCGCCGCTTTGGCGTCAAGGGCTTCTTCGGCGATCCGACGCGGCCCGACCTGCTACACGCGGCGGGCATCGGCGAGGCACGCGTTCTCGTCGCCGCGCTCGATGACCCAGATGCCTGCGTGCGGCTCGTTTCATTCGCCCGGCGCGAGCGGCCCGACCTGCACATCGTGGCGCGGGCGCGCGACCGCACCCATGTTTTCCGCCTCTATAAGGCGGGGGCCAACGACATCGTGCGCGAGGTCTTTGACGGATCGCTGCGGGCCGGTCGATACGTGCTGGAGAATGTCGGGCTGACGGAATTCGAGGCGGCAGAAGCAGAGAAGCTGTTTTACCAGCACGACCGGCAGTCAGTGCGCGAACTGGCCGCGCTGTGGGATCCGGACGTGCCGACGTTCGAGAATGCTGCCTACATCGCGCGGGCAAGAGAACTCGAGGCGGATTTGCAGACGATGCTGCTCACCCAGCTCGAGGAAAGCTCCGCCGCACCACATGAGCGCGGCGAAGACTGAGGCGCGGCTCTGGGCCGATCACTCGGCGCTGTCGGCGGGACTGGCGTTGAGCAGGCCGTAGCGCTCGGCTCCGAGGCTGTCGAACAGGTCGATCTGCGTTTCGAGAAAGTCGATATGGCCCTCCTCATCCGCGATCAACTCTTCGAACAGGTTCTTGGAGACATAGTCGCCCACGCTCTCGCAATGATTGCGGGCCTCGATATAGAGCGTGCGGGCCTCGTTCTCCGCCGCGAGATCGGCGTCGAGCGTCTCTCGCAGGGTCTGGCCGATGCGCAGCGGGTCGAGCTTTTGCAGGTTGGGGTGACCGCCGAGAAAGATGATCCGCTCGATCAGCTTGTCGGCGTGGTGCATCTCCTCGATGCTCTCCTCGCGGGATTTTGCCGCGATCTTTCCGTATCCCCAATCCTCTTGCAAGCGATAGTGCAGCCAGTACTGGCTGACGGCGGTCAGTTCACTCCTGAGCGCCTTGTTGAGATAGTCGATTACCTTCTGGTCGCCTTTCATGGAGGTCTCCCTGTGTGGGTGCGCGCCGCAGGGCGCGCAGGTGCATGGGGACAGCGAGCGTAGACTGCTCGCTCATGGTGTCAATGAAAAGCGGCAGACATCCACCGCAATCGGCGCGCTTGCCCAGCGCGCGATAGACCTTGCCCGGAGTGATGACCGTCTCGGGATCGGAGGCGCGCATCCAGTCGACGGCGCGCCGGATATCGGTATCGGTGATGGCCATGCAGTGGCAGACGATCATCGTGCGGCAGTCCTTTTTCTCAGTGTAGAGTGGTCCCTGCGGGGCGGGCGGCTGCGAACGCCGCAGCATCTCGCAGCGTGGCGCGGTAGAGATGCAGACCGAAGCGCTGCGCCGCGTCTGTCAAGCCGGTGATGGCCGGTCCATCGACCATCAGGCTCGCGAGCAGGAGCGCCTCCTCGCGCTCGCCCAGCGCCGCCTCGCGAACAAAGCGGGCGAATGTCGCCTCGTCCGCGCCCACACAGGGGCATTCCGGCGCATGGCAGGCAAGCGGACGCCGCCGCGCGGCACCGAGGATGCCGGCAAGATCGCACATTGCCGCCATGGCGGCTGCCGCCTGCCCCTCGGTCATTTGCGCGCGCAGGGTGACGAGCGCCGCCCCCGCGCCGCCGCGGTTCCAGCCACGCAGGGCCCCGATGACAAGTGCTGCAAGCGGCTCCATACCCTGCATGGCCGCCACGGGCAGTTCGCCGGAGAGGTCGCGAGCATGTTTCATTTCGTCAGGATCAGTTTGCCCGCGCGGGTGATGCGCAGGGTGTAGGTTTGTCCGTCGAGGACGATATAGGCGGTATTGCCGCCCTCGGTAAGGTCGCGGGCGTCGTGGCAGGCGGCCTCTGCCAAGAGGCTGTGGCCGGCTCCGATCTGGGCACGGATCATGTCAAGGTCTCCATTCGCTCGGGCGGCGGGGCGCGCGTTGCGCGGTCCCGCTCTCGGGTGCAAGATGCCGGGCTGACCGTGGTGGATTGGCTTGGCACTCACAAGCTGAGTGAAATAGTCAGAAATGTCAATTCCGATTCTTTTTATCATATTTCTGGCGCTTGATCTTCTCGCCCACCGGGATAACTATAGCGCAGAAAAACGGGCGTGCGGGGCATGATAAAATTCACTCTGAAATGTGAGCAGGGGCACCGCTTCGACAGTTGGTTCCAGTCCGCGTCGGCCTTTGACCGGCTGTGCGAGACCGGCATGGTGGCGTGCGCGGTCTGCGGATCCGCACGGGTCGAGAAGGCGCTGATGACACCGCAGGTTCAGGGAGGGCGCGACGATCGGTCGCTCGCGGCTCAGCCGGGCAGCGCCGAACAGGCGATCGCCGCCCTGCGCCGCAAGGTCGAGGCCAATGCGGATTATGTGGGGCCGCAATTCGCACAAGAGGCGCGCGACATGCATGACGGGCACCTGCCCGAGCGCGCCATCTATGGCGAGGCACGGCCCGAGGAGGCAAGGCGCCTGATCGAGGATGGTATCCCGGTCGCCCCCCTGCCGTTTTCCCCGCGCCGCAAAACGAACTGAGGGTGCCCATGCATGTCGTCATCACGGGCGCGTCACGCGGCATCGGCGCGGAACTCGCGAAACGCTACCGGGCGGACGGGCACACGGTCACCGGCACGTCGCGCCGGGGTGGCGGCGGCCTCGTCGCGCTCGACGTGACCCGGGCGGAGGACTTTGAAGACCTCGCCGCGCATCTCGGCGGGCGTGCGGTCGATCTGGTGGTGTGCAACGCGGGCATCTATCCCGACAAGGGGCAAGCACTCGACACGGGCTATCCTGCCTCGATGTGGGCGGAAACCTTTGCCACCAACGTCACCGGTGTGTTCCTGACCGTGCAGGCGCTGCTGACCAACCTGCGCGCGGCGCAAGGCGCGCGCATCGCCATCATCTCCAGCCAGATGGCAAGCCACACGCGTGCGCCGGGCGGCAGCTATATCTACCGCGCTTCCAAGGCGGCGGCGCTCAATCTCGGGCGCAACCTCGCCACCGACCTCGCTCCGGAGGGTATCGCCGTAGGCATCTATCACCCGGGCTGGGTACGCACCGACATGGGC
Organism: Roseovarius sp. B-10; assembly: GCF_056859295.1. Lineage (NCBI taxonomy): Bacteria > Pseudomonadati > Pseudomonadota > Alphaproteobacteria > Rhodobacterales > Roseobacteraceae > Roseovarius > Roseovarius sp. B-10. The sequence goes on along the minus strand of NZ_JBSXOE010000038.1, from coordinate 149,337 downwards.
GGCGACGTGGCGGATATCTCGGTGGACGAGGCCGCCGAGGGGCTGATCGCGCGGTTCGATGCGCTCGACAAGGCCTCTACCGGCTGTTTCCAGACGTGGGACGGGCGCGATTACCCTTATTGACCGGGTGGGGCCGGAATCCTACCCAGGCACGCCCCTCGCCCGCGACACCTGCCCCCTTGCGCCCACATCTGCCCGCGCGTAAACCGCGCGCGAGTTTTCGCTTCAGGTCTCGCGCCATGCCCGTTCTCGTGATGAAATTCGGCGGCACGTCCGTCGCCAATATCGACCGCATCCGCCGGGCCGCCAAGCGCGTGGGCGTCGAGGTGGCCAAGGGCTATGACGTGATCGTCATCGTCTCGGCCATGTCGGGCAAGACCAACGAGCTTGTGGGCTGGGTTGGCGAGATCTCGCCGCTCTACGACGCGCGCGAATATGATGCCGTGGTTAGTTCGGGCGAGAACGTGACCGCCGGGCTGATGGCACTCACCTTGCAGGAGATGGATATCCCGGCGAGAAGCTGGCAGGGCTGGCAGGTGCCGCTGAAGACGAACGCCGCGCACTCCGCCGCGCGGATCGAGGACATTCCGCCCGACAACATCACCGCAAAGTTCGCCGAGGGCATGCGTGTCGCCGTGGTCGCGGGCTTCCAGGGGATCAGCCCCGAGGGCCGCATCACCACGCTGGGTCGCGGCGGCTCGGACACCACGGCCGTTGCCTTCGCCGCGGCCTTCGGTGCAGAGCGCTGCGATATCTACACCGACGTGGACGGGGTCTACACTACCGATCCGCGCATCAGCGCCAAGGCGCGCAAGCTCGACCGGATCGCGTTTGAGGAGATGCTGGAATTGGCCTCGCTCGGGGCCAAGGTGCTTCAAACCCGTTCCGTCGAGCTCGCGATGCGCTACAATGTCAAGCTGCGGGTGCTGTCGAGTTTCGAAGAACAAAGCGACGAGGCAGGCACGCTTGTCTGTGCCGAGGAGGAAATCATGGAATCCAATATTGTCAGCGGCATCGCCTATTCCCGCGAGGAAGCGAAGATGACCCTCGTATCGGTCGCCGACCGCCCCGGCATCGCAGCGGCGATCTTCGGCCCGCTGGCCGAGGCCGGCGTGAACGTCGACATGATCATCCAGAACATCGCCGAAGAAGGCCGCACCGACATGACCTTTTCCTGCCCCACCGATCAGGTGCGGCGCGCGGAAAAGGCGCTCAACGCGGCCAAGGAAGCGGGCGAGATCAACTATCACGACCTGATCGCCGATACCGACGTGGCCAAGGTTTCTGCCGTGGGCATCGGGATGCGCAGCCAGTCCGGCGTGGCGGCCAAGATGTTCCAGACGCTTTGTGACGAAGGAATCAACATCAAGGTCATTGCAACCTCAGAGATCAAGATTTCCGTTCTGATCGACCGGAAATATATGGAACTCGCGGTTCAGGCCCTGCATGATGCGTTTGATCTCGATAAGGTGGCCTGACGCCGGACCCGACGCCAAAGCGCGGCAGGACGGTCGCCTCTGAACCGGCCCCGGGGGGCAAGGCGTGATGAGCGTGACGTTGAAGACCGACAGCCGCCAGATGCTCGGGCGCCTGCGCTCGATCATGGCCGAGGAGGGCGGCGGGCAAACGCGGCTCGATCGCATCACCCGGCTCATCGCCGAGGAGATGCGCGCCGAGGTCTGCTCGATCTACCTGTTCCGCGACGTGGACACGCTCGAACTGTGCGCCACCGAGGGGCTCAAGGCCGAATCCGTCCACCAGACCCGGCTGCGGCTGGGCGAGGGCCTTGTCGGGCGAGTGGCGCGGTCGGGCAACGTCATCAACACCGATGACGCGCCCTCGGCCCCCGGCTTTCGCTACATGCCCGAGACCGGCGAGGAGGCGTATTCCTCCTTCGTCGGCGTGCCCATCCAGCGGCTGGGCGAGAAGCTCGGCGTGCTGGTGACACAGTCGAAGCAGGCGAGGCGATTCTCCGAAGACGAGATCTACGCGCTCGAAGTAGTCGCGATGGTGCTCGCCGAGATGGCCGAACTCGGGGCCTTCGTGGGCGAGGGCGCGGCGATGACCGCGCTGCACAGCCGGCCGGTGATGTTCCGCGGCGCGAGCGCTCAGGAGGGCGCGGCACGAGGCCATGTCTGGCTGCACGAGCCGCGCGTGGTGGTGACCAACCCGATCGCCGAGGACCCCGCCCGCGAGATGGAGCGCCTGCACGAGGCCGTCGAGACGCTGCGTGTGGGCGTCGACCGGATGCTCGATTCGGCGCAAGGCGGCGACAAGGAACAGCTCGATGTGCTCGAAGCCTATCGGATGTTCGCCAACTCCAAGGGCTGGATGCGCCGGATGGAGGCCAATATAGACAGCGGCCTGTCTGCGGAAGCGGCGGTGGAAAAGGAGCAATCCGCCGCGCGCGCGCGCATGACGCAGGTCAACGACGCCTACCTGCGCGAGCGGTTGCACGACCTCGACGACCTCAGTAACCGCCTGCTGCGCATCCTCACCGGACAGGGCCACGAGACCGGGGCCGAAATCCCCGCCGACCCGATCCTCGTTGCGCGCAATATCGGCCCCGCGGAGTTGCTCGATTACGGGCGCAGCCTGCGCGGCATCGTGCTGGAGGAAGGCGCGGTCGGCTCGCATGCCGCGATCGTGGCGCGCGCGCTTGCAATCCCGCTGGTCATCCATGCCGGACGAGTCACCACCGAGGCGCTCAACGGCGATTCGATCCTCGTGGACGGCGATCAGGGCATCGTGCACCTGCGACCCGACGATGCGGTGACGGCCGCGTTTCGCGACAAGATGGCAATGCAGGCCAAGGCGCAGGAGCGCTATGCCTCGATTCGTGAGAAACCGGCCGACACGCTGTGCGGTACGCATATCACGCTCAAGATGAACGCGGGGCTCATGGCCGACCTGCCCAGCCTCGAAGGCTCGGGCGCCGAGGGCGTCGGTCTGTTCCGCACGGAATTGCAGTTCCTCATCCGCAGCCACATGCCCAAGCGCGCCGAGCTGAGTGCGCTCTATGGCCGCGTTATGGACGCCGCCAAAGGCCGCCGCGTGGTGTTTCGCACACTCGACATCGGCTCGGACAAGGTGCTGCCCTACATGAAGGCCACGGACGAGCCCAACCCGGCGATGGGCTGGCGCGCGGTGCGCGTAGCGCTGGAAAAACCGGGCGTGATGAGGATGCAGCTTCAGGCGCTCATTCGCGGCGCGCAGGGGCGGCCGTTGTCGGTGATGTTTCCATTCGTGGCGCAGCACGACGAGTTCCGCGCCGCCCGCGCCGAGATGGACAAGGCGCTGGAGCGCGAGCGCATCCTCGGCCATCCGCTGCCGAGCGAGATCGAGGTGGGGGCCATGCTCGAGACCCCCTCGATCGCCTTCGCGCCGGACGCGTTCTATAACGAGGTGGATTTTCTCTCGGTCGGCGGCAACGATCTCAAGCAGTTCTTCTTTGCCGCCGACCGCGAGAACGAGCGGGTACGCCGCCGTTACGACACGCTCGACATGAGCTATCTAAACTTCCTCGAGGGCATCGTCTATCGCTGTGCCACGCTGGGCACGCGGCTGAGTTTCTGCGGCGAGGATGCCGGGCGCCCGATCGAGGCGGCCTGCCTGACGGCCCTGGGGTTTCGGACGCTGTCGATGCGGCCCGCGTCCATCGGCCCGGTCAAGAGCCTGCTGCGGCGGACCAACCTGAACGAATTGCGCGACATCCTGCACGAGGAACGCAGCCGTGGCTCGGATAATCTGCGCCCCGCGGCAACCGCCTACCTGCGCTCCAAGCTCTGACATCAGGTCGCCTGTGCGCCCCCGCACGTCGCCTGCGCGGCCCCGGGGCTACTGCACCCCGGGCATCGGTCCTACCTTGCAATCAAAGGAGGGCCGAGCATGGGACAACTGGTCAACGGTGTGTGGGAAGACACATGGTACGACACCGCCGCGCATGGCGGCAAATTCGTGCGCTCCACGGCGAAATTCCGCAACTGGATCACGTCGGACGGCGCACCGGGGCCTTCGGGCGAGGGCGGCTTCAAGGCCGAGAGTGGCCGCTATCACCTATACGTCGCGTATGCCTGCCCCTGGGCGCATCGCACCCTGATCTTTCGTGCGCTGAAGGGGATCGGGGATCATATCGGCTTCTCTGTCGTGCATCCCGACATGCTCTCGGATGGCTGGGAATTCCGCACCGACTATCCCGGGGCCACCGGCGACCGGCTCTATGGGCTGCCATACGCCCGCGACATCTATCTCAAGGCCGATCCCGGCATCTCGGGTCGCGTGACGGTGCCAATCCTTTGGGATCGGGAGCGCGAGACCATCGTGTCGAACGAAAGCTCCGAGATCATCCGCATGTTCAACTCGGCATTTGACGGGATCACCGGCAATACCGACGACTACTGGCCTGAAGATCTCCGCGATGCCATCGAGCCGATCAACGCGCGCATCTACGACACCGTCAACAACGGTGTCTACAAATCCGGCTTTGCCACCACGCAAGAGGCCTACGAGGCGGCCGTCTATCCGCTCTTCGACAGTCTCGACTGGCTGGAGGAGCGCCTGTCGGAAAACCGCTACCTGATGGGTGACCGGCTGACCGAGGCGGACTGGCGGCTCTTTACCACGCTGATCCGGTTCGACCCGGTCTATCACCTGCATTTCAAATGCAACCGAAAGCGCATCATCGATTACCCCAACCTCTGGGGCTACGTGCGCGAACTCTACCAATGGCCCGGCGTGCGCGAGACGGTGAATTTCGACCATATCGTGCGCCATTACCACTACAGCCACGAGACGGTGAACCCGCACCGGATCATCCCGATCAACCCGGTTCTGGATTACGACGCGCCACACGAGCGGGGCTGAGAAAGACACGGATCGCGTCGGACACCGCGCGCGGATGGGTGATCGGCCCCATGTGCCCGGCCCCACCGATGCGCGCGCGCATCGCCTCTGGCAGGCGCGCGGCGAGGCCGTCATTGATCGCGGTGATGATCACAGGAGAGCGCACGCCCTCCATCAGCAGCACCGGGGCCTCGATTCGCGTCAGCGCGCCCGATGCCAGCATCCCGCCAGCATCTTCGTACAGCGCCGCGTCGGCTGCCGCTATGAGCGGCATCTGCGCGGCCATGCGGTCGCGGATCGCCGGGGGCAATGCGTCAAGGCCCTCGCCGCCACCCCAGACCGAGAGGAACCCGTGGGCCGCAGCCGCCATGTCGTCTGCCTCCATCCCCGCCCGGAACGCGGCCATCTCCGCCTCGTGACCCGCGCGCAAATCGGGCCGGTCGGCCAGCGCAACGGCAAAGAACACCGGCTCATAAAGGCTCAGCGAGCGCACAAGATGCGGGTACTCGACCGCCAGTCGCAACGCCACCGTCGCGCCGAAGGAATGGCCGATGATATCGGCGGGACCATCGAGGAAAGCGGCGGCGATGGCGGTGCTCGCAGCCTGTATCTCGCCCGCCCCGTCCCACGGCGCGCTCAGCCCGTGGCCGGGCAGGTCGAAGGCGGTGATCGTCAGCAGGTCGGACAGGTCACGTCCAAGAGCGACCCAGCTACCTGCATGGCCGAGCGAGCAGTGGATGGCGAGGCCCGGGCGCGCGCCCTGTCCCATCATCTGCCAATGCGTCGCGCGCCCCGCGCGCAGGTCGCGGGGCATGGGTCAGAGTCGACCGTCGAGATGCATGTCGAGATCCTCCAGCCGGTCCTGTCCCCAGAACATCTGGCCGCTATCCACCACGTAGAAAGGCGAGCCGAATACCCCCGCCTCGACCGCCTCCTCGAGATTGGCGGCATAGGTCTCGGCGCCGCTCAGAAGCCCGCTATCGGCGAGCGCCGGGTCAAAGCCCGCCCGCTCGAGGCAGTCGCGCACCACCGCGTCCTCGGCGATGTCGCGCTCCTCGGCCCAGCACGCGCGCAGCACGCTTTGCACCAGCGCCCCGGTATCGCCGCCGCCCGCGTTCTGCGCGGCGATGATCGCGTAGGACGACGGCGCCGGGTTGGTCGGCCAATGCGCGGGCTTGAGGTTCAGGGCCATGCCGCGCTTTGTGGCCTGTCGGGCCAGTTCCTGCGCGCGGTAGACATTGCGCGAGGGGTGGCGCTCGGCTGGCGGCGTGCCTCCGGTACGCGCGAACAGCGCCATGATGTCGAGCGGCTTGTAGGTCACATCCGCCCCGTGGCGCGCGGCGATCCGTTCAAGCCCATCCCCGGCGAGATAGGCAAAAGGCGACAGGGTGGAGAAATAATAGTCGATATGGGTCATTTCGGCACTCTCCGTTGCGGCACAGGTTTGCGCGACGGTAGGGCCATGCTAAGCGAGGCGCAACATCACGAATCTGTCATAGAGACAATCCCGGGAACATCGCCATGCCTGCCAATACCGAACCGAAGCTGATTTCGGGCAATGCCAACATGCCCTTGTCCAAGGCCATCGCACGCCGCATGTCCATGCATCGCGGCAAGACCGTCGGGCTGGTGGACGCGCGGGTAGAGCGGTTCAACGATCAGGAGGTGTTCGTCGAGGTCTTCGAGAACGTGCGCGGCGAAGACATGTTCATCATCCAGCCCACGTCGAAGCCCGCCAACGACAACCTGATGGAGTTGCTCATCATGGCAGACACGCTGCGCCGGTCCTCGGCACGGCGGATCACGGCGGTCATTCCCTATTTCGGCTATGCGAGACAGGACCGCCGCACCAAGGCGCGCACACCCATCTCGGCGAAGCTGGTGGCCAACATGATTGTTGGTGCAGGCATCGAGCGGGTGCTGACGATGGATCTGCACGCCGCGCAGATACAGGGCTTCTTCGACATCCCGGTGGACAATCTCTACGCCTCACCGGTCTTCGCGCTCGATATCAAGGCACAATTCACTGACGCGCTGGACGATGTGATGATCGTCTCACCCGACGTGGGCGGGGTGGCGCGGGCGCGTGAGCTGGCCAAGCGGATCAACGCGCCCCTCTCTATCGTGGACAAGCGCCGGGAAAAGGCGGGTGAGGTTGCCGAGATGACGGTCATCGGCGACGTGACCGACAAGATCTGCATCATCATCGATGACATGTGCGACACGGCCGGCACCATGTGCAAGGCCGCCGAGATTCTGCTGGAGAACGGCGCGCGCGAGGTCCATGCCTATACCACCCACGGTGTCATGTCCGGACCCGCGGTGGAGCGGATCACCAATTCCAAGCTCAAGTCGATGGTCATCACCGACACGATCCAGCCCACCGAGGCTGTGGCCGCCACTCCCAATATCCGTATCGTACCCACTGCGCCCATCTTCGCACAGGCGATCCTGAACATCTGGAACGGCACGAGCGTGTCATCGCTGTTCGAGGCATCGTCGCTGGAGCCGATCTACGAGGGGCTGCTGGTCCGGGATCCGGGGCGATAGACGGGGAATCTCGGGCTGTTTGGCTGGGTAAAACAGTGCGGAAAACGGTCTTTTTTGCATAGGGTGGGGTGTGCATTCGGTCGCAGCGGGTTCAAGTCCTTGAAAGGAAGCGGTATTCTACAGTATACAATCGTTTCGAAGCCGCTTGCCCGACAGCAAAGCCTCTGCTACACCCCAGCCGAATTTCGGTGTTTCGCAAGTCTCATCGTATGACAACGCCCCCGGTCGCGACCTTGCGTCAAGCGGGTTCAACCGGGGCCAGATTATCGGAAGGGTGGACGTGTCCGAACCAGCTTCGATTTCATCCGGCATCGCCGCGCGCTATGCCACCGCCATCTTCGAGCTCGCGAAGGCGGCCAAGTCGCTCGCCGCGCTCGAGGCCAATCTCGATGATCTCTCCGCAGCACTCGATGCCAGCGCGGATTTGCGCGCGCTCGTCGGCTCGCCGGTGTTGAGCCGTGCCGAGCAAGGGGCAGGCATCGTCGCGGTCGCAGACAAGATGGGGCTCGTCCCGGAACTGAAAAACGGGCTCGGCCTGATGGCGGCCAAGCGCAGGCTTTTCGTGCTGCCGCAGCTCATAGCCCAGCTTGGCGAGATGATCGCCGAAGACAAGGGCGAGGTGAAGGCCGAAGTGACCAGCGCGAAGGCGCTGAGCAAGGCTCAGTCCGACAATCTCGCGAAAACGCTCAAGGCGCGCATCGGGCGCGATGTGAAACTGAAAACGACCGTCGATGAAAGCCTCATCGGCGGTCTTGTCGTAAAAGTGGGCTCGAAGATGATCGACACCTCGATCCGCTCGCGGCTCGATTCCCTCCAGAATGCAATGAAAGAGGTCGGATAAATGGGTATCCAAGCATCAGAGATTTCTGCGATCCTGAAGGACCAGATCAAGAATTTCGGCGAGGAGGCCGAGGTCGCCGAGATCGGTCGGGTGCTGTCCGTGGGTGACGGGATCGCACGCGTGCACGGACTGGACAACGTGCAGGCCGGCGAGCTGGTGGAGTTTCCGGGCGGCGTGATGGGCATGGCCCTCAACCTCGAGAGCGACAACGTGGGTGTCGTGATCTTCGGCTCGGACCGCGACATCAAGGAAGGCGACACCGTCAAGCGCACCAAGTCCATCGTGGACGTGCCGATCGGTGACGGGCTTCTGGGCCGGGTCGTCGATGGCCTCGGCAACCCGCTCGATGGCAAGGGTCCGATCAAGTCCGACACGCGCGGCCTCGCCGACGTCAAGGCGCCGGGCATCATCCCCCGCAAATCGGTGCACGAGCCGATGGCCACGGGCCTCAAGTCGGTGGACGCGATGATCCCGATCGGTCGCGGCCAGCGCGAGCTCATCATCGGCGACCGCCAGACCGGCAAAACCGCCGTGGCGCTCGACACGATCCTGAACCAGAAATCCTACAACGAAGCCGCGGGCGACGACGAGGGCAAGAAGCTCTACTGCGTCTATGTCGCCGTCGGCCAGAAGCGCTCGACCGTGGCGCAGCTCGTGAAGAAGCTCGAGGAAAGCGGCGCGATCGAGTATTCGATCGTCGTAGCCGCCACCGCGTCCGACCCCGCACCGATGCAGTTCCTCGCGCCCTACTCCGCCACCGCGATGGCCGAGCATTTCCGCGACAACGGGCGTCACGCGCTCATCATCTACGATGACCTGTCGAAACAGGCGGTGGCCTATCGCCAGATGTCGCTGCTTCTGCGTCGCCCGCCGGGGCGCGAGGCCTATCCGGGCGACGTGTTCTACCTCCACTCTCGCCTGCTGGAACGTTCGGCCAAGCTCAACGAGGAAAACGGTTCGGGCTCGCTCACCGCTCTGCCGATCATCGAGACGCAGGCCGGCGACATCTCGGCCTTTATCCCGACCAACGTGATCTCGATCACCGACGGCCAGATTTTCCTCGAGACGGACCTGTTTTACCAGGGTATCCGCCCGGCCGTGAACACCGGCCTTTCGGTCAGCCGCGTTGGCGGCTCGGCACAGACCAACGCGATGAAATCGGTCGCGGGGCCGGTCAAGCTCGAGCTTGCGCAGTATCGCGAGATGGCGGCCTTCGCGCAGTTCGGATCGGACCTCGACGCCGCCACGCAACAGCTGCTCAACCGCGGTGCGCGCCTGACCGAACTGATGAAGCAGGCGCAGTATTCACCGCTCTCCAACGCCGAGATCGTGTGCGTCATCTACGCCGGCACCAAAGGCTATCTCGACAAGATGCCCGTGGGCGATGTGGGCCGGTTCGAGCAGGGGCTGCTCAAGCACCTGCGCGGCAAGCATCAGGACCTCCTGGACTACATCACCAAGGAGGATCCCAAGATCAAGGGTGAGGCCGAGGACAAGATCAAGGCTGCGCTGGACGAATACGCCGCCGACTTCGCTTAAGGGGGAGATAAGGCAATGCCGAATCTCAAGGACCTGAAAAACAGGATCGCGTCGGTCAAATCGACCCGCAAGATCACCAAGGCCATGCAGATGGTTGCCGCGGCGAAGCTTCGCCGCGCGCAGGAGGCCGCGGAAATGTCGCGGCCCTACACCGAGCGGTTCAACGCGGTGATGGCCAAGCTGGCCGCATCCGTGGGTGACGCCGAGAATGCGCCGCCCCTGCTCAGGGGCACCGGCGACGACAAGGTGCACCTGCTGGTGGTGATGACCGCCGAACGTGGGCTGTGCGGCGGCTTCAACGCCAACATCGCCAAGCTCGCCAAGGCCGATGCCGCCGACCTGCTGGCGCAGGGCAAGACGGTAAAGATCATCACCGTTGGCAAGAAGGGCCGCGACGCGATGAAGCGCGACTACGGTCAGTACTTCGTCGATCATGTCGACATGACCGAGGTAAAGCGCGTGGGCTATGCCGATGCACAGACCGTCGCGGCCAACGTGCTCAGCCGTTTCGACGCGGGCGAGTTCGACGTGGCCAAGATCTTCTACTCGCAGTTCCAGAATGTGGTCACCCAGATCCCGACCAAACAGCAGATCGTTCCCGTCGATACCGGAGACGCGGAGGATGTCGATACCGGCACCTTCTACGACTTCGAACCCGACGAGAACGCGATCCTCACAGAGCTTCTGCCGCGCGCCGTCGCCACGCAGATCTTCAGCGCGCTGCTTGAAAACGGGGCCTCGGAACAGGGGGCACGGATGTCGGCGATGGACAACGCGACCCGCAACGCGGGCGAGATGATCGACAAGTTGACCATCGAGTACAACCGCTCGCGCCAGGCCGTGATCACCAACGAGCTGATTGAAATCATTTCCGGCGCGGAAGCGCTGTAAAGACAAACCGGAGACGAAACATGGCAAACGCAAAAGGCAAAGTGACTCAGGTCATCGGTGCCGTGGTGGACGTTCAGTTCGGCGACCACCTGCCCGCGATCCTGAACGCGCTGGAAACCGACAACCACGGCAAGAAGCTGATCCTGGAGGTTGCGCAACACCTCGGCGAGAATACCGTGCGCACCATCGCGATGGACGCGACCGAGGGTCTTGTGCGCGGGCAGGAGGTGACGGACAGCGGTTCGCCGATCTCGGTGCCGGTGGGCAATGCCACGCTGGGCCGCATCATCAACGTGGTTGGCGAGCCGGTGGACGAACAGGGCCCGGTCAACGCCGACGAGACCCGCGCCATCCACCAACCCGCACCGGAATTCGACGAACAGTCGACCGAGAGCGAAATCCTCGAGACCGGCATCAAGGTGGTGGACCTGCTCGCTCCCTACGCCAAGGGCGGCAAGATCGGCCTGTTCGGCGGCGCCGGCGTGGGCAAGACGGTTCTCATCATGGAACTGATCAACAACATTGCCAAGGTGCACTCGGGCTACTCGGTGTTCGCCGGTGTCGGCGAGCGGACACGCGAGGGCAACGACCTCTACCACGAGATGATCGAATCCAACGTCATCAAGCCCGACAACCTCGAGGAAAGCCAGGTGGCCCTCGTCTACGGCCAGATGAACGAGCCGCCGGGGGCCCGCGCCCGTGTCGCGCTGACCGGCCTGACGCTGGCCGAGCAGTTCCGCGATCAGTCGGGCACCGACGTTCTGTTCTTCGTCGACAACATCTTCCGCTTCACGCAGGCGGGTTCCGAGGTGTCGGCGCTTCTGGGCCGCATCCCCTCGGCCGTGGGCTACCAGCCGACGCTGGCCACCGACATGGGCCAGATGCAGGAACGCATCACCTCGACAAAGCAGGGCTCGATCACGTCCATTCAGGCCGTCTACGTGCCTGCGGACGACCTTACTGACCCGGCCCCGGCGACGACCTTCGCCCACCTCGACGCCACCACGGTGCTGTCGCGTGCGATTTCCGAGCTCGGCATCTACCCCGCCGTGGACCCGCTCGACTCCAACTCGCGCCTGATGGACCCGCAGATCGTGGGCGAGGAGCACTACCAGGTCGCGCGCGACGTGCAGGGCATCCTGCAGCGCTACAAGGCGCTTCAGGACATCATCGCCATCCTCGGGATGGACGAGCTCAGCGAAGAGGACAAGCTGACCGTGGCCCGCGCCCGCAAGCTCCAGCGCTTCCTGTCGCAGCCCTTCGACGTGGCCAAGGTGTTCACCGGCTCCGACGGCATCCAGGTGCCGCTTGAAGAGACGATCAAATCGTTCAAGGCCGTGGTCGCGGGCGAATACGACCACCTGCCGGAGGGGGCCTTCTACATGGTGGGCGGTATCGACGACGTGGTTGCCAAGGCAGAGAAGATGGCCGCAGCCGCTGCCTAAGCGCCGCGCGGCGGGCCATCGGCCCGCCATCTGCCACAAGAGGAGGCCGATATGGCTGAGACAGTGCAATTCGATCTCGTGAGCCCCGAGCGTCTTCTCGCTTCGGTGGAGGCGCGCGAGGTGCTGATTCCCGGTGCCGAGGGCGACATGACGGCCCTGCCCGATCACGCACCGCTCATCACGACGCTGCGCCCCGGCATCGTCCGGGTATCGGGAGCCGATGGCGACAAGGAATACGTCGTCACCGGCGGTTTCGCCGAAATCAACGGCCAGAGCATCTCGGTCCTGGCCGAGCGTGCCTTGCCGCGCGCGGACGTGACGAAAGAAGACTTCCAGTCGATGGTGGACGAAGCGACCGAGCGCCTCAACCGCGTGAAGGAACAGAACGCCGACGAGCATGGTCTTATCGACGATGCCACCAAGCTTCTGCACGACATGGTGGCCGTGGGCGATCACATCGGCATGTCGCCCAACTGAGATTGGACAGGTTCACAGCGAAAAAGGGCTGCCACGTGCGGCCCTTTTTTCTTGTCCGGCCTTACCGTCTTACTCGGCGGCCTGCCGGGTGATCTTTTCCAGATGGACGCGCAACTGCTCGGCCTCGTAGCGGGCCTCGCGCAGCCCCTCCATCGTAGCCGAGAGTTCGGCCTCGGTCTGGCTGAGCTGATTGGTCAGTTCGGCTTCGCGCTGTTGCAGGTAGGTGATCGCCTGGTCGCGCGTTTCCTCGGCCTCGTGCAATTCCTGCGCGAGACGCTCGAGTTCGCCCACCTCAGAGGGCTGCACCCGCACGAAACGGTGTATCAGCCAGTTGGCGAACCAGCCTACGCAGAATGCCACGAAGAGCACGATCGCGGTCGCGATGATGAATTCAGTTCTGTTCATCGGCGGTGCTGTCCTGACCGGCCTCTTCTTTCCGTTCCTCCTTGTCCCCCGTATCCTCGGCGCTTTCAAGGCCCGTTTGCTCCTCGGGGGCGGGATCGGGCCGGATCAGGCGAAATTCGATGCGGCGGTTGGTTTCGCGGCCCTCCTCGGTGTCGTTGTCGGCGATTGGCCTGCTCTCGCCATAGCCCTTCGCCTCAAGCCCGGAGGTAAGCACCCTGCGCAGGCGCAATTCGTCGAGCACCGCGCGCGCCCGCTCAAGGCTCAGCCGGGCGTTCATCTCCTCGCGACCCTGGCTGTCGGTATGGCCCGCCACCTCCATGCGGATCTCGCCGCATTCCTTGAGGATCTCGGCGATCTCGTCGAGAATCGTGGCTCCCGTTCCGTCGATCCGCGCCGATCCCGGCTCGAACCCTATCTTGCGGTCATCCTGCACCGCAGCGATGCGCGCCTCGCACTCCTCGGGCGTGGGCAGCGCGGCCACGGCGTCGAGCTGCTCGACATAGGTCACGTCAAGATCGAACGGCTCGCTGCTGCCCAGCCTGTCGACCAGGAGCTGCGCTATGACGGTGCCTGCTTCCTTGCGCCCCGACTTGCCGCGCACCATGGCGGAATCAGGCGTCACCGTCACCGCACCGCTGTTGAGATGCGAGAGTGCCTCGATGGCGAGTAGCACGCGCGTCGGCCAGTCCTTCGGAAGCCCCTCGGCCACACGCGCGGTCACATGCACCGCATCCGCGGCAAAACGCGCCTGAGCCAGGCTCGTCGCGGTGTCGCGCATCCGCGCGCTGCCGATGCGCCCACGCAACAGCACCTGCCCCTCGGGCGACAGCGTCGCGATGAACTCCTGCACCACCGGCGCGCTCTTCTCGTCAGGTGGGGGCGGCAGCGTGGCATCGAGCGCGAAAACCTCCGGCAACGCCCCTTCGAGCGTGCCAACCACGTCGTCGAACAGCGCCTGATCGGTGCCCGGCTGTGCCAGCAGGGAGATATCTGCATCGGTGAGCGTGACGCTGCCCGCTCCGAGACGCGCCAGCGCGTCGATCGCCTGTTCGACAGCGCGCGCCCAGTGCGGCGACGGCACGCCCATGCCGACAACGCATTCCGCGCGCCCCTCCTGCCCCGCACGCGCGGCGGCGCGCAGGATGTGCTCTCGCGCCTCCTCGGTATCGGCTGAACAGGCGTCAAAGCGCGCACCACGTTCGTCGATGACAAAGCGCAGCGTGAACGGCGTGATCACCGGGCGCGGCGCGGAAATATCCAGAGCGAGGCGCACATCCTCGGGGCTGCGCCGCGCCAGATCGGTCTCGATGCGTCGCTTTTCCTCGGCGCTGTCGACCATGGCCGTGACTGAAACGCGCTCGGCGGTCACCGATATCTTGCTGCGTGGCAGGCTGCCGAGCGCGTGCAACGCGTGGCGCAACGCGGGCTGCCAGCTCTCAGGCGCCGGGTAATCGGCAGCATCGAGCAGGTCGGCGACCGGCGCCCCGTCCGTCGCCTGCGCGATATCCTCGAGAAGTTCTTGTCGGTCAAGCGCGGCGGGCACCAGCCCGATGAGCGAAATGCCCCGTTCGTTGCGCAGTATCTCGATGGCGAATTGCGGCGGCGCGAGCGGCTCGGCCTCTTCCACCACGGTCTGGTCGATCACCCTTGTAGCATCGACCACCTGGCCTGCGACAGACAGCGCGGCAAAGCGCGCGGCTTCGTCCGGCGCGGTCCCGGCGAGGAACACCTGCAACCCGTCAGTGCCCACCTCGGCCCAGACCATGCCTTGCGCGTCGAGCGCATCGCGCACCGCGCGGCGCGAGCCGTCCTCGATGGCACTCACCGCAAAGCCGGCGGCCAGCATGGACAGCGCGGCGGCCCCTGCAAAGGCTCCGCCGATGGAAAAGATAGTGGACAGGCGCCAGGACATGCGACCTCGTGTCGTTGCACTCGCCTGTGTTCTAGGCACCGCAAGCCCGGAGCGCAATCACGCCAGCAGCGCGACGGCGAAAAACGGCAAAGGCAGCAGCCCCGCATTGCGATTCGAGCGGAAAAGCGCCAACAGCCGCGCGTTGTCATCGAGCCGCAGCCGCCGCAACTGCCCGAAGAGGTGCCAGCCCATCGCCCAGACCCCGCACAAGGCCACGACCAGCGCCACGGGCCGCCCTGCAGGCGCGGCAAGAATCACCGCCACCATCATCAGGAGCACGCAGGCCACGAGAAACCGCCGCAACCAGCGCGGCGAGTCGTCGCCAAATAGCCGCGCAGTGGATTTCACCCCTATCAGCGCGTCATCCTCGGCGTCCTGATGGGCATAGATCGTGTCGTAGAAAAGCGTCCACGCGATCCCCGCGAGGTAGAGCACCACCGCCGGTGCCTCGAGCCGCCCGGAATGCGCCGTCCACGCAAGAAGCGCACCCCAGTTGAAGGCGAGCCCGAGGAAGATTTGCGGCCACCAGGTGAACCGCTTGGCAAAGGGATAGACCGCCACCGGCAGGAGGGCGAGAACCCCGAGCGCGATGGCCGCCGCGTTGAACGTGAGCAGGATGGCGAACGCCACGAGGGACTGCGCGCACATCCACGCCAGCGCGCCGCGCACCCCCACCTGCCCCGAGGGGATGGGCCGCGAGGCGGTGCGCGTCACCGACCCGTCGATGTCTCGGTCGGTGATGTCGTTCCAGGTGCAGCCCGCCCCGCGCATCAGAAACGCGCCAATGGCGCAGCCCGCGAAAATCCACGCGTCAAACCAGCCCGCGCGCCCGTCGGCCAGCATCGCCAGCACCAGCCCCCACCAGCACGGCAGCAGCAACAGCCAGGTACCGATCGGTCGATCTGCGCGGCTGAGCCGCAGGTAGGGGCGCGCGGCGGCAGGGGCATAGCGATCCACCCAATTGCCCCGATAGGCATCGGCCACGGTGCCTTCGGCCTCTGGTGTCCGGTTTGCTGCGCTCATATGCTAACCCCATGAGTGGATCGCGGATCAGGCTGTATGTAGAGCACCCGCTGGGGGAAGGGCAAACCCTGTCTCTCGACCGCGCGCAGGCGCATTACCTCTTTTCGGTGATGCGGCTCGGCCCGGACGACGGCGTTGCCGTGTTCAACGGGCGCGATGGCGAATGGCGGGCCACCGTCACCGAGGCCGGCAAGCGCGGCGGCACGCTCGCCTGCGAGACGCAGACCGCGCCGCAGCGCGACCCGCCGGACCTGTGGCTGCTGTTCGCGCCGATCAAGAAGGCACGAACCGATTTCATCGTGGAAAAGGCCGCCGAGATGGGGGCCGCGCGCATCCTGCCGGTGCAGACCGATTTCACCAATTCCGAGCGTGTCCGGCAGGACCGGTTGCAGGCGCACGCCGTCGAAGCCGCCGAGCAATGCGGCGGCACCTATGTTCCCGAGGTGACTGGCCTGCACAGGCTCGATTCACTGCTCGCGGATTGGCCCGCGAACCGCCGCCTGATGTTCTGCGACGAGGCGCTTGCAGGCGGTGCCTGCGCCCTGCCCCGTGACGGGCGAGGGCAGCCATGGGCCGTGCTGATCGGCCCTGAAGGCGGCTTTTCCGACGCCGAGCGCGCCCGCCTCTCAGCCCTGCCCTTTGCCCACCCGGTGGCCCTGGGGCCGCGCATCCTGCGCGCGGATACCGCCGCCGTCGCGGCGCTCACGCTATGGCAGACGACCTGCGGGGACTGGACATGAGCCTTATCCGCCCGCAGGCGCGCGCCGCGCTCTGGCGCTGGCGCGAGGTGCTGGCGGGGACGGGGGCCGGCATTCTGGGGCTTTGGTGGGTGCTGGGCGGCACCGGGATCGTGCAGGCGCTGGGCTGGGTGCTTATCGCGGTGGCGGTGGCGCTGGGGCTCGCCGGGGTGCAGCGCGCGCGCTTTCGCACCGGGGCGGGCGGGCCCGGCGTGGTGGTGATCGACGAGGGGCTCATAGCCTATCTCGGACCGCAGACCGGCGGCGCGGTCGCGCTGTCGGAAATGACCGCGCTCGTGCTGGATGCAAACGGGACGCGCCGCTGGCTGCTGTCGCAGCCCGGCCAGCCCGATCTCGCGATCCCGCTCGATGCCGAGGGGGCGGACGCGTTGTTCGACGCTTTCGCCACGCTGCCGGGGCTGCGCAGCGGACAGGTCGTGGCGGCGATGCGCCGTCCCGCGCCCGGCCAGCACCTTCTGTGGGAACGAGCAGGCCGGGGGGCTAAGCGACCAAGGCTGCATTGACACCCGCGCCGAATGCCGCCAACTCTGACCCCCTAACCGAAGCACACCGCGCAGGAGGCCCGCGCATGTCCATTCCCCAATCCGGCGGCGGGCCGATCGAGCACCACGCGCAACTGGCAGAATATCTCGAAAGCGGCTGCAAGCCACACGACGATTGGCGTATCGGCACCGAGCACGAGAAGTTTGGCTATTGCCGCGACACCCTGCGCCCCCTGCCCTACGAGGGCCGCCGCTCGATCCTCGCCGTGCTGGAAGGGCTGCGCGACGGGCACGGCTGGGCCCCGGTCGAGGAGGCCGGCAAGCTCATCGGGCTGGAAAAGGATGGCGCCAACGTGAGCCTGGAACCGGGCGGACAACTGGAACTGTCCGGCGCGCCGCTCGAAAACATCCACCAGACCTGTGACGAGGTGAACGAGCACTTGGCGGATGTAAAAGACATTGCCGACAAGGTGGGCGTTGGCTTTATCGGGCTGGGGGCCGCGCCGATCTGGCGGCACGAGGAGATGCCGGTCATGCCCAAGGGGCGCTACCGGCTGATGACCGATTACATGGACCGCGTCGGCACGATGGGTAAAACCATGATGTATCGCACCTGCACCGTGCAGGTGAATCTCGATTTCGGCTCCGAGGCGGACATGGTGCAAAAGTTCCGCGTGGCCCTCGCCCTGCAACCAGTCGCCACCGCGCTCTTTGCCAATTCGCCGTTTTTCGAGGGCAAGCCCAACGGCCACAAGTCGTGGCGGGCCCGCGTCTGGCGCGATCTCGACCCGGACCGGACGGGCATGCTGCCATTTGTCTTCGACGACGGGTTCGGGTTTGAGGCCTATGCCGATTACGCGCTCGATGTGCCGATGTATTTTGTCTATCGCGACGGCGTCTATCACGACGCGCTGGGCCAATCCTTTCGCGATTTCCTGCGCGGGGAACTGCCCGCCCTGCCCGGCGAGAAACCCACGATGTCCGATTGGGCCGATCACCTCACCACAATTTTCCCCGAGGCGCGGATCAAGCAATTCATGGAGATGCGCGGCGCCGATGGCGGCCCGTGGCGCAGGCTCTGCGCGCTCCCGGCCTTCTGGGTGGGTCTGATGTATGACCAGGGTGCGCTCGACGCGGCCTGGGACCTGTGCAAATCCTGGACCGCCGAGACCCGTGAGGCGCTGCGCGTGGCCGCGAGCGTCGATGGGCTTCAGGCGCGGGCCGGCGACATCGCGATGCACGACCTCGCGCGCGAGGTGCTCGACATCGCCGAGGCGGGGCTGCGCGCGCGCGGGCGCGCCGGCGGCGGTGGGATGATCCCCGACGAGACGCATTTCCTCGGCACGCTGCGCGAGAGCGTGGAGACTGGCAAGACCCCTGCCGACGAGTTGCTCGAGCGCTACCACGGTGACTGGCAAGGCGACCTGAGTCGCATCTACGCCGATTACAGCTACTGAACGTCGCGCGACAGCACGCCGCAGGCATCAGTTCTCAAAAAATCGAATTTCCTTTCATCTGGCGCGCGAACCGGCCGGATTCAAGCGCGTTCGGACTGATAACCGGTCGATTTCGGGACAATCGTGACGCGGGGTTCTGCTAATTTCAACTACCGGGTCACATACGAGTCCGGATGACGCAACTACGAGGGAGTCTACAGATGTCCGATAAATTCGTCGTCGGCTACGACGGCAGTGTCGCGGCGCGACGCGCATTGGAGTTCGCGGTCGCGCGGGCAAAGGCGCAGGGCGGTGCGATCGTCCTGGCGCATGTGCTCGAATGGTCGCCATATTCGTTTCTCACACCTTCCGAGCTCGAGGAGCGGCACATGCGCCGCCGCGAGGAAATGGAGCGCGCCGAAGAGGCGGTGCTCGGGCCGGTCGTCGCGGAATTGACCGACAGCGGTGTTTCGGTGGAAACGGTGATCCGCTACGGCAACATCGCCGAGATGCTCGGCAAGATCGCCACCGAGACGGGGGCGGTGCAGATCATCGTTGGGCGCGAGGGTTCCTCGGCGCTCGAGGCACGCATCTTTGGCTCGGTCGCGGGAACGCTGGTGCAGACCGCACCGGTGCCCTGCACCATCGTGCCGTGATCGGATCAACAACAGGGATCAAAATTATGAACAAGAACATATTCTCCGCGGCGCTGGCCGCGGCGGGGCTGGCGCTCGTGGGCGCACCGGCCTTTGCACAGCAACAGGCGATATCGCTCGACGACAAGGTGAACCAGATTTTTGCCGACTCGACCGGCTGGTTCGTCGGCCTCATCTTCTCGAATTTCCCCGGCACCTCGTTTCCGTGGATCGTGATGTGGCTGGTGGTGGGTGCCACCGTTTTCACGCTCTATTTCGGCTTTGTTCAGTTCCGCGCCGTCGGCCATGCCATCTCGTTGGTAAAGGGCGACTATTCCGATCCCGACGACGCGGGTGAGGTGAGCCACTTCCAGGCGCTCGCCACGGCGCTCTCGGGGACCGTGGGCCTCGGCAACATCGCCGGTGTCGCGGTGGCGGTCAGCATCGGCGGACCGGGGGCCACCTTCTGGATGATCCTCGCGGGCCTGATGGGCATGGCGTCGAAATTCACCGAATGTACGCTCGGGGTGAAATACCGCAACGAATATCCCGACGGGCGCGTCTCGGGCGGCCCGATGTACTACCTCTCCAAGGGGTTTGCAGAACACGGCCTGCCGGGTGGCAAGATCCTCGCGGTGCTGTTCTCGATCTTCTGCATCCTCGGCGCGCTGGGCGGCGGCAACATGTTCCAGGCCAACCAGGCGCACCAGCAGATCACCGGCGTGGTCGGGCAGTATCCCGGCTGGATCACCGGGCTGGTCTTTGCCGGGCTCGTGTTCGCGGTAATCGTCGGCGGGATCAAATCCATCGCCCGCGTGACCGAAAAGGTGGTGCCGTTCATGGGCATCCTCTATGTCGGCACCGCGCTCGTCATCATCGCGATGAACTATCACCTGATCGGCTGGGCCTTCGGCCAGATCTTCGCCGGCGCCTTCACCGGGCTCGGTGTCGCGGGCGGCATGGTCGGTGCACTGATCCAGGGCTTCAAACGGGCGGCGTTCTCGAACGAGGCGGGCGTCGGCTCGGCGGCCATCGCCCACTCGGCTGTCAAGACCAAGGAGCCGATCACCGAAGGGCTGGTCTCGCTCCTGGAGCCGTTCATCGACACCGTCGTGATCTGTACCATGACGGCGTTGGTCATCATCATCACCCAGCAGCTTGTCACCGACCCGCAGACCGGCCTCTACCTGCTCAACGAGGCGGGCAACGGCGTGCAGACCGTTGGCGGCACCTCGGGCGTTGGCCTCACCTCGGCGGCCTTCGGCAGCGCCATCGGCTGGTTCCCCTACGTGCTGGCACTGGCGGTGGTGCTCTTTGCCTTCTCGACGATGATCACCTGGTCCTATTACGGCCTCAAGGCCTGGACCTACCTGTTCGGCGAGGGCGACACCAAGGAACTGGTGTTCAAGGTGATCTTCTGCGTCTTCGTGGTGATCGGGGCGGCGGCACAGCTTGGCCCGGTGATCGACTTCTCCGACGCGGCGATCTTTGCGATGGCGGTGGTCAACATCATCGGCCTCTACTTCCTGATGCCGATCGTCAAGCGCGAGCTCGACAGCTACATGTCGCGGCTGCGCTCGGGCGAAATCAAGAAGTTCATCTGACAGCGCGTCGCGTGACACGCGCCGTGGGGCCGCCGGGGAAACCGGCGGCCCCTTTCATATTCGTCAAAGCTGCATACGTATCGCGTATGATGAGCAACCAGACCAAGGAGAGTGCATCATGGAGAAAGACACATACGAGAAAAAACTGCAGGCACAGCTCGACCAGTGGCAGGCCGAGATCGAGAAGTTGCAGGCGCAGGCCCGAGAGGCAACAGCCGACATGCAGGGCAAGTATCAGGAGCAGATCCGCGAGCTGCGCGAGAAGCGAGACGAGATGGAGACCCAGTACCGGAAAATCCACGCCGCCGGCGCCGATGCTTGGCAGGACTTCAAGACCGGTGCCGACAAGGCTTGGGACGACATGGCGACGGCCATGAAATCGGCATGGAGCCGGTTCGGCTAGGGTATCCTGCCCGCGCGCGGGCCAGGCTCTCATCCGGCTGAACGCGCGAGACAAAGGGGGCCGGGCGCAGGAACACGGACGGTCAAGGCACACGCGCTCTGCGATGTCGAACCAAGCACACGCGTGGCCCACCCGCCAGGACGGCGGGGGTTCCGGCGTCGCCGCTCCACTGTACTCAGCCGGCTCGAAGCCGCGCCGCCGCGCGGAACTCGGTCTCCTCGGTCACGGCAAACCGCCCGCCCGAGAGCTTTTGCAGTTTGCCTTCGCGCAAGAGCTGCCCGAATGAGCGCAGCCCGTCTTCGCGCGAAAAACCCTCTTCGTCGATCTCGCGCAGCTTGCCCATCAACATCGGCCGCGAGAACTGGCTGCGGCCTTCGACATCGGCGAGATAGGCGGCCGCAGCCTCGAGCAGGTCGGGCAGATCGGTCGCGCCCAATTCCTCGGCAAAGGTGGAAAAGCCCTTGTCCTGCGCCTCGACCACCTCGGACCGCGCCGCGGCGGCCACCCGACGCGGACGCACCGGGGTGCGCGCCGTATCCACGCGCTGTTCGGCCACCAGCTTGAGCGGCGCCGGGCGCGGCTCTTCGGGGCGGGTGCCGCGCGGGGCATCGGGGGCAGGCATCGCCCGACGCGGTCGAACGGCAGCGTCGAGATCGCCGCGATAGGGCGAGGCGTCCACCTTCTTCTCCAGGTCCGCACCCGCGGCCTTCTCGGCGCGGGTGGCGGCGAGCGCGGCGCGCAGGTGCTGGATCGTGTTGCGTCGCCGCATCGAGCCGGGATCAGCCATATGGCTGTCGGTCTCGTCGAAAATCCGCGACACCTCGGTCCGTTTCCCGCCCTTCGCCTGCGCAGGTTCGGCATCGGGCGTGGGGTCGTCCCTGGCGACGTTCGGTTCGTCCCAGGTCTCCACCTCATCCTCCGCCTCGATCTCCTCGCCAAGCTCTGCATCCAGGCTCGCGAGTTCGCGTTGCAGTTCTGCCTCGTCCTCGGGGCTGAGCGCGTCAGCCTCGTCGCCGAAGATGTTGACCGTGTCCTCGCCTGCCTCGTCCGGCGAGTCTAGAAGCCCGCCCTCGCGTGCGGTCTCGACATCGGCGCGGCTTACCTTGAACACCCGCGCACCGCGCCGGTCATCGGCGTCAGGCGGGGCCGCATCACCGGTCTCGTCGGTGTCCGTCTCCGGTTCAGTCGCAGCCCCGGCCTGCGCATCCACCGGCGTGGCATCTGCGAGGAGCGCGGCAAGCGTGTCCTCGAACAGGCTGTCCATATCCCGCGCCACCGCCGTCTCGGGCGCCGGTGTTTCTGCTGCGGATGCGTCGCGTTCATCCCGGGGATCTGCATCCTCGTTCGCCTCAGGCGGTGCGGTCGCGGTCTCCTGTCCGGTGGGGGCCGTGGCGTCGTCGTTCTCATCCACCTCGTCCCATGCAATCGGCCCTGACGCGGCGGTGTCCGCAAAGTCCTGGGCATGTTCGTCCTCGTCATAGGTGTTCGACGCGCCAACCACCGAGCGGATGAGGTCGAGCCGCGCGCTTAGATCATCGGTCCCGGTGGCAGGCGGGGCTACACCCGCATCATCCGCCTGCTGCACCAGCGGCTTCGCGGTCTCTTCCCGATTTGTCTCGGGTGCCGGAAACTCGTCTTCGCGCTCGAGACCTTCGGGCTGCAGCGCGTCAAGCGTCACGGCGTCCTTTTCCGGGCCCTCCGTCTCGGTTTCGGCCTCGGATTCGAGTGTGTCCGTCGTGTCGGCTGCAAGGTCTTCTTCGGGTGTGGGCTGCTCCTCTGCCGCGGTCTCCATCTCAGGTGCAATTTCTTCCTCGGCAGCGCTATTCTCATCAGGAGAGGAGTCCTCCCCGGACACAGCCCCCGGCTCGGGAGCGGTCTCCGCTCCGGGTGCAGCGCTCAGCGCGTCGGCGAGCGCCTTGCCCACGGTCGCGTTGTCCTGCGCACGCAGGACAATCCGGCCCTCATGTTCATGCGCCTCGACCCGGCGCGCAATCTCACGCTCGGCGATACGCGCCAGCATGTCGGCATCGGGTGTCGGGGGCTCGGCCCCGAAATAGCGGTCATCGGCGGCAAGATCCCGGAAATACTCGGCAATCGCCTTCATCGTCTCGAACGACTCGTCAAACCCTTCCAGCGTGCACGAAAACGTGCCGTAGGAAACCGTCAGGATCTTACTGGAACCAACCATGTCAAATGCTCACTTTGCTTGTCTGCAAAGACAGTGTTTACCATACCCTCCGCGACCAAAGCGGCCCGATTCTTCGATCTTTACTGTATCATTTCGTGGCCCGATTGTGTCATCGCAGGTATTAACGCAACGATAATGGCGACGGGAAATGATTGTTCGCGAAAAGGAGGCAATCACACTGATCGGCGGTGCGCGTGTGGCGCGCTCCGATCTTGATGCCGCCCTGAGTCTCGCGCCCGTGGTGGTGGCCGCCGATGGTGGTGCGGATAAAGCGCTTGAGGCCGGGCTTATGCCACGCGCGGTGATCGGCGATTTCGACAGCATCAGCGCCGCCACCCGCGCCCGCCTGCCCGATGACATCCTGCATCCGCTGCACGATCAGGATAGCACCGATTTTGACAAATGTCTCAAGCACATCGACGCGCCGCTGATCCTGGGGTTGGGTTTCACCGGCGACCGGCTCGACCACCAGATGGCCGCGTGCAACTCGCTGGTGCGCCACGCCGGGCGGCGCTGCGTGCTGCTGGGCGCGCATGACCTCATGTTTCTCTGCCCACCGGTACTGGATCTGCCGCTCGAACCGGGTCGCCGCGTGTCGCTATTCCCGATGGGCGCGGTGGAAGGAGCGTCCGACGGGCTGGAATGGCCGATCGGCGGGATCAACTTCGCGCCCGACGGACGCGTAGGCACCTCGAACCGCACGGTTGGGCCGTTGAACCTGTCGGTTACCGCACCCAAGATGCTGGTCATGCTGCCGGGCAATATGCTGGAGACCGTGGCACATGCCCTGATGTCCGCCACCGCGACCTGGGAACCGGCATGAGCACGACACTGCGCAAAGGCTGGTTCAACGCGGTGGTAATCGACCTGGCGCGGCAGATGCGATGGACCTTTTTGCCGCCGCTCATGGTTTATTTCGCCGCCGGGTTCTCGGGGCTGACGGCAATCGTCGGCACCTTCTTCGTCAAGGAATATCTCGACCTGTCGGCCGCCTACCTTGCAGGGCTCGCCTTCTGGGCGGGGCTTCCCTGGGCGCTCAAGATGCCGCTGGGACACCTCGTGGACATCATTTGGCGGTGGAAATGGCTGCTGGTCTATGTCGGCGCGGGTCTGGTCGGGCTGTCGGTGCTCATCATGTACCTCCTGCTCACGCAGACCGAGATGATGACCGCAATCATGCCGATGGCAGCGTGGTATATCGCCTCCTACATGCTCGCGCCCTCGGGCCTCGTGATCCAGGACGTTGTGGCCGACGCCATGTCGGTCGAGGCGGTGCCGCGCATCGACCCCGACGGTCGTGAGATTGGGGTGGAAGAGTCGCGCGCCCTGCACACCACGATGCAGACGCTGGGCCGCTTTGCCCTGATCCTCGGGACGGTGGCGGTGGCGGCGCTCAATATCACCATGTTCTCGGGGATCGAGGCGATGGACGCCGAGGGCAAGCGTCAGGTCTACGCCACGATCTACCTCAGTGCGCTGGCGATCCCGCTGGTCTCGGTCTCGGGCGTGGTGCTGGCGGGGATGCAGAAATGGCGCGCGCGCCGGGGGTTGCTCCGGGGCGGGCTGAGCCCGGCAGAGGCCGATACGCTGTTCGAGCGACCGGGAGAGGATACAAAACCCAACCCGTGGTATTTCATCGGCGGCGCGGGGTTCGTCGCGGTCTCGCTCACCGTCGGGCTAAGCGAGATCGCCTACGGGCAGGAGATCATCTTCGCCGGATCGCTGACGATCGTGCTTCTGCTGATGCGCCAGCTTGTCGCCGTGCTACCGGTCGCGCAGGCGCGCACGCTGATCGGCACGGCCCTCATCGTCTTCATCTTCCGAGCCACCCCGCGGCCCGGTGACGGCTATACCTGGTTCTCCATCGACGAACTGGGGTTCGATCAGCAATTCCTCTCTATCCTGTCGCTCATTACCTCGATGCTGACGCTGGTGGGTATGGTGATCCTGCGCCCGCTCATGGCCAACAATTCAATTGTCTGGATCGTGGTGGCGCTGACAGTCGCAGGGGGCGTCCTGTCGCTGCCGAATATCGGGCTCTATTACGGCGTGCAGGAGGTGACAGCGGCGCTGACCGGCGGCGTCGTCGATGCGCGTTTCATCGCCATCCTCGACACAGCGATCGAATCGCCGCTGGGCCAGATCGCGATGATCCCGATGCTCGCCTGGATCGCGCGCAACGCGCCCGACGATCTCAAGGCCACGTTCTTCGCAGTGATGGCGTCCTTCACAAATCTCGCGCTCTCTGCCGGGTCGCTGCTGACCAAGTATCTCAACCAGGTCTTTGTCGTCACCCGTGAGGTGACCGACCCCGAGACCGGCGCCGTTACCACGCCCGCCGACTACAGCCAGCTTGGCCTTCTGCTCATCGTCGTGACCGCGATAACCGTGGCGGCCCCGTTGCTGGCCGTGGCTCTGGTACAGCGCTCGCGGCTCAGAAGCGTGGATTGAGCGGGAAACGCATAGTGTTGTGGGCCGGCAATCAGACTGAAGCGGCCCCTTGAGCACCCTGTGGGTAGCCGCGCAATGATGCCAGGCCGATGCGTCCATCCAGAGGTCGAACCTGTCCCCAACCGCCCGTGCGCCCTTCGCTTTGACAACCAGACGATTTTCGTGAAGGTGGGCACTCCGGGGGAGGGTGCATGATGGACAACGCGGGCCGGATGTCGCTGGGCATCCTTCTGATGATCGGGTTCTGCGTTCTGGCTCCGCTCCAGGACAGTTTTGCCAAGCTCATCGGCGGGGCGGTCGCCGTGGGGCTGGTGGCGGCCACGCGATTCCTGTTCCAGGCGGGTCTGCTCCTGCCCGTGGCAATGGCCTTCGGTTGGCTGCATCGACCCGGGCGACGCGAGATCGGGCTCCACCTTCTCCGCGGCGCGCTCTTGCTGGTGGCCACGGCCTTTTTCTTCACCGCGCTGCGCTTCATGCCGATTGCCGATGCGATTGCCATCTTCTTCGTCGAGCCGTTCATCCTGACGCTGCTGGGCGGCCTGCTTCTGGGCGAGCCCATCGGCCCGCGCCGCTACATCGCCTGCGGCGTGGGGTTCGCGGGCGCGCTGCTCATCATCCAGCCGTCTTTTCAGGAGGTGGGGGCGGTGGCGTTCCTGCCGCTGGTGACGGCGCTTTGTTTCGCCTTCTACATGATCCTGACGCGGCAGATGGCCACGCGGATGCACCCGATCACGCTTCAGGTCTATACCGGGCTCGCGGCGCTGGCGCTGGCCGCGCCGCTTCTTTGGGTCTTCAAGGGCAGCGGCTTTGATCCGCTCGATGCAAGCTGGCCGGCGCCCGACATGCTGCGCCTGCTGGTGGCGCTGGGTGTGGTGGCAACGCTGAGCCACGTCTGCCTGAGCTTCGCGCTGTCGCTGGCACCCGCCTCGCTGCTGGCACCGTTGCAATACCTGGAAATCGTCAGCGCCACGGTGTTGGGTTTCTACATCTTCGGCGATCTGCCTGACGGGCTAAGCGTGGCGGGGATCGTGCTTATCGTGGCCTCGGGACTGTTCGTGTTCCTACGCGAGCGTCACCTGGAGCGGCGGCCTACCCCGCAGCCCTGAGACGTTTACGTGCGGTCACCGGGCCGTCGCCTTGTGCCTCGATGCGGGCGATGGCGTCGGGCAGCGGCTCGTAGGCCACCGCCATGTGATGGGCGTTGGCGTGGATCAACGTGTCAGGGTCCACGACCCAGGCAACATGGCCGCGCCAGAACAGCAGGTCGCCGCGTTGCAGAGGGGCGTTCTCGGACAGCGGGTGTCCGAGCGCGGCCTCCTGCTCGGCACTGTCGCCGGGACAAGGCAGGGCGCAGGCGAGGCAAGCCACCTGCACCAGCCCCGAGCAATCGATGCCGAGGGCGGAATTACCACCCCAGAGATAGGGTGTGCCCAAGAGCCGCTCGGCCACCGCGACGGGATCGGTCTCGGGCACGTCCAGCGGGGCGAGATGCGCGCGCGGGGCGAACCCGTGTGGCGTCTTGGCAAAGCGGTCCGTCTCGCCGCGCACTTCCAGCCGCGCGCCCAGGCTGAGCATCGCACGCTCGCGGCTTTTGAAATCCGGGGCGGGGTAGAGATGGGTGGCGCGCGCGCAGACCCAGTGCGTCATCCGCCCTCCGGTCAGGGCAGCGTCCGGCACGAAACCGGGATAGCCGTCGCGCTGCGCCGTGACCTCGGCCCAGCCATCGCGGTGCCCCCGCACAGTGACCGCCTCGCCCATCAAAAGCTGCCGGTCACGCGGACCGTTCGGCGCGCGGCACAGATCGACCAGCGGCCAGCCGATGAGGCGCGTCTCGCTCATAGCCCCAGCACCTCGGGCAGCGCCTCGAGCAGTGCGCGCGCGCCCATGCCGACGCCGCCCTTGGGCCGGGCGGGCGCGGGCTTGGGCTGCCATGCGTAGATGTCGAAATGGGTGTAGGGCAGGCCGCCCGCGAAGCGGCGCAGGAACAGCGCGGCGGTGATCGAGCCCGCCATACCGCCCGAAGGTGCGTTGTCGAGATCGGCAATCCCCGGCTCGATCATCGCCTCGTAGGGGGCGTGGAAGGGCATGCGCCAGACCGGGTCGGCAACCTTTTCCGCTGCCCTATCGAGCGCGGCAGCAAGCCGCGAATCGTCGGTGTAGTAGGGCGCGAGATCAGGGCCGACGGCCACTCGCGCCGCGCCGGTGAGCGTGGCCATCGAGACCATCAGGTCGGGGGCCTCCTCGGCCCCAAGCGCCAGCGCATCGGCGAGCACCAGCCGCCCTTCGGCATCGGTGTTGTTCACCTCCACGGTCAGGCCATTGCGCGCGGTCAGGATGTCGCCGGGGCGAAAGGCCGTGGCGCTGACGGCATTTTCCACTGCGGGGATCAGAACGCGCAGCCGCAGGGGCAGGCCAAGCGTCATGATCATTTGCGCGACCCCCAGCACCGTAGCCGCGCCGCCCATGTCTTTCTTCATCAGCCCCATGCTGCTACCGGGCTTGAGGTTGAGCCCGCCGGTGTCGAAGCACACGCCCTTGCCGACGAGGGTAAGCGCGGGCCCCGCGTCGCCCCAGCGCATGTCGATGAGGCGGGGGGCCTGTGCTGCGGCGCGCCCGACCGCGTGGATCATCGGGAAGTTTTGCGCGATCAGGTCGCCGCCGCAGACCACCTTGACGCGGGCACCAAAGCGGGCCGCAAGATCGGTGCAGGCGGTCTCGAGCGCATCGGGGCCCATGTCGGCGGCGGGGGTGTTAACGAGGTCGCGGGTCAGCGCCTCGCCGGCGGCGATCACCTCGAGCCGGGCGGCATCCACGCCCTCGGGGGCGACGAGGCGCGCTTTCGCGGAACCCTGCTCGCGGTAGCGGTCGAAGGCGTAATGCGACAACAGCCAGCCGAGCGCCTCGACCTCCTCCGCCTCTTGCGGCAGGCCCTCGATGCGGTAAGTGCCCTCGGGCAGCGCGGTCGCGGCGGCGGCGAGGTGAAAGCGCCCTCGCGCGCGGGCGGCCTCAGTGCCGTAGCCCGCCACCGCGAGAGCGATGCCGCCCGCGCCGTCGGGAACCGGTGCCGCCTGGCCAAGCGCGGCAGTGAACCCGGTGGCGCGCAGCCAGTGTGCAGTTGCCTCGGGCTGTGCCGCGAGCCATGTCTCTAGCGCGTCCTCGGTGATGACATGCAGCGGGATGGCGGGCGTGCCGGGATCGGCAAAGGTAAGGGGCATCGGCGGTCTCCGGGACAGGGGTTCTGCCGCAGCCTAGCGGGGATTGCGCCGCCTGCAAGCCCCGCCGCGACGGTCGCGTGCGCAACCTCAGAACGCCCCGTCCTGCATGTGCCATATCTCGCAAAGTGACTGTTCGGCGATGCGCAACAGGCGGGCGAATGTTGCACCAAGAGCAGTGCCGTCGCCCGCGTCGATGCAGACAGTCACATCGCGGGCCACCCGCGCCATCAGCGGCATGCCTACCTCCTCGGCCATGCCGACGAGACCGCGGCAACCCTTGCGCATCTCGGCGAAGCGCGCGGCACGAAAGTCTCGCTCGGCGCGCGCAAGCCGCGCAGCGATCTCTTCCAGAGCGCGGCAGACCACGTCCTCTGCCCCGCGTGTGCCAAGTTGCATGTAAAGCGCCTCGAGACGGTCAGCGTCGAGGCGCACCCGTTCTGCCGGTTGCAAGGCCGTCACCTGTTCCACTGTCTCACCCGATCATCGATTTACCGCGCCCCCACGGACCGATGCAGGATGCGACGCAACGGTTCTCAAATGGTTTCCGGGCGGAACAATTCTCTCTCGAATTCCGTGAAAATACCGTTTAATCGGGGCAGGCCCCGCCGCTCTGGAGACGATCATGGATCATGTGCGCCCCCTGCCGTCCTACCTGGTGCAGCGCTATCACGGTTGGCGCGCCACGGGCTATGCCGAGAACCAGGCCTGGTACCGTCACCTTGCCGAGCAAGGGCAGCACCCGCGCGCGATGGTGATCTCGTGCTGCGACAGCCGCGTCCACGTCACCTCGATCTTCGGTGCCGATCAGGGCGAGTTCTTCATCCATCGCAACATCGCCAATCTCGTTCCGCCCTACGAGACAGATGGCGGACAGCACGGCACCTCGGCGGCGGTGGAATTCGCGGTCACCGCGCTGAAGGTGGCGCATATCCTCGTGATCGGCCATTCCGCCTGCGGCGGTGCCAAGGGGTGCCAGAAGATGTGCTCTGGCCAAGCGCCCGAACTCGAGCAGAAGACCAGCTTTGTAGGGCGTTGGCTGGAAATCCTGCGACCGGGCTATGAGCGCGTTAAGGACGTGGACGACGAGGCGGCACAGCTCGACGCGCTGGAGCGACAGACGGTTGTGGTGTCGCTCGAGAACCTGATGAGCTTTCCCTTCGTGTCCGAGCGGGTGGCGACGGGCGCGCTGTCGCTGCACGGGTTGTGGCACGATATCGGCTCGGGCACACTTGAGCAGTATGACGCGGTCCGGGGCAGCTTCGCGCGGCTGTGACGGGCCGCCGGCGGTGGTACAGACCCGCTATTGCGCCAGGCATGCCATGCGCGGCGTAGGAATTTCTTGTTTTCCGACAGTAGAACGTGTATAATTCGTGCTATGGGGGAATATCAAGCGGTCGAGAGGGTCGCATCGTGTTCCCGTTTTCCCGTCATGTTTGCACTCGACGACTGACCGAGACCGGATGCGCGCGCTGCGGGGCCTCCGGCCTTGTCGAGGGCACGACGCTCCGCGTGCGCGGCGGCTGGCGGCGGGCGGAGCAGATCGACCGTCACGATCACCTGCACGTGTTCCCAAAAGGGCGGATGAAGCCCGACGAGCTGAACCGCGACCGTATCTGGCTGGACCCCGTCGATTGCCCCTCGGTGGTCCGACCCCTCGAGGTGCCGCCGCACGCGCTCGGCAATCGCGAAGCGTTCCTGCTGCAACAGGACATGCGGGTGCTAATGCGCGACCCCGAGCTGCGCCAGCACCTGGGGACAGGCCATGTCACGATTCGGGCCGGCGACCTGGCGGGGTTTCGCGGTATTGCCCTGACGGACCCGCCCCGCGGCGCGCACCTGTTCCGCCCGGTCTTTCGCTCCGAGCAGTTCGTACTGGCCGCCGGAGGGGCGTGGCTCCTTTGTCCGCCGCCGACGCAGACAGCGAGCCTGCTGACCGGGGATGACGGCCTGCAGTCAGTGATCGGCGGGCGCATGATCCGCCATCTCGACGCCGAAGAAGCCGACGCGTTCCTCGCCGCGCAGGAAAGCCGCGACCGCGATACGGCGCGCGTTTCTGCGCGCCGCTGACCCTGCGCCGCACCCGATAGGCACGGCGCCGGGCCATGTGGCTCAGGCCGCCTGTGCCTCTTGCCCGAAGCGAGCGTAGAAGCCCTGCCCCTTGTCGGCCATCTCGCGCAACAGCGCGGGCGTGGTGAAGCGGGGGCCGAATCTGGCGGTCAGTTGGTCGCAGCGCTCGGCCGCATAGGGCGTGCCAATGATGTCGAGCCAAGAGAAGGGTCCGCCCGACCACGGGGCGAAGCCCCAGGCAAGGATCGCGCCCACGTCACCCTCGCGGATATCCTCGAGTACGCCATCCTCGAACGCGCGCACCGCCTCGAGCACCTGCGCGAACATCAGGCGGTGCTGCACCTCGATGAGATCAGGCTGTTCCCCGGCGCGGGGGTATTTCTCGACGAGGCCTGGCCAATAGCCCTGCCGCTTACCCTTCTCGTCATAGTCGAAGAAGCCGGCATTGGCCTTGCGGCCAAGCCGTCCCTCGCCCTCCATCCAGAAGATCACCTCGTCCACGGCCTCGTCGGGATAGTCGTCACCCATCGCCGCCCTGGTCGCCCGTGCGATCTTTGCGCCGAGGTCGATCGAGGTCTCGTCGACCAGTTGCAGTGGCCCGACCGGAAAGCCCAACTGCCGCGCCGCGTTATCGATGAGCGCGGGTGCCACGCCCTCGGCCACCATGCGGATACCCTCGTTGATGTAAGGGATGATACAGCGGTTGCAGTAGAAGAACCGCGCGTCGTTGACCACGATGGGCGTCTTGCGGATCTGCCGGACGTAGTCGAGCGCCTTGGCGACGGCGCGCGGGCCGGTTTTCTGGCCCTTGATGATCTCGACGAGATACATCTTTTCCACCGGCGAGAAGAAGTGGATGCCGATGAAATCCTCTGGCCGGTCGCTGGCCTGCGCCAGATCGGTGATTGGCAGGGTCGAGGTGTTGGTCGCGAAGATACAGTCCTCACCCACCTCGGCCAGCGCCTTCTTCGTCGCCTCGGCCTTGACGGTAGGGTCCTCGAACACCGCCTCGATGATCAGGTCGCAGCCCTTGAGCGCGGAATACTCGGTGGTGGCGGTGATGAGATCGAGCGCGGCCTGCTTCTTCTCCTCGGTCGCCTTGCCGCGCTTGATACCCTTGTCCATGTAATCGGCGGTATAGGATTTGCCGCGGTCTGCGGCCTCTTGTTTCTGGTCAATGAGGACAACCTGCATCCCGGCCATGGCCGAGACAAGCGCGATGCCTGCGCCCATCATGCCGGCCCCCATAACGCCGACCTTCTTCACCTTTTGATCCGGCACGTCGGGACGGTTGGCGCCCTTCTCCAGCGCCTCCTTGTTGATGAAGAGCGAGCGGATCATGGCGCTGGAACTCGGGTCCATCAACACATGGGTGAACCAGCGCGCCTCGATCTTGAGCGCGGTATCAAACGGCACAAGCGCGCCTTCGTAGACGGCAGACAGGAGCGCCTTGGCCGCCGGGAACGCGCCTTGGGTCTTGCCGTTGACCATCGCGGAGGCGCCCACGAAGGTCATGAATCCCGCCGGGTGATAGGGCGCGCCGCCGGGCATCTTGTAGCCCTTCTCGTCCCACGGCTTGACGATAGAGGGGTTCGACAGCACCCATTCGCGGGCCTTGTCGAGCAGCTCGTCGGCGGGCACGACCTCGTCCACCACTCCGGCGGACTTGGCTTTCTTGGGGTCATTCAGCTTGCCTTCGAGAAGGAGCGGCGAAGCGGCCATAGCGCCCATCTTGCGTGCGAGCCGCGTGGTGCCACCGGCACCGGGGAAGATGCCGACCATGATCTCGGGCAGGCCGATCTTGGCCGATCCGTTGTCAGCGGTAAAGATGCGGTGGCAGGCGAGCGGAATTTCCAGCCCGATGCCGAGCGCAGTGCCGGGAAGTGCGGCGGCAATGGGCTTGCCGCCCTTGTTCTTGTCATCCATGCCCGCGCGCTCGATCTTGCGCAGGATCGAATGCATGTTCATCAGCCCGTCGAACAGGCCCTTTGCCGGATCGTCACCCGCCATTTCCTTCATCCGGGCGATGACGTTGAGATCCATGCCCCCGGCAAAACTCCCCTCCTTGCCAGAGGTGATGACGATGCCCTTGACGGACGTATCGGCGAGCGCGTCGTCGATGAGGGACTCAAGCTGCGGCCAAGCCTCCATCGTCATGACGTTCATGGATTTTCCGGGCACGTCCCAAGTGATGATCGCGACGCCGTCGGCGTGCTTTTCCATGGTGAAATCGGTCATTTTGGCACCTCGATGATTTTAACATTGGTGGGAGAGATCATATTCCACTGACCGCTTTCTTGGCCTTTCATACGTGGATGTAGGCCTGCCCTTATTGCGGTGATCGCTTCATCCAGTGTCGTTTTTCGAATCACGTTTTCGGCATGGTGTTTCTTGTCTCCAAGCTTCGGGTCGCCGAATTCGAAATCGCCCGATGCACCGCGATCCATGACGTATATTTCGCCGTTGTCTCGTAGTCGGATTGCCGCCTTCATGGTCAAACCCTCTCGATGATCGTGGCGGCACCCATGCCCGACGCGACGCAGAGCGTGGCGAGCCCGGTGCCCTTGCCGGTGCGCTCCAGCTCATCCAGAAGCGCGCCGATGATGATCGCGCCGGTAGCACCCAGCGGATGGCCCATGGCGATGGCCCCGCCATTGACGTTCACCTTCGACTGATCGACGTCGAATGCCTGCATGAAGCGCAATACGACGGCGGAAAACGCCTCGTTCACCTCGAACAGGTCGATATCCGAGATCGCCATGCCGCTGTCTTTCAGCGCCTTCTCCGTCGCCGGGACCGGGCCGGTCAGCATGATGGTCGGATCGGTGCCGATCTTGGTGGTCTGGCGGATGCGGGCGCGGGGTGTCAGACCCCATTTCTCGCCAAATGCCTTGCTGCCTACGAGCACACCTGCCGAACCATCGACAATGCCGGACGAATTGCCTGCGTGGTGGATATGCTCGATCCGTTCCAGATGAGGGTATTTCAGCTTGGCCACGGCATCAAAACCCGGCATCACCTCGCCCATCTCCTTGAAGCTGGGCTTGAGCCCGCCGAGCGACTGCATGTCGGTGCCGGGGCGCATGTGCTCGTCATGGTCGAGGATCGACAGGCCGTTCTGGTCCCTGATCTCGATGATCGACCGGTCGAAGCGCCGGTCGTCCCACGCCTCGGCTGCGCGGCGTTGCGATTCCACGGCGAGCGCGTCGGCATCGTCGCGCGAGAAGCCGTATTCGGTGGCGATGATGTCGGCCGAAATGCCCTGCGGCACGAAATAGGTCTTCATGGCGATGCTCGGATCAACGGCGATAGCCGCCCCATCGCTGCCCATGGCGACCCGGCCCATCATCTCGACCCCGCCCGCTATGTAGCCGTCACCGGCGCCTGCGCGCACCTGGTTGGCGGCGAGGTTCACGGCCTCCATGCCGCTCGCACAGAAGCGGTTGATCGACAGACCAGGGATGCGCTCATCCAAATCAGAGGCCAGCACGGCGGTGCGCGCCAGACAGCCACCCTGCTCCATAACCTGCGTGGCATTGCCCCAGATCACGTCCTCGACGGCGTGGCCGTCAAGGCCGTTGCGCTCTTTCAGCGCGTTGAGCACATGCGCCGAGAGGCGGGCGCTCGTCACCTCGTGCAGGGCGCCATCCTTGCGCCCCTTGCCGCGGGGTGAGCGCACGGCATCGTAGATATAGGCGTCTGTCATCTCCGTCTCCTTTGTCAGGCGCGGTCAGCGGGGCTGCCGGGCATCAGGTCATAGGGGTGTTTCCAACCCGGCAGGCCCTCTATATTCGAGAGCCACCGGTCGATTTCGGGCCAGTCCTCGCGATCAAAGCCGAAAGGTTCCGGGTAGAAGAGGTAGCCGCAGCAGCTCAGATCGGCATTGGTGGGTGCCGCGCCCACGATCCAGTCGCGGCCACTCAGATGCGCGTCGAGGGCGCTATAGGCCGCCTTGAGCCGGCCCTGCATGAAGCCGATCACCTCTTGGGGGCGCCTCTCTTCGGGCAGGAAGTTCATGAGGAACCGCGTCATCCCCGCCTGCGAGCTGAGCTTGTGATTGTCCCAGAACATCCAGCGCATCACCTCGCGCGCCTCCTGCGGCGTCGCGCCGCCGAATTTGCCAGTCTTTTCCGTTATGTACATCTGTATAACGCCCGATTGCGTCAAGGTGGTGTCCCCGTCAACCAGCACCGGCACCTCGCCCATCACGTTGATTTCACGGAAATCCTCGCCGCGCGTCTCGCCGCCAAAGAAATCGACGAAGACCGGTTCCCAGTTGAGGCCGGAAAGCTCCAGCGCCAGCGCCGCCTTGTAGGCGTTGCCGCTCTCGCCGAAGCAGTGGAGTTTGATGGTCATGGCGTGGCTCCCTGTGGGGGTGTTGGACTTGGATATTTTTCGCAAGATGAAGTTTGGAGTTGTTCATCATTGATTAGCGTTGATGCGGCTTGATGGTCTCGCGTTACAGGATGGGAAGCCGATGGACGTGCAAGGTGAAGCCCTGTCGCAGCGCCTGATGCCAATTGGCCCGCGCGCGCGACAGGGTGGACCTCTGCCCTTTCATCTTGCCCCAAATATCCCCGCCGGAGGCATCCGCCCCCGGCCATATGCACCGCGGCCCAGACCATCACAGCGCCCTCGCGATCAGGTCCTTCATGATCTCGTTTGTACCGCCATAGATGCGCTGCACGCGGGCATCGGCCCACATCTCGGCGATGTCGTATTCCTGCATATAGCCATAGCCGCCATGCAGTTGTAGGCACTCGTCAAGCACTTCACCCTGCGCATCCGTCAGCCAGTATTTCGCCATCGCGGCCTTTTTCACGCTCAACTCCCCGCGCAGGTGCTCGGCAATGCATTCATCCATGAAGGCGCGGCACACGGCGGTTTTCGTCTGGCATTCGGCCAGTTTGAAGCGGGTGTTCTGGAATTGCAGGATCGGGCCGCCGAAGGCCTGGCGCTCCTTGCAATATGAAATCGTACGCTCCACTGCGCCTTCCATCGCACCTTGCGCGCCGCAGGCGATGATCAGGCGTTCCTGCGGCAGTTGCTCCATCATCTGGTAGAAGCCGCGCCCCTCTTCCTGCCCGAGGACGTTCTCGGGCGGTATTTCCACGTTGTCGAAGAACAACTCGGATGTGTCGCCCGCGTGCAACCCCACCTTTTCGAGGTTGCGCCCCCGCGCGAAACCTGTGGCGCCTTCGGTCTCGACCACGACAAGCGAGATGCCCTTTGCGCCCTCCTTCGGGTCGGTCTTGGCCGCAACGATGATCAGGTCGGCGTGCTGGCCATTGGTGATGAAGGTCTTTTGTCCCGAAAGGCGGTAAGCGTTGCCGTCGCGCACGGCGCGGGTCTTGATACCTTGCACATCCGATCCGGCGGCGGGCTCGGTCATGGCGAGGGCACCGACCATCTCGCCCGAGACCATTTTCGGCAGCCATGTCTTC
This sequence comes from Roseovarius sp. B-10, assembly GCF_056859295.1. Taxonomy (NCBI): domain Bacteria; kingdom Pseudomonadati; phylum Pseudomonadota; class Alphaproteobacteria; order Rhodobacterales; family Roseobacteraceae; genus Roseovarius; species Roseovarius sp. B-10. The sequence goes on along the minus strand of NZ_JBSXOE010000038.1, from coordinate 112,729 downwards.
TTCTGCTCCTCGGAGCCGTAGGCGAGGATGTAATGCGCGACGATGCCGGAATGGATCGGGTTGCCCCAACTTGCGAGGTTGGCGCGGCTCTGTTCGAGGCAGATCGCCGCCTCATGCCCAAAATCGCCGCCCGCGCCGCCGTATTCCTCGGGGATCGAGGGGCAGAGCAGGCCCAGCTCACCCGCCTGCTGCCAGGTCTCGCGATCCATGATCCCCGCCTTGCGCCAGCGCTCGTAATGCGGGCGCCATTCATCATTGATGAATTTCGCCGTCATCTCGCCGAGCATCCGGTGCTCGTCCGTCATCCATGTCATCGCCGGGCCTCCCTTCCCCTGGCGTCAGCGTTTGCGCGCCTCAAGCTCCGAATTGAATATGCGCAGCCGGTGCGCGAACGTGTCCTCGTCGATCACGCTGTCGAAATTCTCGAAGAGGAAGGACAGCGCTTCGCCCTCGTCCAGCCCCGCCTCGGCCGCGAATTTTCGTAACCGGCGATAGCCGTCCTCGGTCATCGCCGCGTTGAAGCGGCGGGTGAGGCGAAAGCGTTTCGGCATCTGTCCCTCCTCCCTGTAGGGTGGGTGCCACCCCACCCCGTTGTCAGAACGCCTCGGCGTCAAGCTCCATCACCGGCTCCGCACCGCTCTCGATGCGCGCCAGGTGCAGCGCGGTCGCGGGCAGGCGGCGCTTCATGTAGAAGCGGCCCATGGCCAGCTTGGTGCGGTAGAACGCCTCATCGGACGCACCAGCATCCAGTGCCGCATGCGCCGCCTTGGCCATTCGCGCCCACATCAGCCCGAGGCAGACATGGCCAAAAAGGTGCATGAAATCATATGATCCGGCCAGCGCCGCGTTGGGGTTCTTCACGCCGTTTTGCATGAAGAACATCGCCGAAGCCTGAAGGTCCTTTGACGCCGCCTTGAGCGGGTCGAGGAACTCCTTTTTCAGAGCCTCGTCGCCCTCGTTCTCCTTGAGGAACCCCTTGACCATGTCAAAGAAGGCCATGACGTGCTTGCCGCTATCGGAGGTCAGCTTGCGCCCGACCAAGTCGAGCGCCTGCACGCCATTGGCCCCCTCGTAGATCATTGCGATGCGGGCGTCGCGGGTGAATTGCGACATGCCCCATTCCTCGATATAGCCGTGCCCGCCATAGACCTGCTGTGCCAGCACGGTCATGTCGTAGCCCTCGTCGGTCAGGAACCCCTTGATGACGGGCGTCATCAGAGAAATGAGCCCCTCGGCAGCCTCGTCCTCGCCGCGATGCGAGCGGTCGATGAGTTCCGCGCCCCAGAGCATGAAGGCGCGCGCGCCCTCGATGAAGCTCTTCTGGTCCATCAGCGAGCGGCGGATATCAGGATGCACGATCAGCGGGTCGGCGGGCCCATCGGGATTTTCCGCGCCGGTCACCGCACGGCCCTGAAGACGGTCCTTGGCATAGGCGAGCGCGTTCTGGTAGGCGACCTCTGCCTGCGCGAGCCCCTGCATGCCGACACCGATGCGGGCCTCGTTCATCATGGTGAACATGGCGCGCATGCCCTTGTGTTTCTCGCCCAGCAAATAGCCCGTCGCGCCGTCATAGTTCATCACGCAGGTGGAATTGCCGTGAATCCCCATCTTTTCCTCGATCTTGCCGCAGGAAACGCCGTTGCGGTCGCCGAGGCTGCCATCCTCGTTCACGAGGAACTTGGGCACGATGAAGAGCGACACGCCCTTGATCCCCTCGGGCCCGCCGGGGATCTTGGCCAGCACCAGGTGGATGATGTTGTCGGCCATGTCATGCTCGCCCGACGAGATGAAGATCTTCTGCCCCGTCACCTTGTAGCTGCCATCTTCCTGCGGTTCGGCCTTGGTGCGCATCATGCCCAGATCGGTGCCGCAATGCGGCTCGGTCAGGTTCATCGTGCCGGTCCAGTCGCAACTGGCCATTTTCGGCAGGTAGGTGGTCTTTTGCTGGTCCGAGCCATGCGCGAGGATCGCCGAGGCCGCGCCGTGGGTGAGGCCGTGATACATGGTGAAGGCCTGGTTGGCGGCCGAAAACATCTCGCCCACCGCCGTTCCGAGGATATAGGGCATGTTCTGCCCGCCATATTCCTCGGGCAGGTCGAGCGCGGGCCAGCCGCCCTCGCGCACCTGGTCGAAGGCCGCCTTGAAGCCCTTGGGCGTCCGCACGACGCCGTTTTCCAGCACGCATCCCTCGGCATCACCGACCGGGTTTAGCGGCGCGAGCACCTCGGAGGAAATCTTGCCCGCCTCTTCCAGCACCGCGCTGGTGAAGTCGGGCTCAAGCTCGGCATAACCCGGAATGTCCTGCTGCGACACGTTCAGCACGTCATGCAGGATGAACTGCATGTCGCGGGTGGGTGCGGTGTAGCTTGGCATCTGGTTGTCTCTCCCAAGAAGTAATGGCCGGGCCGGTGTTACTCGGCGGCGTCGCGGTTGTCCTTTAGCGAGGCAAGCATCCGCTCGCCCCATGTCATCTGTTCGCGCAGCTCGGCGATTGCGGTGTCGAGCTCGGCGCGCTGGCGTTCCATGTCGGCAAGCCGCTCGCGCGCGACCTCGTAGGCGGCGGCGATCTGCGTGTATTGCTGATCGCCCCGGTCGTAGAGATCGAGCAACTGGCGCATATCCTCGAGGCTGAAGCCAAAGCGCTTGCCCCGCAGGATGAGCTTGAGCCGGGCACGGTCGCGCCGGGTAAAGAACCGCCGCTGGCCCTGCCGGACAGGCGACAGCAGCTCCTTGGATTCGTAGAATCGCAGGGTGCGAGGCGTTACGTCGAACGCGTCGCACATCTGCCGGATTGTCATTACGTCATCGGTCATGGCGGGCCTCTTGCGCATCGTCTGCCGACAATCTGCGCCTCTGGCCCCACCGTTACAACAGGCGTGCCGCTTTACGTAACTGCTACGTCACGTCACTTTTGGGTTGACGTAAGATCAAGCAAGGTCAATCGCGCAGCCAGGTAATTTTCTTAGCCACGCATTACCCGAGGCTGGCCGCGGTCTCGTCGCGCAGCGCCGTGAGTTCGTCCATCGCCTCGTCGATCTGGCGGCGCTGTTCCGCCAGCTCGGCAAGCTGGCGGTCGGCCAGCTCGATCCACTGGCGCATCTGAGGCTCGGTGCCTTCCTTTTCGTAGATGAGCAGCCATTGCCGGATTTCCTCGAGCGCAAAGCCGAATTTCCGGCCGCGCAGGATCAGCGTCATGCGCGCGCATTCGCGCGGCCCATACCAGCGCGCGCGCCCCTCGCGCTCGGGCTGCAACAGCTCGATATACTCGTAATAGCGCAGGGTGCGCGGCGTCACGTCGAACTTCGCGCACATTTCCTTGAAGGACAGCCGCGTCTCCGCCATGTGGTCGCTCCCCCGTTCCAGGCCCCGAGCTTATGCCTGTCACGCGCGGCGTCAATGCCGTCGTCAGTTGAGAAAGCCCGGCGCCAAGAAGAAAAAGCCATAGGCTACGATAAGCGCCGGCACCGCGGAATAGGCCGTCGCCAGAACCGCCGCGCGCGGGTCGATCGCGATGGCCGGGAACAGCGCGTCTCCGTCGTTGGAGATGGCGTTGCCCATGAGCGCAGAGAACGGGATCAGCCCGTTGATGTAGAGCGTCGTCACCAACACCTGCGGCCCGCAACCGGGCACAAATCCGATGAGCACACCGATCAGCGGCAAGAGCGGCGCGACCGTGGCAAACATGGTCTCGAGGTCGAGCCCGCCAAAGGCGGCGAGGTATTCATAGGCCAGGTAGGCACCGATCACCCAGACAGAGATGAACGAGGTTTCCTCTGCCATGCGCGTGACCGGCGCGTCGCCGCTGTTGGTCATGGCCGTCAGCGACGAGGTGGCCCAAATGGCAAGGCCGACGGCGGTGCCGGTAAGCCCCACGGTCGCGACCATGCGGTCGCCGAAGACGGCACCGATCTCGGCCCCGGTGAGTTGCGTGACGCCCATGACCAGCCCTGGCACCGCGACCGCCAGGAACGCCAGATCGCGGCGCCGAAGCCGTCCGATGAGGGGGACGAGATCGCCGGTTTCCGCGCGGCGCGCGGTGATCGGGGCGAGCCGCAGCCCATCGATGAGCCAGCCCGACACGATCCCCACTGCAAAGGATAGCGGCAGGACCACCGCGGCGACCTCGGGCCGCGTCGCGATCAGCAGGAAGGCCGCGTCGCCCATCGTCGCGGTCAGGGTCGCGACCACCGCGCCGAAAGTCACATGCCCGGAACTGTAGGCGGCAACCACGACGACCGCCCCACCGCAGCCCGGCGTCGCCCCCATCAGCGCGGCCAGCGGCACCTGCGCCCCGCGCGCCGTACTCAGCACCGTACCGATGTTGAACCGAAAGATCCGCTCGGACCCGTAGAACAGCAGCAGGGTCGCGGCGACGAAGGCCGAGACCTGCACATAGGCGTCTACCATCATCTCGCGCGTGACCGTGCCGAACGCGCCCGGCATCAGCGCGAACGCCAGAAGCATCAGCGCCACGAGCAGTCGCCCCGGACGCAGCGGCTGTCCGAACCGGGGCGTGGTGGTAGTGGTGGCGCCGCAGGCGGTGCTGTCCATGCTCATCCCGGGACCCTTTTGTTGCGAATAATTATCAATTGCGGAAATAGGGGGTTGAAGCGGCCCCGTCAAGATCGAATAACGTGGCCCACGGTCCGATGCGGCCTGCACCACCGCGGAGAGTCGAGATGAGCGATACCAATCCGGTCCGCGACTTCATGGAGGCCCTGCCGCACGCGCGCGCGCTGGGCATGCGCCTGATCACGATGGGCCGGGGCACGGCGCGGATCGAGATGGATTACGACGTGCGCCTCGTCGGCGACCCGGAGACGGGGGTGATTCATGGCGGCGCGGTCTCGGCGCTGATGGACACCTGCTGTGGGGCGGCGGCGATGAGTCATCCTGCCTCGCCCGGCGGCACTGCCACCATTGATCTGCGCATCGACTACATGCGCCCTGCCGTGCCGGGGCAGGCGATCCGCGCCGAGGCGGAATGCTATCACGTCACCCGCTCCGTGGCCTTCGTGCGCGCCCGCGCGATGGATGACGACGCGGACCGCCCCGTGGCCACCGCCACAGGCACCTTTACCGTGGAGGGCGCGTGATGGCGCGGCCCCAACCCGAACCGGTGCAGGTGGTCAAGCAGCGCCGCGACGCCGCGCTCAAGGCGCTGGTGGACGGCGTGCCTTATATCCGCTTCCTCGGCGTCGAATTCGAACGGCGCGGGGACGAACTGACCGCGGTCATGCCGTTCGACGAAAAGCTCATCGGCAACCCGCTCCTGCCCGCCCTGCATGGCGGGGCGACGGCGGCGTTTCTCGAGATCACGGCAATCATCGGGCTGAGCTGGTCGATGCTGTGGGAAGAGATAGAGAGCGGCGCGGTCGACCCCGAGACGCTGGCCGGTGGCCGCCTGCCGCGCCTGCCCAAGACAATAGATTTCACCGTCGACTACCTGCGTTCGGGGCTGCCGCGCGATGCCTATGCGCGCGCGCAGGTCAACCGCTCGGGGCGGCGCTATGCCAGTGTCCGAGTAGAGGCGTGGCAGGACAATCGTTCTCGCCCCATCGCGCAGGCGACGGGCCATTTCCTGATGCCGCGCCGCGATGACTGAGACCGCCTGCGCGGTCACCCATGCCCGCGTCCTGAAAATCGCCATTCCTATCGTGATCTCCAACGCCACGGTGCCGATCCTCGGCGCGGTAGATACCGGCGTGGTGGGGCAATTGGGCGAGGCGGCACCGATTGGGGCAGTTGGCCTCGGCGCCGTGATCCTGACCGCGATCTACTGGGTGTTCGGGTTTCTCAGGATGGGCACCACGGGCCTGACCAGCCAGGCGCGCGGCGCGGGACAGGCGGGCGAGGTCGCGGCGCTCTTGACGCGCGCACTGATGATCGGGCTGGCGGCGGGCACCGCGGTGATCGCGTTGCAGGGGCCGCTCTTTGCGGCCGCGTTCCTCGTCGCGCCTGCGAGTGACGAGGTAGAGGGGCTGGCGCACTCCTATATGGCAATCCGCGTCTGGTCGGCGCCTGCGATGATCGCGATCTTCGGCATGACCGGCTGGCTCATCGCGCAGGAACGCACCCGCGCGGTGCTGGCCGTTCAGGTGCTGATGAACGGCGTCAACGTGGGCCTAGACGTCTGGTTCGTGCTGGGGCTCAACTGGGGGGTCGAGGGCGTAGCGCGCGCCACGGTGATCGCCGAATGGGGCGGGCTCGCGCTGGGCCTGTGGTTCTGCCGCGATGCCTTTGGCGTGCCTGCCTGGCGCGATTGGCCGCGCGTGTTCGATCCCGCGCGGCTGCGGGTGATGGCGGCGGTCAACGGCGATATCCTGCTGCGCTCGCTGATGTTGCAGGCGATCTTCGTGTCGTTCCTGTTTCTCGGCGCGGGGTTCGGCGACGTGACGCTGGCGGCCAACCAGGTGTTGATGCAGTTTCTCAACGTAACCGCGCATGCGCTCGACGGCTTTGCCTTCGCTGCCGAGGCCATCGTCGGGCAGGCCTTTGGGGCGCGCAACCTCGGGGGGCTGCGGCGGGGCGCGGTGCTGGCGAGCCTCTGGGCCCTGCTGTTTTGTGTCGGTATTGCGTCGGTATATGCGCTGTTCGGCGGCGCGGTAATCGACCTGATGACCACCGCGCCCGGGGTGCGCGTCGAGGCGCGGGTGTTCCTGCCCTACGCGGTGGCCGCGCCGTTGCTGGGGCTCGCGCCCTTCATGCTAGACGGGGTGTTCATCGGCGCGACACGCACCGGGGACATGCGCAACATGATGGCGCTGAGCCTCGCACTCTATGTGCTGGCCGTGGCCGTTCTGGTGCCAGCCTTCGGCAATCACGGGCTGTGGGCGGCGTTGCTTTTCAGCTTCGTTGCACGCGGGGTCACGCTTTGGCAGCGCTACCCGGCGCTGGAGCGGGGTATGGGGTAGAGCTGGACCGGGTCGGACGGCGAATGGCTCGCCGCCACCTTCATAAGACCACCAGACCCATAGACAGATGGGCAGGTCACGCTCAAGACATGCCTCCGGCATGCCCGATGCGGGCGGTCAGAACAGGCTCCCCTGCCCTTTCGGCGACGCCTTGGGCTTGGACGGCTTGCGTGGCGCGGGCGCGTCGCCCACGTCCAGCTTGCCATCGGCGAACTCGATCTCCAGCGCCCGCGCCTCGGCCGCCGCGACCCGCGTCGTTACCAGCGCGCCGTCGCCGCGCACCACCGCGTAGCCGCGCGCCAGGGTCGCGCGATAGCCCAACGTCTCGCGCAGCCGGTCGAGCGCGCCAAGCCGGTCGCGGCGCGCGGCCATCTCGCGCCTGCCCGCTTCGGCGAGGCGCTGCGACAGCCGATCGAGATCGCGCCGTTTCTGCCCGGTCTCGCGCTCCAACGCGCCGGTGTTGAGCCGCGCCGCGGTGTTCGCCAGCCGCCGCCGCTCGCTCGCCACCGCGCGGCGCAGGAGGGACGGGCGCAGCGCCCCCGCCCCTTCGGACAGGCGCACCCGGCGCATCTGCACCGACGCGATGAGCGCCGCGGGCAGCCGCTCGCCCCAGGTATCGAGCCGCTGCCGCGCCCCCTCGATCAGCGTTTCGGGCCGGGGCAGCGCGCGCGCGAGGTCGCGCAGCCGCTGTTCGCGCAGCCCGACCGTCTGCCCCTGCGCATGCACAAGCCGCGCGCCCTGCCCCTCCAGCCAGGCCAGCAGGTCGCGCCGCACCGGCACGGCGAGTTCCGCCGCTGCCGTGGGCGTCGGCGCGCGCTTGTCGGAGGCGTAGTCGATGAGCGTGGTATCTGTCTCATGCCCGACGGCGGAAATCAGCGGGATCGCGCTCTCGGCCGCCGCGCGCACCACATCCTCGTCGTTGAAGCCCCACAGGTCCTCGACCGACCCGCCACCGCGCGCCACGATGATGAGGTCGGGCCGGGGCAGCGCCCCACCGGGTCCGAGCGCGTTGAAGCCGCGGATCGCGCGCGCCACCTCGGGCGCGCAGCGCTCTCCCTGCACGGCGACGGGCCAGATCAGCACCTTGCGCGGAAACCGTTCGCGCAGGCGGTGCAGGATGTCGCGGATCACCGCGCCCGAGGGCGAAGTGACCACGCCGATGACGTCCGGCAGGTAGGGAAGCGCCCGCTTGCGCCCCGCGTCGAACAGCCCCTCGGCGGCGAGCGCTTTCTTGCGCTTCTCCAGCATCGCCATCAGCGCACCCGCGCCTGCGGGCACCATCTCCTCGATCACCATCTGGTAGCGCGACTGCCCGCCGAAGGTGGTCAGCCTCCCGGTCGCCACCACCTCCATCCCCTCCTCGGGCTGCACGCCGAGGCGCGCGGCCACCCCTTTCCAGATCACGCCCGACAGCACCGAACGGTCGTCCTTGAGATCGAGATAGATATGCCCCGAGCGTGGGCGCGCGATGCGGCCCAACTCGCCGCGCACGCGGACGCGGCTGAATTCGCCTTCGATCACCCGCTTGATCGCGCCCGATATCTCGGACACGGACAGTTCCGGCAGGTTGCCGCGCGGGCCGTCATCCTCGACGAGATCGGACATGGCCATCGCCTCTTTCTTGCGCATCTTGTGTCTGGCTGCGCCCCACCCTAGAACGCGGATCACGCGAGGCCAAGGAGGTGCGGGCGATGAACATCCTCATTCTGGGCGGCGGCGGGCGCGAGCACGCGCTGGCATGGGCGGCGCTGCAGAATCCCAAATGCGACCGGCTGATCGTCGCACCGGGCAATGCCGGGATCGCGCAGATCGCCGAATGCGCGGCGCTCGACATCCTCGACGGTGGCGCAGTCGCGGGGTTCTGCGAGTCAGAGGCGGTGGATTTCGTCATCGTCGGCCCCGAGGCACCGCTTGCGGCGGGCGTGGCCGACAGGCTGCGCGAGGCGGGGATCGCCGTCTTCGGCCCCTCGCAAGAGGCCGCCCGGCTCGAGGCGTCCAAGAGCTTTACCAAGGCGATATGCGACGCGGCGGGCGCGCCGACCGCCGCCTACGCCCATTTCACCGAGGCCGAACCCGCCCGCGCCTACGTGCGCGCACAGGGCGCGCCGATCGTGGTCAAGGCGGATGGCCTTGCCGCCGGCAAGGGCGTGATCGTGGCCGAAACGCAGGCAGAGGCGCTCGCGGCGGTGGACGAGATGTTCGGCGGCGCCTTTGGTGACGCGGGGGCCGAGGTGGTGATCGAGGAATTCATGACCGGCGAGGAGGCGAGTTTCTTCGTGCTCTGCGACGGCGAGACGGCACTGCCCATCGGCACCGCGCAGGACCACAAGCGCGTCGGCGAGGGCGACACCGGCCCTAACACCGGCGGCATGGGGGCCTATTCCCCTGCCCCGGTCATGACCGACGCGGTCACGCGGCGCGCATTGGACGAGATCGTACGCCCGGTTCTGGCCGAGATGGCGCGGCGCGGCACGCCCTATAGCGGCGTGTTGTTCGTGGGGCTGATGATCGAGGCGGGCGCGCCCCGGCTGGTGGAATTCAACGTGCGTTTCGGCGACCCGGAATGCCAGGCGCTGATGATGCGGCTCGGGGGGCAGGCGCTCGACCTGATGCAGGCCACAGCGGAGGGGCGGCTGGCGGATTGCACGGTCAACTGGGCCGAGGACCATGCCATGACGGTGGTGATGGCCGCGCGCGGATATCCGGGCGACTACGACAAGGGCAGCGTCATCGGGGGGCTGGAGGACTGTCCCGAGGACAGCTTTCACCAGGTGTTTCACGCCGGGACGGCGCGAGCGGGCGGGCAATTCGTGGCGAGCGGGGGTCGCGTGCTCGCGGCGACGGCGCGCGGGGCAAGCCTGCGCGAGGCGGCAGAACGCACCTACGCGCTGGTGGACAGGATCGACTGGCCCGAGGGTTTCTGCCGCCGCGATATCGGCTGGCGGGCACTTTAGACCCAAGGCGCGGCCCCCGTGCCCCCGCGTGATGGGGCGGCGGGTTTGACTGGCCCCGAGAATTCCGCGCCCGCGCCACAATCGCGCGCGATTGTTGCCATGTCGGAGGGATATCGCTGGATCATCGAGAAACCGTATCAGGGACGGAAACGATGAGACTTGAGAGCACCAACGACATCCACGCCTTTGTCATGGACGAACGCGCCAAGGCCGTGTCCGAGCGCGAATGGCGCCACCGGCTGCGCGGCTATGGCTATGCCATCCGTGACGATGCCGAGGGGGCCTATGTCACCTCGATCCTGCGCGGCGGCGCGCTCTGCCGGCTGAACTGAGGCCCGCGCGGGGTGGAGAGACCGGGGGCGCTGCCCCCGGACCCCCCGGAGTATTTCGGCCAGGAAGAAGCCTCAGGCCACGTGGCTCTCGGCGGCGATGGCGTCGGCGAGCGCGGCTTCGAAGAGGTCGAGCCCTTCCTCGATCAGCGCGTCCGATGCGGTGAGCGGCACCATGATGCGCACCGCATTGCCATGCATGCCGCAACCGAGCAGGATCAGCCCCCGCCCGAGCGCGTGGGCGATCACCGATTTCGCCAGCGCCGCGTTGGGCTGTGCCGTGTCGAAATCGGTCACGAACTCCACCGCCAGCATCGCGCCGAGGCCGCGGATGTCCCACATCCGGTAAGGTGCCGTGCGCGCACCGATTTCCGACAGGCGGGTGCGGAAGGTCTCGCCCATCGCGGTGGCGCGGGCAAGCAGGCCCTCGCCCTCGAGCGCGTCGATGGCGGCGAGTGCGGCGGCGCAGGCCACCGGGTTGCCACCATAGGTGCCGCCGAGCCCGCCGGGCGCGACCGAATCCATCACCTCGGCGCGGCCGATCACCCCGGCCAGCGGATACCCACCCGCCATCGACTTGGCGACGGTGATGAGGTCCGGCACAACGCCGGAATGCTCGATGGCAAACCATGCCCCGGTGCGGCCAAACCCGGCCTGGATCTCGTCGGCGATGAGCAGGATGCCGTGGCGGTCGCAGATCGCACGCAGGGCGCGCAGCATCTCGAAGGGCACGGGGATGTAGCCACCCTCGCCCAGCACCGGCTCGATGATGATGGCGGCCACGCGGTCGGGCTGGGCGTCGGTGAGGAACAGCGTCTCGAGCGCGCGGAGCGCATCGTCCAGGGTGACACCGGTGCGCGCGTCGGGCATCGGCGCGCGGAAGATGTCCGCCGGGAAAGGGCCTGCGTCCTTCTTGTAGGGGGTGACCTTGCCGGTCAGGCCAAGGGTGAGGAGGGTACGGCCGTGATAGCTGCCGTTGAAGGCGATCACGCCGGGGCGACCGGTGGCAGTGCGGGCGATCTTGACCGCGTTCTCCACCGCCTCTGCGCCGGTGGTGACGAGCAGCGTCTTCTTGGGCGCGTCGCCGGGGGCAAGCGCGTTGAGCCGTTCGGCAAGCGCGACATAGGGCTCGTAGGGAACAACCTGGAAGGAGGTGTGGGTAAAGCGGTCCTCCTGCGCCTTGGCGGCGGCGATGACGGCGGGGTGACGGTGGCCGGTGTTGAGCACTGCGATGCCGCCGGCGAAGTCGATGTAGCGGCGGCCCTCGACATCCCACATCTCGGCATTCTCGGCACGGTCAGCAAAGATCGGTGCGGCAGAGGCGACGCCGCGGGCGACGGCGGCCTCGCGGCGGGCGAGCAGCGCGGCGTTGCTGGGCGTGGCGGGCGCGGTGGCGGGTGCTTCGGGCACCTTGGGCGCGGCGGATGCCTGCTTCGCGGCAGCGGGCTTGCGATTGGCCGGTTTGCGCTTGGGCTTCGGCTTGGCGGTCGTGGTCACCATGATCTGATCCGTTTCCTTGGGGCTGGGGCATGATGGGGTTATCATGCGGGCAAATGCGATTGATATTCTATTCACTATTTTAGAATATTGTCAATATTGCCTAGATACGAGGCACACCCGTCGTCCTTTGTGACTGTAATGCAATTGACATATTGTGTATTTCATCGAAACTACGTTCAGTAAATTGAACACATCGAACGCAACACACGGGCAGGCAGGCCATGACATTGGACATCGGAACCCGGCTCAGGGCCGTGCGCGAGGCACGGGGATTGTCGCAGCGCGAGCTTGCCAGCCGCGCGGGGCTGACCAACGGCACCATCTCGATGATCGAGCAGAACAAGACCAGCCCGTCGGTCGCGTCGCTCAAGAGCCTTCTGGATGCGCTGCCGATGCCGCTGTCGGATTTCTTTGCCGATGTCGAGGAGCGGTCGGCGCCGAAATATTTCTACGCGCCCGACGAGTTCACCGAACTGTCGCCACAGGAGGCGGGATTCGGCGACGGCGCGGCGCGAGTGTCGCTGCGCCAACTCGGCAATGCCAGCAGCCACACGATCCAGATGCTGCACGAGGTCTATCCGCCGGGCGCCGATACCGGGCCGGAGATGCTGCGCCACGCGGGCGAGGAGGCGGGCGTGGTGATCGCGGGCATCGTCGAAGTCACGGTGGCCGACCAGGTGCGGGTGCTCAACCCCGGCGACGGCTATCTCTTCGACAGCAATCTGCCCCACCGGTTCCGAAATATCGGCGCGGGCGATTGCGTGATCGTCAGCGCCTGCACGCCGCCGACTTTCTAGCTGAAATCCCTCGACAAAAGAAACAAAACGGAGCAGGCTACCCCCATGACACCTTTCGCGATCGCTGGCGTGCAGATGCATGTCGCAGCCTTGCACTCGAACGTGGACGCGATGCTCCACCGGCTCGACGTCCTGATGGCAAGGTTTCCCTGGACGCAGATGGTCGTTTTCAGCGAGCTGGCACCGTTCGGGCCGCTCGACCGCTTTGCACAACCGTTTCCCAACGACACGCTGGCCACATTCCAGGAGGCAGCGCGACGCCATGGCGTGTGGCTGTTGCCGGGCTCGATGTTCGAGAAGCGCGAGGACGGGCGCATCTTCAACACGGCGGTGGTGATCGACCCCGAGGGCGAGATCGTGGCGCGTTATTCCAAGATGTTTCCGTTCCGGCCCTACGAGGCGGGGATCGCAGCAGGCACCGAGTTCTGCGTGTTCGACGTGCCCGAGGTGGGCCGCTTCGGAGTGTCGATCTGCTATGATATCTGGTTTCCCGAGACCACCCGGCAGCTTACCAGCCAGGGGGTGGAGGTGCTGCTCAACCCGGTGCTGACCGGCACCACCGACCGCGATGCGGAGCTGGCCATCGCGCGGGCCACGGCGGCGCAGTTCCAGTGCTATGTCTTTGCCATCAACGGGCTGGCGGCTGGCGGTGTCGGGCGGTCGATCGTGGTCGACCCGTCGGCGATGGTGCTGCACCAGAGCCAGGGACAGGAGGACCTGTTCCCGGTGGAGGTCGACCTCGATCTCGTGCGCCGCCAGCGCGAGACCGGGCTGCGCGGGCTGGGCCAGGTGCTCAAGAGCTTTCGCGACCGCGAGGTCGATTTCCCTGTCTATGACCGCACGAGCGGCGCCGATGCCTATCTGCACACGCTGGGTCCGCTGAAAATCCCGACGCGAGGGGATACTGCGGGGCTGACGTCGCGCGACCCGCGGCAGGCGCTGGGGCATGCCGAGCCCTCTGGGGAGATCGCGGAAAATTTCTACGCGTTCAAGGGGATGACCGGCACCGACTAATCAATGACGACGGCACAAAGCCGCGGCGCAGCACGGGAGGGCAGCGCGATGAACACGCAGACGAAGGTATCCGCGCTTCCATCGGTGGTGGATTATTACAGCGCGGCACAGCTGCGCGCCGACCGCTGGAGCGCACTGCGCGAGGCGAGCGAGGCGCTCTGGCGGCAGGGGGCAGAGGGCGCGCGGGGCAAGGAGGCGCTGGCGCTGGTGCGCAACCTGCTTGATGCGCTGGGCCCCATCGAAAGCTATTTCGCCTTTCCCGGCGCGGCATCCTTCGAGCATCTGCGCAAGCTGCTCGAACAGCGCAGCCTCGAGGACCTGAGCCAGGCGATTCGGCGGGTGGCGCGCGCGCTTACCTCCGGTGCCTACCGCCGCCGCCACATCCCGCTGATCGCCGAGGACGGCGATGACGAGTTCGAGGACGAGACCACGCTCGCCCCCGAGGCGCGGGCGCTGGGGCGGCCCTATTTCGAAGTGCTGATCGTCGATCAGGTGAACGAGCATCAGGGCCGGTTCCTGCGGCAGAACCTGCAACGGATGCGCCGCGACGAGGATTCCTTCATCTACGAGACGGTGATCGTGCCGTCGATCGAGGACGCGCTGATCGCGATCCTGCTCAACCCCAATATCCAGGCAGTGATCGTGCGGCCGGGGCTTGCGCTCAAATCGGTGAACGCGCTCGACATCCTCAAGCGCTATCTCAACCGCGTGGGCGACGAGGACGTGGACGCGCTGCGCCCGTCGGACTACGGCCCCGAGACGTGCCGCCTCATCGCCAAGCTGCGGCCCGAGCTTGACGCCTATCTCGTCACCGACCGCTCCGCCGAGGATATCGCCGGGCTCGATCTGGGCCTGTGTCGGCGAGTGTTCTACAATCAGGAAGATTTCCTGGAGCTGCATCTCAACATCCTGCGCGGCGTCAACCGACGCTACAAGACGCCGTTCTTTACCGCGCTCAAGGAATATTCCAAGCAGCCCACCGGCGTGTTTCACGCCATGCCGATCAGCCGCGGCAAGTCGATCTCGCGGTCGCACTGGATCCAGGACATGGGAGCGTTCTACGGACCCAACATTTTCCTGGCCGAGACGTCGGCCACCTCGGGCGGGCTCGACAGCCTGCTGGAGCCACGCGGCCCGATCAAGGAGGCGCAGGAGGCCGCCGCGCGCGCGTTTGGCTCGAAACAGACCTTCTTTGCCACCAACGGCACCTCGACCTGCAACAAGATCGTGGTGCAGGCACTGGTGCGGCCCGGCGACATCGTGCTGGTGGACCGCGATTGCCACAAATCGCACCATTACGGCATGGTGCTCGCGGGGGCGCATGTCGTCTACATGGAGAGCTATCCGCTGCACGAATACTCGATGTATGGCGCGGTGCCGATGTCCGAAATCAAGCGCAAGCTGCTGGAATTGCGCGCGGCGGGCAAGCTCGACAAGGTGCGGATGGTCTTGCTCACCAACTGCACCTTCGACGGGATCGTCTACAACGTGCAGCAGGTGATGGAAGAATGCCTCGCCATCAAGCGCGACCTCGTGTTCCTGTGGGACGAGGCGTGGTTCGCCTTTGCCCGGTTCGAGCCGACCTATCGGCAGCGCACGGCAATGCACGCGGCCGGGGTGCTGCGGCAGTCGTTGCGCACGGAGGACCATGCGCAGGCCTATGCCGCGCAGCAAAAGACGCTGAAGGACGCGCCCGACGAGACCTGGCTGGAGACGCGGCTGGTTGCGCCGCCGGATGCGCGGGTGCGGGTCTATGCCACGCAATCCACACACAAGACGCTGACCGCGCTGCGGCAGGGTTCGATGATCCATGTCAACGATCAGGGCTTCAAGGGCGAGGTCGAGGAAGCCTTTCACGAGGCCTACATGACTCATACCTCGACCAGCCCCAATTACCAGATCATCGCCTCGCTCGACGTCGGCCGCAGGCAAGTCGAGCTTGAAGGGTTCGACTTCGTGCAGCGGCAGGTGGAAAGCGCGATGGCGATCCGCCGGGCAGTGGCCGATCACCCGCTCTTGTCGAAATATTTCCGGGTGCTGGCGGCGGGCGACATGATCCCCGAAAAATACCGCGAGAGCGGCGTGACGAGCTATTACGACAGCCAGCAGGGGTGGACGGATATCTGGGAATGCTGGGCGAGCGACGAATTCGTGCTCGACCCGACGCGGGTGACGCTTCTGGTGGGAAACACGGGATGGGACGGCGACACGTTCAAGACCAAGATCCTGATGGACAAGTACGGCATCCAGATCAACAAGACCTCGCGCAACACCGTGCTGTTCATGACCAATATCGGCACGACCCGGTCCTCGGTGGCCTACCTCATCGAGGTGTTGGTGGAAATCGCCAAGGACCTTGACGACCTGCTCGACGACGCCTCGAAGATGGAGCGCATCAGCTTTGACAAGCGGGTGGCGAACCTCGTGGAGAACGTGCCGCCGCTGCCGGATTTCAGCCGCTTTCACGAGGCATTCCGCCGCGACGGGGCGACACCCGAGGGCAATGTGCGCAGCGCCTTCTTTCTCGCCTATGACGAGGACAATTGCGATTATGTCGATCCCGACGACGCGCTGATGGCGCGGCTGGAGGCGGGCGAGGAACTGGTTTCGGCCTCGTTCATCATCCCCTACCCGCCCGGCTTTCCGATCCTCGTGCCCGGGCAGGTCATCAGCGCCGAGATCATGAAATTCATGCGCGCGCTCGATGTCAGCGAAATCCACGGCTTCCGGCCCGACCTGGGCCTGCGCATCTTTACCCCGAAGGCCCTCAAAGGCGTTCGCAAGACATGATCCACCAAGGGAGGTGACACGACATGCCAAAGAAGGTCCTCAAGAACATCTCGGAAATCCGCCGGTATTTCCATACCAACAAGGACCCGATCTATTTCGTCTCGGCCACGAATTTCAACCTGCTCGGGCTCGACGAATGGGTAAAGAATTTCATGTATATCTGTTACATGGACTGTTTCGACGGACGCCATCCCAACGTGTTCGTGCCCGACGAGATGCCGCATGACGAGTTTCAGTCGATCGAGGACATCAACAACTACCTGCTTCAGCACAAGGATGTGGTGGACCTCGTCAAGCGGCGCGGCGGCAAGCCGAAATTCGTGTTCCTGATGTTCGACGAAACAACCGAGAGGTTGGTCAAGGAGCTGGGTGGCGAGCTCTGGTTTCCCAAGGCCAAGCTGCGCACGCGCTGCGACAACAAGATCGAGACGGTGCGCATCGGCGACAAGGCCGGCGTGCCGTCGGTGCCCAATACGCTGAGCGTGGTCAAGAGCTACAAGCACCTGCGCGAAGTCTGCGACAAGGCAGGGCTGGGGCACGACCTGGTGCTGCAATCGGCGTTCGGGGATTCGGGGCACACCACGTTCTTCATCAAGTCCGAGGCCGATTTCCGCAAGCACGAGCACGAGATCGTCGGCGAGGGCGAGATCAAGATCATGAAGCGGATCGACTGCCGTGGCTCGGCGATCGAGGCCTGCGCCACCAAGGAGGGCACCATCGTCGGCCCGCTGATGACCGAGCTGGTGGGCTTCAAGGAGTTGACGCCCTACCGCGGCGGCTGGTGCGGCAACGAGATATTCTCGACCGCGTTCCCGCCCAAGGCGCGGCAGAAGGCACGCGAATTGACATTCCAGTTCGGCGAGCAGCTTCGCAAGGAGGGGTACCGCGGGTATTTCGAACTCGATTTCCTGATCGACAAGAAGACCGGCGAGCTGTGGCTGGGCGAATTGAACCCGCGCATCACCGGCGCGAGCTCGATGACCAACCACGCCGCCTTTGCCCATGCCGATGCGCCGCTGTTCCTGTTCCACCTGCTGGAGTTTTCCAAGAAGCCCTTCGACCTCGACGTCGAGGAACTCAACGCGCGCTGGGCCGATCCCGACATGATCGACAGCTGGTCGCAGATGGTCATCAAGCACACCGATGACAGCGTCGATATCGTCACCGATGCGCCGCAATCGGGCATCTACAAGATGCTCGTGGACGGACGGGTGGTGTTCGACCGGTTCGACTATCACCGCCGCGCGGTGGGCGAGAACGAGGCGTTCTTCCTGCGCATCCTCAAGCCGGGCGATTACCGCTACGAGGGGGCCGACCTTGGCATCCTTGTGACGCGCGGTCGGTCGATGACCAACGGGTTCCGCCTTACCGAGCGTTCCAACAAGTGGATACACGGGATCAAGAGCGCGTTCTCGGCCCGCCCGCTGCCCTCGGCACAGGCGCTGGAGGACCCGGGCTTCAAGATCATGTAGGGTAGCGCATGGCTCTCGTCTTCCGTGCCTTGCGCGAGGAGCAGCCCGGTCCGAAACTGGCCGGGCTGTTTCGCGAATTCTGGCCCGCCTATCACAAGTGGTGGGCGAGCGAGGGGTATGTTGCGCGCCCCACCTACATGGAATGCCGCCGCGCCATCGCCACGCACATGCCCGAGATGCTGGCGCTTTTCGACACGCTGGCCGACGTCGCGGGCGGCGGCGACAGCGCGGCGCGGTTTCTCAGCTTCTACTGCCCGCCGAAATACCTCTCGGGGTGCAGCCAGGCGATCTGGCAGGGCGACGAGCCGCTGATGGTGCGCAATTACGATTACAGTTCGCGGGCCTTCGACGCGGTGGTGCTGCATACCGGCTGGAACGGGCGACGGGTGATGGGCATGGCAGACGGTCTGTGGGGGCTGCTCGACGGGGTAAACGACGCGGGGCTCGCGGTGTCGCTCACCTTCGGCGGGCGGCGCGAGGTGGGCGAAGGCTTCGGCGTGCCGCTGATCCTGCGCTACGTACTCCAGACCTGCGAGACGGCGGCGGAGGCATGCGCCACGCTTGCGCGCGTGCCCTGCCACATGAGCTACAACGTCACCGTTCTCGACCGCGCGCGCGAGTTCGCTACAATCTACCTGACACCGGACCGCGAGGCCATCGTCACCGGCGCGCCGGTGGCAACCAACCATCAGGAGCGGGTGGAATGGGCGCAGCACGCGCGCTTTACCGCCACGGTGGAGCGCGAGCGGTTCCTGTTGTCGCGGCTGACGCTGCACCCCGACCGACAGGACCGCTTCATCGACGCATTCCTGCGCCCACCGCTCTATTCCACGGCGTTCGGGGCGGGGTTTGGCACCCTCTACACCGCCGCCTACCGCCCGCGCGCCGGGCGGATGGAGCTTCTGTGGCCCGACCTGCGCTGGCTATTCACGCTGGATGGGTTCGAGGAAGGCGCGCGGCACATCTACGTGCCCGAGGGCTGAACCGCCTGCCCGATCACTTGTCGCGGAACTGTGCCTCGCGCTTCTCGGCGAAGGCGGCCATGCCCTCTTTCTGGTCGTCGGTGGCAAAGAGCGAGTGGAACACGCGCCGCTCGAACAACAACCCCTCGCGCAGCGTCGTCTCGAAGGAGCGGTTGACCGCCTCCTTGGCCGCCATCACGGAAATCCGCGATTTCTCGGCGATCTTCTGCGCCGCCGACATCGCCTCTTCCATCAGCTTCTTGGCGGGCACGATGCGGCTCACGAGGCCTGCGCGCTCGGCCTCATCGGCATCCATGAAACGTCCGGTCAGGTTCATGTCCATCGCCTTGGCCTTGCCGATGGCGCGGGTCAGGCGCTGCGTGCCGCCAAGCCCGGCGATGACGCCGAGATTGATCTCGGGCTGGCCGAATTTCGCGGTGTCCGAGCAGATGATGAAATCGCACATCATCGCCAGTTCGCAGCCACCGCCCAGCGCATAGCCCGACACGGCGGCGATGATCGGCTTGCGGACGCGCATGATGGCGTCGCTGTCGGCGGTGAAGAGATCCTCGGTAAACACGTCCACGAAGCCCTTGCCGCTCATCATCTTGATGTCGGCCCCGGCGGCAAACGCCTTTTCCGAGCCGGTGAGCACGATGCAGCGCACCTTGTCGTTGGTCTGTGCCTCGGTGAGCGCGCGAGCCAGTTCCGACATGAGCTGATCGTTGAGCGCGTTGAGCGCGTCGGGGCGGTTCAGCTTGATGAGGGCGACGTGGTCTTCCACTTCGACGATGATCGTCTCATAGGCCATGAAGTCTGCTTTCGGTGGTTTCGGAAGGGTCGACTGGTCTGGTCAAACCGAGTCATTACCATTCTGGCGCGCCCGATCAACCTATCTTTGGCAGCGGGGGCAGTAGAAGCTCGACCGTGCGGATTGCACGATACGGGCGATTTGCGCGTCGCAGCCGGGGCCGTGACAGGGCGCGCCCTCGCGCCCGTAGACGTCAAAGGCGTGCTGGAAATAACCCAGTTCGCCATCGGCTTGCCGGTAGTCGCGCAGCGACGAGCCCCCCGCCGCGATGGCGTCGCGGAGCACGTCGCGGATCGCGGGGACAAGCCGGGCGATGCGGCGGGGCCCGAGGTTGCCTGCCAGTCGCCGTGGCGAGATGCGGGCGCGATAAAGCGCCTCGCAGGCGTAGATATTTCCCAGTCCCGCGACGATTCGCTGGTCGAGCAGCGCCGCCTTGACGGGCGTGCGGCGCCCGGTGAGCGCAGCGGCGAGATGCGTCTCGTGAAAGGCATTGCCCAGGGGCTCGGGCCCCAGCCGCGCCAGCAGCGGGTGCGCCTCTGCAACCGCGGTCGCCATCAGGTCCATCGCGCCAAAGCGGCGCGGGTCGTTGAAGGTGATACGCGCTCGGTTCTCCATGTCGAGCACGACATGGTCGTGCTTTTCCGGGGCAGGATGGTCATGCACGAAGCGGCCCAGCGTATCGCCCGAGACAAGCATCCGCCCCGACATGCCGAGGTGCACGAGCAGCGTCTCGCCCGTGGAGAGATCGGCCAGCAGGTATTTCGACCGCCGCCGCAGCGCCAGCACGCGGGCGCCGGTGAGACGCGCGCTCATGTCCGGTGGAAATGGCCAGCGCAGGTCGGGGCGGTTGACGCGCGCACGCGCGATCACGTCTCCTTCCATCACGGGCGCAAGGCCGCGTCGAACGGTTTCGACCTCGGGCAGTTCGGGCATCGGGCACCTCGGCGCGTGAAAGGGGCGCATTGTCACCCCCGGTGAGCGCCCTATAAGAAGGGCGAGGGACACAAACGGCAAGAGCCGGGGCAGGCGATGAGCGAGAAAACCACGCATTTCGGATACCAG
This sequence comes from Roseovarius sp. B-10, assembly GCF_056859295.1. Lineage (NCBI taxonomy): Bacteria > Pseudomonadati > Pseudomonadota > Alphaproteobacteria > Rhodobacterales > Roseobacteraceae > Roseovarius > Roseovarius sp. B-10. Next base: position 92,124 of record NZ_JBSXOE010000038.1, on the reverse strand, counting down.
GAGGTGCCCGAATCAGAGAAGGCGGGGCGCGTGCGCGGGGTCTTTGGCTCGGTGGCGTCGAAATACGACGTGATGAACGACGCCATGTCCTTCGGGATTCACCGGGTCTGGAAGGACGCGATGATGGACTGGCTCGCGCCGCGGCCAGGTCAGCGGCTGCTGGACGTGGCGGGGGGCACCGGCGACATTTCGTTCCGGTTTCTCAAGCGCGCGGGGCAAGGCCATGCCACCGTGCTCGACCTGACCGAAGAGATGCTGGTGGAAGGGCGCAGGCGCGCCGAGGCGGAGGCGCTGGCCCAGAGCCTCGACTGGGTGGTGGGCGACGCAATGGCGCTGCCCTTCGACGACAACAGTTTCGACGTCTACACGATCAGCTTCGGCATCCGCAACGTGACCCGCCCCGAGGACGCGCTTGCCGAGGCGTTTCGCGTGCTGCGCCCCGGCGGGCGGCTCATGGTGCTGGAATTCAGCCAGATCCCCAACGAGCTGATGCAAAAGGTCTATGACCTCTATTCCTTCAACATCATCCCGCGGCTGGGGCAGGCGATCGCGAATGATCGCGACAGCTATCAATACCTGGTGGAATCGATCCGCCGCTTTCCCGACCAGGAAACATTCCTCGGCATGGTGCGCGACGCGGGCTTCGGCAACGCGAAGTACCGTAATCTGAGCATGGGTATCGCCTGCCTGCATTCGGGTTGGAAGATTTGAGGGGGCCGCACAATATCCTGCGGCTCATCCGCACCGGCGCAACGCTCGAGCGCACCGGCGCGATGGGCCTCATCATGGAGGCGTTCGAGGCACCGCCGCTGGTGCGTGCGACGATGCGCACGCTCGCCTGGCCGTTTCAGTGGCTGGGCTACCCGGGCGACGCCACGATGCCGCCTGCGGTGCGCGCGCTCACGGCGCTGGGGCCCGCCTATATCAAGTTCGGCCAAATCCTCAGCACGCGACCCGATCTCGTGGGCGAGGAACTGGCGGCACAGCTACGCGTGCTGCAGGACAAGCTGCCGCCCTTTTCCCTCGACACCGCCAAGGCCAGTATCGCCGCCGAGTTGGGCCGTCCGGTAGACGAGATGTTCGACGATTTCAGCCCGCCGGTGGCCGCGGCCTCGATCGCCCAGGTGCACAAGGCGCGGCTGCGCGAAGACGGCGAGACCGTGGCCATCAAGGTGCTGCGCCCGGGGATCGAGCGGGCGTTTCGCCGCGATATCGACGCCTTCTATTTCGCCGCCCGCATGGTCGAGGTGCTGGCCCCGGGCGCGCGGCGGCTGCGGCCTACGGATGTGATCGCGCATTTCGACGGCGTTGTGACGGCCGAACTCGACCTGCGGCTCGAGGCGGCCTCGGCCTCGGAATTCGCGGCCAATACCGGCGCGGACGAGGGGTTTCGGCTGCCTGACGTGCGCTGGCACCTGTCCTCGCGCCGGGTGATGACGATGGAATGGGCCGATGGTGTGCCGTTGGGCGACAATGCCGCGCTCGACGCGGCTGGGCACGACCGCGTGGCGCTGGCGGCGCGGGTGCTGCAGCTTTTTCTCAGCCATGCGCTGCGCGACGGGTATTTTCATGCCGATATGCACCAGGGCAACCTCAAGGTGGCCGCGAATGGCGATATCCTCGCCTATGATTTCGGGATCATGGGCCATATCGACGAATATACCCGCCGCGTCTATGCCGAGATCCTCTACGGCTTCATCAAGCGCGATTACCGCCGGGTGGCCGAGGTGCATTTCGAGGCCGGTTACGTGCCGCGCGATCAGGACGTGGATGCCTTTGCCCGCGCGCTGCGCGCGGTGGGCGAGCCGATTTTCGGCATGGACGCGAGCCGCATCTCGATGGGCAGCCTGCTGAGCTATCTCTTCGAAGTGACCGAGCGGTTCGGCATGGAGACACGCACCGAGCTGATCCTGTTGCAACGCACGATGGTGGTGGTCGAAGGCGTGGCACGCTCGCTCGATCCGCAGATCAACATCTGGCAGGTCGCGCGGCCCGTGGTGGAGGATTACATCCGCGGCGAGATGGGCCCGCGTGCGGCTCTGCGCGACCTGGGGCGCACAGCCATGGTGCTGTCGCGCTACGGCCCGCGCCTGCCCGGCCTCGTCGAGGCGGCACTGATCCGGCAGGCAGCCCCGGAGACAACCACGCCGCCGCGCCGCTGGCCAGGACGGCTTTTGTGGGGCGCGGCGGGCATCGCGCTGGGCGCAGGAGCCGCGCTGCTGGGGATGGCGCTGTTCTAGGGCTCCGGGTGCGGTCGCGCGGTGCGCGGATCAAACTGGCGGCGGACGCAGGCCGATCACCTCATCGGGGGTAACGCTCTGCCCGTTATCCAGCACGAGCCGCACCTCGCCGTCGTCGAGCCGCGCCTCGGCAACGCGGCTGCGCATGTGCACGTCGTGGCTTGCGACCGTCTCGCCCGCGATGAGCGACAGCACCGAGAGCGTATAGCTGCCCTCCGGCAGCGGCTGACCTTGCTGATCGCGCGCTTCCCACAGTAGCGGGCCGCTCTCGGCGGGCAGCGCGGACCGTGCCACCACGGCCCCTTGCGCATTGGTGACGACCAGTTCGGCGGTGTCGGCGCTCGGATCGACGGCCACCTCGACCTCCACCGGATCGCCGGTGAACTGCACCGCCGCGCGCACCTCGGCCTCGAGCCCGATCCAGCCCGGAAACTGCGCCATGCCGAGCGTCGCCATCTGTGAGCCGAGGCCGGTCAGCAACTCGTTCGTCTGCACTTGTTGCTCGACCGAGGAGAAGGTGGCGAGCTGCACCGCGAAATCGGCAGAATCGACGGGGTTGAGGGGATCCTGGTTCTGCAATTGCGTGGTCAGCATCCGCAGGAACGTCTCGAAATCCGAACTGAGCGCGCTGTTGCCTCCGGTCTCGGCCCCGTCCGCGGTGGAAGGCGCCACGGGCGCAGCGGGAGCGGGGGCGATGCCTGTCAAAGGTTCCATGATCTGTCCTTTCTAGAGCCTGATATCGAGCCGGTCTCCCAGCATGAGCAGCGCCGCTTGCGAGGGCCGCGCGGTGTCGGGCGGCGGGGCTGCAAGCGTGGGAGCGGGCGCAAGGTCGGGCGCACCGGGATCGGCATCTGCGCTCGGCCCGCCCTGTGCAAAATCGAACTGCGCGCCCTCGTATCCGATCTCGAGGAATTCGCGTGCCAGCAGGTCGATGTTGCGGCGCATGAGATCGAGCGTCTCGGGACGGTCGGCGGTGATCGTCACGCTGAGTCCGCCCTCGGAGGGATGCAGGCGCAGGCGCACGCGGCCAAGCTCCTCGGGGCTGAGGCTGAGCTCGATCGTGCCGCGCCCGGCGCCGACCGCACCCGCCGCCGCATGAGCGATCCGAAGCGCGATCTGCCGGGGGATATCTTGCGCCGCAGCACCCTGTGGCGCTGGCGGCGAAAGAGAGGGGGCCTGCGGCGCCGAGACATCTTGGTCGGACGCGGCGAGGGTCGGATCGGCGTGGCCCGCAAGGTCCGCCGCGATCCGCATCGCGGCGGCGAAGGCCGTGGAGGCATCGGCCTGCACCGGCGCACCAAGCGGCGGCGGGGCGACGGCGACGACCGGGAGTGCGGGCGCGGCGCGTGGCCCGGAAGCGCGTGGCGCGTCAAAGCGCCCTTTCGGGGCGGAAGATGCGGCCGGTGGCGCCGATCTCTTGCCCTCGGCAGGGATGATCGGGGCTGGTGCGGGGGCTAATGATGGGAGTGGTGGTGCCTCGGGATGCGGCGTCGCGGCCCCGGGCTGCACCGCGACGGCAGCCTGCGGCACAGATGCGGCGGGCGCGGGGGACGCGCGCCCAGCCGTTGCCGGTGGCGCGGCCAGCGACTTCCGCGGCTGGGCGGGGAAATCAGGACCATCACCTCCTGCATGTTGTGACTGGCCTCCCCCGTCGGAAACGGCCGGGACACGCGGAGCGGACACCGCGATCTGCCGTGCCTCTTGCGCCCCGCCTCGCCCCGGCAGGGCAGCGTACCCGGCCTTCGTGGCGCGCGTCGTGGACCCGACACCCTCTTCGCCCGATCCGGGCATGCGGGCCGGGGACTGCGACAGTGTGGCCCGGGCCTGTGCCGTAACGGCAACCGCAGCCTGTGCAGCGGCCCCCCGGTTTGGCGTAGCGACGAGGGCCGGTCGCGACGCATCGGGCGCGTCGGCAGCGAGGGGCGGCCGGGGCCGCGCGGACGTGACGGATGCATCGGGTGTGTCCGGCGTTTCGGGCGCGCCGGGCGCGGTGTCACCGGCCTCCATCGGTGCGGCACGCCCATCAGGAACGGCCGTGACGCGCGGAGAAGCTGTTGCAACGGATCGCACGTCCGGTGCCCCCCCTTGCCCAGGCCGGGCGACGAGGCCGCTGTCCTGCGGTCGTTCACCTGATTCCGCGCCCTCCCCGCCCTGTTCGGGCAAACGGGCCGGTGCCTGCATGGCGGTAGTGGTGGACGGGGGCGCCTGCGCGTGGTGCGATGCAGGCGTTGGCGTCGCGATGTGGCGCGCCGTGGCGTCCGCCGACGTTGCGTCATGCGGCGGCACGGTCCCGACCCGCTGCGCCGCGTCAACCTGTGGCATCACCCCGAATGACGGCATCGCGTCGCTATCGCCGGGGGCAGCCACGATCGCGGTCTCCGCGTCATCGGCCCCATCCGCACCCTGACTGTTACCCGGCACTGCGGCAGTCACGCGCCTCATCCCCGACGTGGCGGGCCCCGGCGCGGCGGCGCCCGCCGCGGCAAAGGGCCCGTCACCCCCGGTCGCCATGTCGGGCACGGACGCATCCGGCGCGTCCGATCCGTCGGCCCCACCCGCGCCCATGACCGCAGCAAAGGCACGGCCCGCACCGGGAGGAGCCGTTGCGGCACCGGGCCGCGCCACGACGCCGGCCGTCGCCGGTACCGGCCCGGACGATCCACCGCTGAACCCTGTGAAAGTCATCATGCGCCTTTACCCCGTCCGATATCCGTTCCGCATTGGAACCTCGCAGAATTCGGTTACCGGTTCTTTACGGCTTTGCGGTTTGATGGGGTGAAATTCCAACAATTCGAGGTAATGCCATGCTCTCCGCTTCATCGTTTTCGACCCCCCACATGGACACCGCCCCGCCCGGCCCGGACACCGCCCGGCGCGCCGCCGCCGAGGCGCTCGAGGCCAGCTTTCTGGCGGAAATGCTCAAGGCCACCGGCCTTGGCGAGCAAAAGAACAACTTCAGCGGAAGCACGGGCGAGAGCCAGTTCGCATCGTTTCACCGCGAGGCTGTCGCGCGTGAGATCGTGAACAAGGGCGGGATCGGCCTTGCTGACATGATCGAAGCAGCCATTAAGGAGACGGCCCATGACCGCGCCTGATCCCGACGACCTTCACACCCGGCTCGATTCGTTGCTCGCACGCGAACGCGCAGCACTCTTGTCGGGCGATTTGCACGCGCTGGCCGCGCTGGCCCGGGAAAAGGAGGCGCTTGTAGAAGAGCTCGGGCGCCTTGACCCCGGGGCGCTTGAGGCCCTGCGGCACCTCGGCGATACGGCGCGGCGCAACCAGGTTCTGCTCGACGGCACGCTTCAGGGCATCCGCCTCGCGGCGGGGCGGCTCTCGGCCTATCGCCGCCTGCGCGGCACGATGGAGACCTACGACCCCCAGGGCCGCAAGACGACCATCGCGGGCATCCTGTCGCACAAGGTCGAACGCCGGGCATGACCGGATTTGTCTCAAATGCGCGCGAAATCACCGGGGACGATTAGCACTCCATTAGCAACTGCGGGGCAAATCTGGACGGGCACTCGCGATGAGATGGCGCGGCCGGACCCGGAGGTGGGCGGCCGCAAACGTCAGAATGACGCGCCCGGCCACCCGCAATGGCGGCCTTTCAACCGGCGCAAACGCGTCGCAGTCATGAGGAAAATACCATGTCCAGTATCCTGACCAACAACAGCGCGATGGTCGCGCTCCAGACCCTGCAATCGGTGAATTCCAGCCTCGCCCGGACGCAGGATGTGATCTCGACCGGCAAGGAGGTGGCGACTGCCAAGGACAACGCCGCCGTGTTCGCCATCTCCAAGGTGATGGAATCGGATGTCAGCGGGTTCAGGGCCATCTCCGACAGCCTCTCGCTGGGTGAATCCACCGTCGCGGTCGGACGGCAGGCCGCTGAAACCGTCACCGATCTTCTGACCAAGGTCAAAGGCCAGATCGTCGCCGCGCAAGAGCAGAATGTCGACCGCTCCAAGATCCAGATCGATATCGACGAGTTGACCAAGCAGATCGGCTCGGTCGTGGGCGCGGCGCAGTTCAACGGGCTGAACCTCGTCGATGGGAGCAGTACGGACGCCATCAACATCCTCGCGTCTCTGGATCGCGATGCCTCGGGCAACGTGTCGGCCAGCCAGATCGAGGTCGCGCGGCAGAACCTGTCGGTGACCACACCCGTCACGGCGCAGGCCTTCGGGACCACTGACCTGGCGGATACGGCTGCGGCCTCGGCCCTGATCGACAGTGCCGGCTCGACGACCGTCTTTAACGATACCGCCACCATCGACGGCGGGACGTCAAACGCCTCGATCGCCAACAACACGAGCGAGGTCATCACCATCGGTCAGGTGGCCGCGGGCGACAGCTTTCAGATCGACCTCGGCAACGTCCCGGTGAACGTGGCCGGAGGCGGCACCGCGACCGGGCAACGCACCTTCCAGTTCGTGGCCAGTGCAACCGATGGCACGGCGGATGTTGCCAGCAACCTGGCCAACCAGATCAATACCTTCTTCGAGGCCGCAACCGATTCCTCGCTGAAGCTCTCGGCCACGGTGAGCAACAACCAGATCACGATCACCAACGGGGATACGGGTACGAGCAACGCCAACCTCGATATCGGCCTGCGCGCGCAGACCGGCGGCACGCCGGGCTCGTCGGCGGCAAGCGGCGGGCTTGGCGCGTTGCAGAACGTGGACGTCACCACCGATGCCGGGGCCACCGGCGCGCTCAACACGATCGAGAGCCTGATCCAGAAGTCGGTCGACGCCGCCGCGGCCTTCGGCTCGGCAGAAGGGCGAATTGCCACGCAATCCGAGTTCGTCGGCAAGCTGACCGATTCGCTCACCTCGGGAATCGGCTCGCTCGTCGATGCCGATCTCGAGGAAGCATCGGCGCGGCTGCAGGCGCTGCAGGTGCAGCAGCAGCTCGCCACGCAATCGCTCTCGATCGCCAACCAGGCACCGCAGGCGATCCTGTCGCTGTTCCGGTAACACTGTAGGGGCGCCCGCCCGGCGCCCCTGACCCGATGCTCGACCCCCATCCCGCACCGTCCCCACGAAAGGACAAGACGTGAACAAGACCCTGCAGGCACAAACCGCCTATGGCGCGGAGGCCGGTGCCGTCCACACACCGCGCGCCACCGAGTACCGCACGTTCGCGCGCATCACGCACCGCCTCAAATCCGCCGTCGCGATCGGCAAGGACATGCCGGCCCTCGCCGCGGCGATCCACGACAACCGGCGGCTCTGGACGATTCTCGTCGCCGACGTCGCGGACCCGGCCAACGCGCTCCCGCCTGCCCTGCGGGCGCGCCTCGTCTATCTTGGCGAATTCACCCGGGTCCATAGCGGCAAGGTCCTGCGCGAAGGCGCGTCGCCCGACCCGCTGATCGAGGTGAACATCGCGGTGATGCGCGGACTGGCCGGCACGGACGGTGCGACATGAGCGGTTTGGTTCTCAAGCTCGGCCCGCGGGAGCGTGTGCTCGTCAACGGCGCGGTGATCGAGAACGGCGACCGCAGGGCGCGCCTGTCGATCGTGACCCCGGACGCACGCATCCTGCGTCTGCGCGACGCCATCCACCCGACCGAGGCGACGACGCCAGTGCGGCGCGCCTGCTATGCCGCGCAGCTCGTGCTGTCCGGAGATGCCACGCCGGAAGACATGCACCACCAGCTCTTGCACCGCATTGAGGAGCTCAGCCAGGTACTGCGCGACCCCGACAGCCGCGCCCTGCTCGCGCAGGCCGGGTCGGCGCTCTTCGAAGCCGAGCACTATCGCTGCCTCAAGGCGCTGCGCGCGCTCCTGCCGCGCGAGGACCGCTTGCTCGCACACCGCAAGAGCGCCTGATGTTCACGCCGGTCGTTCCCCTGGGCGGCCTGCCGGGCTGGACGCTACTGAGCCGCACGATCGAGCGGCAAACAACGCTGTTCAACGCAGGCCCCGCCCTGCAGCGCGACACCGATCATTTCCTGCAATCCGTCGCCGGGACGGAGAGCGCCGACGATCTCGTCTCGGACCGGCGCCTGCTGCGGGTCGCGCTTGGGGCGTTCGGCCTGCAAGACGACATCGACAGCCGCGCCTTCGTCCGGGCGATCATCGAGCAGGGGACGGGATCGCGGAAGGCGCTGGCCAACCGGTTGGCGGATGATCGCTACCGCGCCTTCGCGGACGCATTCGGCTTTCTCTCCGGCGACCGGAGCGGGCCGCCGCCACCCGGCTTCGCCGAGCGCATCGTCGATCAGTTCCGCCGGCGGGAGTTCGAGGCCGCGGTGGGTGAGCAAGACGGCGCGTTACGCCTTGCACTCAATGCCGACCGCGAGCTGGCCGCACTCGCGGCAGAAGACGGCTCCGACAACGCGCTGTGGTTTCGCATCCTCGGGACACCGCCGCTGCGCCAGACCTTCGAGGTTGCGCTCGGCCTGCCACAGAGCTTCGCCCAGCTCGATCTCGACCGGCAACTCGTCGAGCTGCGATCCGTCGCGTCCCGGCGACTCGATATCGGCTCGCCGAGGGACCTCACCGATGACACCCTGCGCGAGGGGCTCATCCGGCAATTCCTTCTTCGCGACCAGATTGCGGGCTTCGCCGCCAGTTCCTCGCAAACAATCGCGCTGACGCTGCTGCAATCGGCCCCACGCCTGTTCTGACGCCCGGGCGCGCCAGCCCCACCGGGGGTCGAGTACCATCACCCTCCGTGCGCGCCCTGATCGAAACCCGCGCCGCAGCCCGCGGCCCGCCGAGTAACGGGCCGGGAGTTTGCAGTGCGGCGCGGGACCAGGGGGCGGATTGCGGCGCACGCAAGGCACAGCACGGAGTGCGGGGCGCGCGGGGTACAGCACAGGCACGGCGCGGGGCGCGCGCGGCAAGGGTAGCGGCAAGGGTACAGGACACACACGGCGCCGAGTACGCCGAGGGGTGCGCGGGCATGGCGCAGAATGCTCGCGGTGCGGGGCCGCGGCTCAGGGCCCCTCAACCGCACCGGGCCGCGCCACCCGGCCCGCGCCCTGCCCGCCACCCGGCTCGCCCGCGCGCCGCAGGATGACCGAAAGCCGCGCGAAGCTGTTGGCTATATCGCCCGGCTCGGTCGCGGCGAGAAATGCGTCGAGTTCGGGCCAGACGCGGATTGCCTGGTCGAGGCCCGGGTCACTGCCCTCGGCATAGAGCCCGGCGCGCAGCATCGTCTCGGACCGCGCGTGGCAGCCCAGCAGGCTGCGCGCCCGCGCGATCATCGCGTTCTCCTCCTCGCTCGCCGCGCGCGGCAGGCTGCGGGACACCGAGCGCAGCGCATCGATCGCCGGATAGCGCCCGCGCTCGGCGATCTCGCGGTCGAGCACGACGTGCCCGTCGAGCACCCCGCGCAGGATGTCGGCCACCGGCTCGTCCATGTCCGATCCGGCGACCAGCACGGTGAAGAGCGCGGTGATATCGCCCGCCTCCCCTGCCCCGGGCCCGGCCCGCTCGCACAGCGACATGATGGCGTGCGAGGTCGAGGGCGGGAAGCCGCGCAGCGCGGGCATCTCGCCCGCCGCCGTGGCCACCTCTCGATGCGCCTCGGCAAAGCGGGTGATCGAATCGGCCAGCAGCAGTACCTGCCGCCCGGTTTCGCGGAAATGCTCGGCCACGGCCATTGCCGTCCAGGCGCAGCGCCGACGCACCAGCGGCGAGCGATCCGAGGTGGCCGCGACAATCACAGCGCGCCGCATCCCCTCGGGCCCCAGCACCTCGCGCACGAATTCGCCCAGTTCGCGCCCGCGCTCGCCGATCAGTGCCACGACCACCACGTCGGCCTGCATGTGCCGCCCGAGATGACCGAGCAGCATCGACTTGCCAACGCCCGAGCCCGCGAACAAGCCGATCCGCTGCCCACGCACGACGGGCAGCAGCGTGTTGAACACCGCCATTCCGGTTTCGAGCCGGGGCCCGAGCGGACGGCGCGTGGCGGGATCGGGCGGCGCCGCGCGCAACGGTCGCAGGCGCGGGCCACGCAGGAGCGGGCGACCGTCGAGCGGGGCGCCGAACGGGTCGATCACCCGCCCGATCCAGTTGTCCGAGGGCGCGATACCGGGCGCACCAAGCAGCCGCACCCGATCACCCAGCGCCACGCCTTCGGCGGCGGCGTCGGGCAGCACGAGGATCGCGGCAGCGTCGAGCTGCAGCACCTCGCCGGTGAGCGTATCGCCGCCGCGCGAAGCCACGCGCACCCGGTCACCAAGCCGCGCCGCCCCCGATAGCCCGCTCACGCGCAGCACACCGCCCTGCACCGCGACCACGCGGCCCACCGCATGCGCCACGCTGAGCGCGGAAATCTCGGCTTGCATCCCTGCGATCCCGGTCTGGCTCATCCGTTCGCTCTCCTCATCTCTCGGGAACCATTTCTAAACGAATCAGGGTTAAGCCTTGATTGAAGCCAAGCGAGGGAGAAGCCCGATGCTCGAAGAAATCGACCTGTTTCGCCTGTCACATGCGATGGCCCGCCATGCCGGTGCCCGGCAGGCGGTGGTGGCGCGGAACATGGCCCATGCCGACACGCCCGGTTACGGCGCGCGCGATATCGCGCCCTTCGCCGCCTATCTCGAGGGTGATGCGCGCTTTGCCCCCCGCGCCACGCGCCCGGGCCACCTCAACGGCACCCTCACCGGCCCCGGCTTCGAGCCTCGGATCGACCGGGACGCGGTGCGCGACCCTAACGGTAATTCCGTGGCGCTCGAGACCGAGATGCTGCGCGGCGTCGAGGTCAAGCGTCAGCACGACCGCGCCCTCGCGATCTATCGATCCGGGCTCAGCGTGCTGCGCGCCGCCATCGGTCGCAACTAGGAGGGCGAGAGATGAGCGAGTTTTCCAACGCGCTGTCGCTTTCTTCAAGCGGGCTCCGGGCACAGGCGCAAAGGCTGCGCCACGTTGCCGAGAACATCGCCAATGCCGACACGCCCGGTTACCGGCGCAAGACCGTCGCGTTCGAGTCCGCTCGCGGCGATCCCGACGCGGGAACGGCCCCAGGCGGCGTGACGGCCGGCGCCGTCCGGCTCGATCAGGGCCCGCTGCGCCAGGTCTACGATCCCGCGCATCCGCTCGCCGACGAGACCGGCCACTACAACAGCTCCAACGTGAACCTGATGATCGAGATGGCCGACGCGCGCGAGGCGCAGCGCAGCTACGAGGCCAATCTCAAGATGTTCGACCAGGCGCGGCAGATGTCGTCGGGCCTGATGGACCTGCTGCGCCGGTGACCAGCCGCCGCCGACCATGACCAGAGGAGATCCAGAATGGATATCACCGCACTCACAGCCACGCAGGGCTATGCCGACCTGCGCCGCGCCACGCAGCCCGGGCCCACCGAAGAAGCCGTCGGCGAGGCCACCCCGCCGGCGGCGGCGCTCGCACGCGATTTCGCCGCCACACTGCGCGAGGGCGAAGACACCGCCATCGCTGCCATGACCGGCGAGGCCGACCCGCATTCGCTGGTGCAGGCGCTGGTGCAAACCGAACTCGCGGTAGAGACCGCCGTGACGGTCCGCGACCGCGTGGTGGAGGCCTACCAGGAAATCCTGCGGATGCCGGTCTGAGCCGATGGGGGACGAAATCCTCTTCTACGACACGCTGCGCGAGGGGCTCTGGGTCTCGGTGATCGTGTCGCTGCCGATCCTCGCGGTGGCGCTGCTCGCGGGGCTGCTCGTGGGGTTGTTCCAGGCCCTGACCTCGATCCAGGAACTGACGCTCACATTCGTGCCCAAGCTTGGCGCGATCGTCGTCACCTTCTGGCTCAGCATGGGCTTCATGACACAGACGCTCGTGACCTTTTTCCAGGACCGGCTCGTGCCGCTCATCATCGGAGGCTGAAACATGGAAGCCGCAGGATATGCCACGCTCACCCGCCAGTCCGGGCTGATGCGCGAAATGCAGATCGTGGCAAACAACATCGCCAATGCCGCGACCACCGGCTACCGCGCCGAGGGACTGGTGTTCTCGGAATTCGTGCGCCGCACCGGGGATGGACCCTCGCTGTCAATGGCGCGCGGCAACATCCCCGTCACGTCGCGCGCGCAGGGCCCGCTCGCCCAGACCGGCGGGCCGTTCGATTTCGCAATCGAGGGCGAGGGGTTCTTTCTCGTCGAGACGCCTGCGGGCGAGCGGCTGACTCGCGCCGGGGCGTTCTCGCTGTCGGCCAACGGCGATCTCGTGACCTCCGACGGATTTCGCGTGCTCGACGCCGGCGGCGCGCCGGTTTTCGTTCCACCCGACATCCGCACACCGGGGCTTGCCGCCGACGGCACGCTGAGCGGCAACGGGAAACCGCTCGCGCAGCTCGGGCTGTTCCGTCCGACAGGCGATGCCGCGCTCTCCCGCGCGGGCGGCAACCTCTACGAGGCTCCCGCCGGGGTCGAGCCGATGCTCGAAGGCCGTATCGTGCAGGGCTTTCTCGAGGGCTCCAATGTCGAACCGATGACGCAGATCGCGCGGCTCATCGAGGTCCAGCGCGCCTACGAGATGGGCCAGAGCTTTCTCGAGACCGAAAACCAGCGCGTGAGAGACGCGCTCGACACCTTCACCCGCTGACCCAAGGGAGCCACGACATGCGAATTCTCAAGATCGCCGCGACCGGCATGGCCGCCCAGCAGATGCGCGTGGAGACGATATCAAACAACCTCGCGAACATGTCCACCACCGGCTACAACGCGCGCCGCGCCGAATTCGCCGACCTGCACTACCAGCAGGTGTCCCGCGCAGGCACGATCAGCGCCGCCGACGGCTCGGTGCTGCCCACCGGGGTGCAGCTTGGGCTCGGCGTGCGCCCCTCGGCGATCTCGGTCCACCTGTCACAGGGCTCGCTGCGCGAGACCAATGGCGATCTCGACGTGGCCATCGACGGTGCCGGGTTTCTCGAGGTGACGCTGCCCTCGGGCCAGGCCGCCTATACCCGCGACGGCGGGCTCCAGCGGTCCGCCGACGGGCTGATCGTCACCTCCGACGGCTTCCCGGTGGCACCCGAGATCGCCATCCCCGATGACGCGCGCAGCCTGTCAATCAATCCCGAGGGCGAGGTCTTCGTGTTCTTTGACGAAGCTGCGGCGGCCCAGCCCATCGGTCAACTCAATCTCGTGGGCTTCGCCAATGCCAAGGGGCTCGAGGCGATCGGCGGCAACCTGTTCCAGGAGACCGAGGCGTCGGGACCGCCCAATGTCAGCACGGCCGGGCAGGACGGGCTGGGCACGCTCCGCCACGGCTATCTCGAGGACAGCTCGGTCGATCCCGTGCGCGAGATCACCAAGCTGATCGAGGCGCAACGCGGCTACGAGCTCAACGCCAAGGTCATCACCGCCGCCGACCAGATGCTCGCGGCAACGACGCAGGTGCGGTGATGCGCACGGCGCTCGCGATCCTCGCCCTCATCGCCGCGCTGCCGGCGCGGGCCGACCGAGTCGAGCCGGTGCGCGTGATCCGCCCGCAGGAAATCATCGCGCCCGAGGACGTGATCTTGCGCGCGGGTCCGCCTGCCGGGGGCGTGGCGCTCGACCAGGTGATCGGGCGCGAAGCGCGCGTAGCACTCTACCCGGGCCGCCCGATCCGGGTGGGCGATATCGCCGTGCCCGCGGTGATCGAGCGCAACCAGGTGGTGCCGCTCGCCTATGTCCGCGGCGGGTTGCGGATCGAGACCGAGGGACGCGCGCTCGCGCGCGCCGGGCCTGGAGAATACGTGCGCGTGATGAACCTCTCGTCGCGCGCCACCGTTACCGGGCGCGTCACCGCGTCGGGCCGGATCGAAGTGTCACGATAGGTGAGAGCATGACCCCGCCACCGATTTCGCACGTTCTCGTCTTTGTGCTGGCTCTCGCGGGCTGCGCCCGGATCGACCATATCGGCAGACCGCCGGGCCTCACGCCGACCAAGAATGCCGGCGAACAGCTCGCCATGCTCAATCCCGGCCTGCCGATGGAAGCGAGGAACGGCGCGCCCTTGCGGGAGGCATCATTGTGGAGCGGCGGGCGAAGATCGCTTCTGGGCGATCGGCGCGCGGCGCGGCGCGGCGACATCCTCACCGTGGTGATCGAGATCGACGAGGAGGCGGAGATATCGAACGCCACCGCGCGCCGCCGCACCGCGGAGGAGAACCTGTCGGTGCCCGACCTCTTTGGCATCCCGCAGCGCATCGACAAAGACTTGCCCGAGGGCGCCAGCCTCGAGCGGGCCGTCGGGATCAACTCGTCGGGCAGCTCCGGGGGGGACGGCTCGGTAAGCCGCAGCGAAGAGCTTACCCTGAGGGTCGCGGCGACGGTGACCGATGTGCTGCCCAATGGTGTCCTGCGGATCAGTGGCTCGCAGGAGGTGCGGGTGAATTTCGAGCTGCGCGAACTGCTCGTGAGCGGGTTCGTACGTCCCGAGGACATTTCCCGGCAAAACGAGATCACCCATGACAAGATCGCCGCCGCGCGCGTCTCCTATGGCGGGCGGGGCCAGATAACCGATGTCCAGCAGCCGCGCATCGGCCAGCAGGTGCTGGACGCGATCCTGCCGTTCTGAGCATCGGCCACGGAGGACGAGAGATGATCCGCATGCTTTTACCCGTGCTGCTGGCGATCGTCGGCACCGGTGCGGGCGTCGGCGCGGGGATGATGCTCGCGCCCATCCCGAACGGTGAGGCCACGCAAGCGGCGCCGGATACGACCGCCGCGGCCGCGGCGCAGCCGCGCGTGGACGGCACCGCAGCCCCGCCCGACCAAGAGACCGGTCCGCATGACTTTGTCGCGCTTAACAACCAGTTTGTCGTACCGATCCTGGAGAGCGAGCGGATCACGGCGATGGTGGTGCTGTCGCTCAGCGTCGAGGTGACCGAAGGAGATGCCCAGGCCGTCTACGAACACGAGCCGAAGCTGCGCGATGGGTTTCTGCAGGTGCTCTTCGACCACGCCAACCGGGGCGGGTTCGACGGGGAATTCACTAACGCCAGCACTATGGACGTGCTGCGCCGGATGTTGGCCGAGGTGGCGCGCGATCTGCTCGGCCCGGCGGCGAAGGGCGTTCTCATCACCGAGATCGCGCGTCAGGACACCTGACCCGCCCCGTCTCCGGGCCACGCCCGCATCCGCGCCATCGCCCCCAGATCGCCAAGCAGCCCTGCCTGTCGCCGCTCCTGCCGGTCGCGCGCCTCCGCCTGCGCCCGCGCGCGCAGCGCGCACGCCGCCTCAAGCCTGCCGAAGGCGCGGCGCTGCGCAGGCATGGCCTGTTCCTTGCGCGCCAGCACGCGCGCGAGCTCGTCGCGGATCGTCGCCCGGTGCCGTGACAGCCATCCCTGCCAGGCGATGTCGGCCCCGATCTCGCGCACCCCGCGCAGCGCCTCCTGTGGCAGGACACGCGCGGCCCGGGCCTGCGCGTCAAGCCGCTCGATCGCCGCCCGCAACCGGCCCTCCTCGTCGCGCAACGCGCGCAGCCGCGCCGCCTCGCGCTGATAGAGCGCCTCTGTCAGGTCGCACAGCGCGGCGTGGCTGTCGCGCGTCATCCGAAATGCCGCGCCTTGCGGCGCATGCTGTCGGCAAAGCGGATCGCCGCGGCAACCGCGCGGTAGTGGCGCGAATCGATCTCCTCGCCGATCTCGGTCTCGGCATGGAGCGCACGGGCCACCGGCGGATCGTGGTGCACCGGCACGCCGTTTGCGCGAGCCAGTTCGCGGATGCGCAGCGCCAGGTGATCGACCCCCTTGGCCACGCAGACCGGCGCCGATCCCGGCGCCCGGCTCCAGCGCAACGCCACGGCGTAATGGGTGGGATTAACGATCACGACGTCGGCCTTGGGCACGCCCTCCATCATCCGGCCAGAGACGATCTCCATGCCTTTCTGGCGACGCTGTTGCTTCATGTGGGGGTCGCCCTCGTGATCCTTGTGCTCGTCGCGGACCTCCTTGTGGGACATCCGCTGGCGCCGGGCATGATCAAAACGTTGCCAGAAGAAATCCACCGCGCCGATCAGCAGCGCGAGCATCACCACCACGGTGAGAAACTCGGTCGACATGCGCGCCATCAACGCCCCGATCTGGCCCGCCTCGGCGTGGAGGGATGCGGCCATGCGCGGCATCTGACCGCCGAGATAGACTCCGAGCAGGAGACAGAAAGCCAGTAGCTTCACGGCACTCTTGGCAAACTCGAAGAGCCCGCTCGGCCCGAACTTGTTCTTCGCATTCTCCACCGGGTTGAGCCGCGAGAGCTTGGGCTCGAGCCGCGCGGTGGCGAAGACGAGGCTGCGCTGCGCCACCACCGACAGGAACGCCACCGCGCCCGGCAAGAGAAAGAACACCAAAAGCGCCACGCCCACCCCCAGCAGGAGCCCGCCAAGCGCGGCCATGCCCGGCCCGCCGGAGAACACCAGCGGCGCAATACGGTCCGGTTGCCCCACGAGGCGCATCATGAGCGACCCGGCCTCGTCCACCGCACCTGCCCCGGCCGCGACCGCCGCGAGCAGAAACCCTGCGTAGGATCCGGCAGTGTTGAGATCGGCAGAGCGCGCAAACTCGCCCTTCTCACGCGCCTTCTCGAGCTTGTGCTGCGTGGCCTCGTGGGTCTTGTCGCTGTCGTCCTGCGGCTCGGCCATCATCCGCCCCCGACCGGATCGGCGAGGAACCCGCCCAGCCCCGCCGCCCAGATGCCGAGCATCGCCGGGGCAAGCAGGAACAGCAGCACCAGCCCCGCCGCCGTGATCGCGGGCGCCCCCACGAAGACGACCATGAGCTGCGGCATGGCGCGGTTGATGACGCCAAGCGTCAGGTTGTAGAGCATCGAGGCGATCACGAAGGGTGCCGCCAGCGTGAAGGCGAGGCCGAAGGCATGGGCCACCCGACCGGTGCCCCACCCCGCCACCCCGGCAGCCCCGGGAAGCTGGGCCGGCGGAAACAGCCGGTAGCTCTCGATCACGAACTCGGCGAGGCGCAGGTGCAGGCCAAGGATCATCGCCAGCGCCAGCGCCCCGGCCACCAGCAAATGCCCGATGGCGGGCATCGGCGTGATGCTCGCACCGCCCAGGATCTGCGCCAGCGAGGTCGATTGCGCCGCGATCGAACCGGCGGTCTGCAAGGCCAGCACGAACAGGCGGATGCCGATGCCGAGCATGAGGCCGATCGCGGTCTCGGTCAGGATGAGGGGGGTGAGATCGGGCCGGGACCCGAGCAACTCGCCAAGCCCGGGGGCGAGCGCGGGGGTCGCGATGGCCGTCATCCCGAGCGCAAGGCCCAGCTTGATGCGCACCGGCACCGTGCGCTCTCCAAAGCCGGGAAAGAGCGCGATCATCGGCGCCACGCGCAAGAACACGAGCGCATGAAGCCAGAGCACGTCCTGCGACAGCCGGATCAGCGCCTCGAGCCCGGTCATGCCGCCACCACGCCCACCAGCGCCGGTTGCGACTCGACACCGATCTCCTCGAACGAGAGGACCGGCGCGCGCACCTGCTTGGCCGCGAGCGCCATCCGCAAAAAACGCCGCCGCTGCGTCGAGGTGATTACCGCCGGGGTGATTCCCCGCTCCATCGCGGTGTTGACCTCCGTCGCGATACCGCCGGTGAGTGCGTTGAACAGCTCGGGTGGCAAGGCCACGTCGGGCCGCCCGCGCTCGGCCTCGACCTGGTGGGACAGGAACCGCTCCTCCCATTCCGGCGCGAGCTGGATAAGCGGCAGCGTGCCATCTGGGCGCGTGAGTTCGGCCACGATCTGGAAACCGAGCCGCTGGCGCACGTGTTCACACAGCGCCTCGGGGCCCGCGCCGCCCTGCCGTCCCTCGGCCGCCGCCTCGATGATGAGCGGCAGGTTGCGGATCGAAACCTGCTCGGCCAGCAGCAGCCGCAGCACACCGTGCAACAGGTCCGGCGCGATGCGGTCCGGGATCATCTCCTCGAGCAGTTTGCGATTGGCGTCGGCGCGGTCGCGATCGGCAAGGTTGACCATCTCGTCGAGCAAGCGGCGCATCGCCTTCATAGTCAACAGGCGGCTGAGATTGCGGCGGATGATCTCCAAGAGATGCGTAGCCAGCACCTCGCCGGGAGACACCACCGTCGCGCCGCCAAGCACCGCGCGGTCACGCGCCACCGCCGTTATCCAGCGCGCGGGCGCATGGTAGACCGGTTCGCGTACCGTCTCGCCCGGCGGCAGGTCTGGCTGCCCATCTGGATCGAGCGCAAGAAAGTGATCCGCGCGCAGCCCGGCGCGGGCCTGCTCGACTCCCTGGATGCGGATCGCATATGTCCCGGCCTCGAGCGCGGGCTCGTCGGTGAGCCGGATCTCTGGCAAGATCAGGCCGTAGCGCGTCGCGATGTGACGGCGCATGTTGGCGATGCGCGCGTCGAGCCCCTCGCCGGGGTCGAGCACCATATTGATGAGATCCGGCGCGAATTCCACGTGGATGTCATCGAGTTCCAGGATATCGCCCATCGACGGCTCGGGGACGGACATGGCAGCACCCGTGTCCTCTGGCTCTGCCTCCGCGTCCCGCGCGGCGCGCGCGCCGAGCACGGCGACGGCGGCGAGCGCGAGCGCGCCGAGGATGAATGGCAGGAAGGGCAGGCCCGGCACCAGCGCGAAGAGCCCCATCAGCACCGCCACAGTCACCAGAGCCGACGGATGGCGCAGGATCTGGCTGGTCATCGCGGTATCGGTCGCCCCGAGCGTGCCGCCCCGCGCCAGCAGGAGCGCCGAGGCGATGGATATGATCACCGCCGGGATCTGCGTCACGAGCCCATCGCCGACCGTCAGGATGGCATAGGTTTCGAACGCCTCTCCCAGCCGCATGTCATGGACCAGCGTGCCCATGGCGAGCCCCATCACGAGGTTGAGCAGGGTGATGAGCAGCCCGGCGACGGCATCGCCCTTGACGAATTTTGACGCCCCGTCGAGCGAGCCGAAGAAGGTCGTTTCCTGCTGTTCGCGCGCGCGCTGTTCGCGCGCCGCTTCGTGCGAGATGGCACCGGCCGACAGGTCGCTGTCGATCGCCAGCTGCTTGCCCGGCATCGCGTCGAGCGCGAAGCGCGCGCCCACCTCGGCCATGCGCGCGGCGCCCTTGGTGATGACGAGGAAGTTGACGATCAGCAGCACGCCGAACACGACGAGTCCGAGGAAAATGCTGCCGCCCATGACGAAATCGGCGAACCCCTCGATAACGTGGCCTGCGGCTCCGGTGCCGCTGTGACCCTCACCGATGATGAGCTTGGTCGAGGAAATGTTGAGCGACAGGCGCAGCATCAGCGACGCCAGGAGGATCGTCGGAAAGGACGAGAAGTCGAGCGGGCGCTCGATGAACAGCGTGACGGTGAAGATCAGGATTGCCAGCGCGAAGGAGGCCGCCAGACCGATATCGAGCACCCATGACGGCACCGGCAGGATCATCATGACGATGATCGCCATCAGCGCCAGCGCCAGCAGCACCGTAGGCTGAAAGAGCTGCGCGCGGGTCAGGCGCGGCATCGCCGGTCCCCCAGGGATCCGAGGAGACCGGCCCGGGGCAGGTGCTGCGCCGCGGCGACGGGCGAAGGTAGCTGGCTGCGGGGCACGTTTTCTCCCTTGGTTGAGCCGAACGGCGGTGGTGTCGTGCTGCAAGCCTGCGCCATCATGGTTGAGATTCGGTTAGCTGCGGCGCGAGTATTACCGCGTGGCAGCCTTCGCCGGGGTCGCGGCGAGCAGCCGCTTCATCGCGCCGCGCAGCGCCGTGCTGCGCTCCAGCAGCGCACGACGCGATGTCAGTCCCGCATCACCGCCCGCCGCCGGGGCGGCAGCGTCGCGCGCGAGCAGTTCCCCCAACTCCCGGAGCGGGGCATTCTCCGCATCCGCCATCACCTCGGCGCGACCGAGGCGCAGCGCGGCACGGTCCGCACGACGGGTAGCCTCATGGGCGGCATAGAGCCGCCGGGCACCTGCATGATCGCCCCGCGCGGCGAGCGCGTCGGCGCGCAGCAGGTCGGCTTCATTGCCGTCGAGACCGAGAAGCTCCCTAAGCGCCGTGGCCGGACGCTCCTGCGCCAGCGCGATCCGCGCGAGCAACAATTGGTGCGCCTCGCCCGCTTCACCTGGCTCCGTGGCCTGCGCCGGGGCGAGATGGCGCACCGCCTGCGCCGGGAATCCCAGCGAGAGCAGCCGCTGCGCAACGCCCAGCGCGACGCCTCCATCCAGCCCCCCCGGAGACACGACACCGTCCGTCATCATGGCGCGCAGAAAGGTGACATCGTCGGCACCGCGCAACAGGTAGGCCACAAGGACCGACGCAACCTGTGCCGCCTCCGCTTCCTCCAGCGTCGGTCGCATCCGCTCGAATTCCGTCATCGACTCGTCGAAGGCGCCCGAAGCCGCGAGCGCCGATAGGTAGGCCCGCGCAAGCCGCCCCCCCAGCGGCGTGCCACGAGTCTCGAAGGCGAGCGCGCCGGCCAGTTGCGCGTCGTCGAACGCCACCGGGGCCTGGCGGGCAAGCGCACGTTCGATTGTCTCGGCCAGCGCCATCACGGTCTGTTCAACGTTGGTGCCGGCAACCTCGCGCAACGCCTGCTCCGCCGCGGCGTCATCGCCCCTCTGTCCGGCGAGCGCAGCACGCGCGAGCCCGGTCTCGGCATCCGAAAACGCATCGCCCCCGCGCAGGTGCCCGAGAAGCGCGTCGGCGGTATCGCGGTGACCGGCGGCTACCAGCCGCCGGACAAGCGTCGGCCCGAGCGCGCGCCTTAGCCCCTCGGGCAGCGCGACGAAGGATCGCCGGAGCGCGCGGTGGTCAAACACGTTCTCCTCGGGCAATTCCGGCATCGCGAGGATCGCCCAGAGCACGCCCGGCTCACCGCAGCCGAGCGCACCGGCGAGCGCGGCCCCCGCGGGAAGCGACGCACCATCGACCAGCCGCGCAAGCTCGCGTGCAAGAGCGATCTCCGGCTCGCCGGAATCGAGCCACCCGAGAACCTGCCGCGCCTCGGCCCCGAAACCGTGGTGAATGTACAGGCGCGCGAGGCGCAGGGCATCGGCCTCACGAATGGTGTCGAATTCCCCGAAGAGCGCGCCGTTGAGACGACCGACCTCGAACGCAAAAGGGTGGTTGCCGCCCCAGGACACGACATCGAGATGCGGTGCCGGCGGGCACGCATCCACCGAGAGACCCGCGCGCGCGGGGCGGGAGATGTCACGGTCCATACTGGTCGTCACGCGCAAACCGGGCACGTCCGGGCGGCCCGCCTGCGTGGTGCGCCCGTCCCCGATGGCGGGGGCTGACGGGTTCGCGCTGTCCGGGGGCGCGGGGGACTGGGCGGGCGGTGTCGCGAGGCGCGGCCGCTGGCCGGGTTCCGCGGTGACGAGCCCCTGGCTCGCGGCCCGGCCAAGCTGACGCCCGAGCTTGGCGCGCACGGCGTCGAGCCCGTCACCGGGCACGGCGGCCCCGATTTCCGGCAGGGCCGATAGCCGCGGACCGACGCGTTCGTCTAGTCGCGCGGCCAGCGCGGCGCCGGCGGCGGACGGGGTCCGGACCGCGTCGCCGTCCCGAGGGACGGGCGCCGACAGCGGCAGCGGACGTGGATGGGCGGGCGACGCGCGCACGTCGGAGAGCGCGTCGAAGATATCGATCACGAGCATGGCGCCCGCGTGCCAGAACGACTCGATCCGGCAGGCACAGGCAAAGGCAAGATCGAGCCGCCCGCCCCCTGCCGAAGACGAGATTGCGCGCAGCCGCTGCCGCCCGATCCGGTCAAAAACCGCACCGAGCTCGAAGTGCAGCGCAGCACCGTCGAAAATCACAGAGGCCCCGTTCTCGCGGGTGACAACATGCCAGGGCCTGCGCCCGGGCATGTCGAGCACGAGGCGGTCGAACCCGTCATGCGCACCGGAGCGCACTGCAACCGTCTGCGCGGCTGCGGGCGCTCCGGCGGCCAGCCACAGGGCACACCATGCCGCGAGCACCAAAGCGGTTCGCGCGCGGATCATGCGGCCTCCTGCCGGGTGGCCTTGAGCGCCTCCTCGAGATCGCCGAATCCCGGGCGGTTGTGCGACGGGGTGTTCTGTCGCCCCACCTCGATGCAGATACTGGCCGCGTGGTTATGGAGATTGGCCACGAGCACTTCGCGGATGAGCTTGTAGAAATGGGCATCCTCCTCGGTCACGTCGCGCAGACGGCTGGCAAAGGGACCGACGAAGCCGTAGGCGAGGAACACGCCCAGAAAGGTGCCGACAAGCGCCCCGCCGATCATCTTGCCGAGGATCTCGGGCGGCTGGTCGATCGAGGCCATCGTCTTGATGACCCCCAGCACGGCGGCGACGATACCCAGCGCCGGAAGTCCGTCGGCCATCGTCTGCAACGCGTGGCTGGGGTGCATCGCATGCTGCTGCTGCGCCTCCATCCGCTTGTCGAGAACCTCCTCCACCTGGTGGGGATCGTCATAGTTCATCGAGGCCGAACGCAGCGTGTCGCCGATGAGCGCGACCGCCTCGGAATCGGCGAGAATGCGGGGATACCTGGTGAATATGGCCGAGTCGGACGGAGATTCGATATGCTCCTCGACAGCGACCGGGTTCTGCCGCGCGAGCCGGATCAGGGTGAAGAGCAGGCACAGCAGATCACGGTAATCCCCCGGTTTCCAGCGCGGGCCCTTGAACACGCGCCCGAGGCTCTTGAACGTATGCTTGATGGTGGCGATGTCGTTGCTGATGAGAAAGGCACCGATCGCCGCGCCGCCGATCATCGTCATCTCGAACGGCGCGGCATGGAGGATAATGCCGAGCTTGCCCCCGGCGACGAGATACCCGCCAAAGACCATCACCACCACCACCAGGATGCCAAGGATACCGATCATCGCCTTCTCCGTATCAAACGTCTGGCCCGCATCCTGTCACCGTCGGGTTAAGAAAGCCTGACCCGGCGCCGGTCATTCGCGCGCGGCATTGCGCCCGGCAAGCACCACGCTGAGCCGGTGCGCGGCCTCGGGCGACAGCCCGGCCATGATCGCCGCCGCCGCCTCGGGACGCATCCGGGCGAGAAAGCCGGCGGCGAATCCCGCATCCATCCGCTCGAAGAGCGCAGCAGCCTGCTTGGGTTTCATGGTCTCGTAGACCCGCGTGAGCCGCGCGATATCATCCTCCGCGGCGGTCTCGGCGATGGCGAGCGTGCGGCGCAGCGAATCCTCTGCCGCCGCGAGCTCGTTGAGCTTGCGCGCGATCTCCGAATCGACCAGCGCCAGCGCCTCGCGCCGGTCGGCAAGCGCCGCCTCGTCCTCGGCAACTTGCGCTTCGCGCGTCGTCATCTCGTCGAGCAATCGTTGCAGATCCGCGGGTGTCCGGCATTGGGCCGGCGCCGCTGCGGGGGCCTCCGCGGTCGCATCGGTGCGCGCCATCGCGTGACCGACCCCGTCCCCGAGCCGTACCAGCGCCGAGACCAACAGCAGCGCGGCGATCGCCGTCAGCGTCCCGCGTGCGCGCATCCGGCTCCGGCCCCGGCCCCGCGCGCGGCTCATGCCGCGCCCCCGTCACCCGGCGACGCGTTGCGGCGAAACACCGGGGCAGCACCGTTCTCTTTGGCCTGCGGTGGCGCGGGGCGCGGCGTGGCCTGCGGCTCTGGCAGGTCGTGCATCGACGCAATCAAAAGCTCCAGCCGCTTGGCCACCGTCTCGGCCCGATCGGTGAGCGCCGCGAGCGAGCGGGTCTCGCCACCGGCGGCGTTTTGCGCGTCGCGCAGCGTGCGCGTGAGGTCATCGACCTGCGCCGACAGCACGGCGACCGCGCCCCCCACCCCGGTCTCAAGATCGTTGAAGCGGCTGAGCCTGCGGGCGAGCACGTGGCAATAAAGCCCCGCCCCGAGAGCCCCCGCCACCAACAGGATATCGGCAATGAGGTCCATTTCCCCCTCCCTTCAGTTGAGCACGAATTCCATCACCAGCAGGTCGTTGACCCGCGGGGCCCCGACCACGGCCTGCACCCGCCGCAGCATCTGCGCGCGCAGCCGCGGCAACGCGGCGCTTTCCTCGAGATCGGCGATACGCAGCGCCCGCAGATAGGTGTTGAGCACATCGACGATGCGCGGCATGACGCGCGTTACCTCCGCCGCCTCCTCAGTGGGCACCTCGAGCTCGGCGCGAAAGCGCAGGTGACGACTGCGGCCACCATCGGCGAAGGAAATCACCAGCGGCTCGATCGGGACGTAGATGAGATCGCCGAAATCGACGACCGCCTCCGCTGGGCTCGCGGTCTCTTCGCCCCCACCCGCAGCCGCATTCTGCTGTCCGTTCGTGACCGGGCCGAAGGGCAACAGCCCGGCCCATGCGGCATAGAACCCGCCTCCGCCCCCGACCAACGCCAGCACCAGCCCGATAATCAGCGGTAGCCGCGACGGCGCGGCGCGGTCTGCGGCTTCCCCTGTCTCCTCGGCTTCTGCCATGACGCGGTCCTCATTTCTGCGAGCAAAGGGACCATAACCCGGCAGGGACTAACCGAATGTTAAGCCTGATGCAGGAAGGATGACCCCACAGACCGGCAGAAGGCCGATCATGAGGAGGCATCACCGTGCAGCAGATTCTCGGCCTGTGGAACGCGCTCGATACGCGGCGGCGCGTGATCGTGGCGGTGGCGACGCTGGGCATGTTCGCCGCCGTTCTGGGGCTCGCGCGACTCGCCGCAACCCCGGCGATGAGCCTGCTCTACGCCGGGCTCGATGCCCCCGCGGCGGGCGAGGTGATCGCCGCGCTTGAGCGGCGCGGCGTCGGACACGAGGTGCACGGCGACGCGATCTTCGTGCCCGCGCCCGAGCGCGACGGGCTGCGCATGATGCTGGCCGGAGAGGGGCTGCCCGCCAGCTCCACCAAGGGCTACGAGCTTCTTGACGGGCTGTCGGGCTTCGGCACCACGTCGCAGATGTTCGACGCCGCCTACTGGCGCGCCAAGGAAGGAGAGCTTGCGCGCACCATCCTCGCGCATCCGGCGATTTCCGCGGCGCGCGTGCATCTCGCCTCGACCGGAACCAACCCGTTCCAGCGTGATATCCGCCACTCCGCCTCGGTGTCGGTCACGACCGGCGGACAGGGGCTCACGCCCCGGCACGCACGCGCGCTGCAATTCCTCGTGGCCTCCGCCGTGGCCGGGCTCGCGCCCGAGGATGTCGCCATCATCGATAGCGAAGGCGGGCTGATCAGTGCCGCAGAGGACTCTCCCGCCACCACCTCCGACGCGCGCGCCGAGGCGCTGCGCCTGCGCGCCCTGCGCCTGCTCGAGGCGCGCGTCGGCCCGGGCAGCGCGGTGGTCGAGGTGACGCTCGAGACCGAGACGCGCAGCGAATCGGTCCACGAGCGCCGCTTCGACCCCGAGAACCGCGTGGCGATCAGCACCGACACCGAGGAAAGCAGCGACACCGCCTCGGGCGAGGGCGGGGGCGGCGTGACCGTCGCTTCGAACCTGCCCGAGGGCGATGCTGGCGGCGACGCGCGCTCCACCAGCAATCGCGAGGAAACGCGCGAGCGGGTGAACTACGAGGTCTCGACCATCGAACGCGAGGTGGTGACCGCCCCCGGCGCGATCCGGCGGATAAGCGTGGCGGTGCTCGTCAACGCGCTGCCCGGCACCGGAGCAGAGGGCGCACCGGCCACCCAACCCCGCCCCGAGGAAGAGCTCGTTGCGCTGCGCGAACTGGTCGCCTCCGCGGTCGGGCTCGACCCCGAGCGCGGCGACGTGCTGACGCTCCGGGCGCTGCCATTCGAGGCGGTCGCCCCGGCGGGGACACTGGCCGCGCCAGGGCTGCTGGACCGGCTGACCATCGACGCCATGTCGCTGGCGCAGGTGCTCGTGCTCGCCCTCGTGGCGCTGGTGCTCGGTCTCTTCGTGCTGCGCCCTGTGCTGATGCGCCCTGCCCCCGCCTCGGGGAGGCTCGGCGCGCCGGGTCTCCTGACGGGCGGGGCCGCGGAGGAAGACCCCGACGCGCCCGCGCCCCTGACCGGCGAGATTGACGACGGCGAGTTCGACGTCAGCGGCCTGTCGCTTGTCTCCGGCCAGAGCGGCGCGGGCAATGACACCGGCACCGCCTCGACCTTCGCTCCCGCGCTGGGCAAGGCCGGGCCGCGGCCCGAGGATCCGGTGGCGCGGCTGCGCGCGCTGATTGGCGAGCGGCAGGAGGAAACCGTCGAAATCCTGCGCACATGGCTCGAGGGCGAGGAGGAAAGAACCTGATGTCCATCGCTCATCTGCTCGAGAATTTCGACGGCGCGCAACCAGGCAGGCAGGTGACCATCTCGGATGTCTCGCTCGAAGAAGAGCGGCTGGCCGCCTTCGAGACCGGCTACCAGGCCGGGTGGGACGACTCCGTGAAGGCGCGGACCGAGGATGACCGCCGCATCACCGCCGATCTCGCGCAAAACCTCCAGGACCTCAGCTTTACCTACGCTGAGGCCCACGGCGCGGTGATGCAGGCGCTGCGACCCCTGCTTACGCAGATGACCACGACGGTGCTGCCCCGGCTCGCACAGGAGAGCCTCGGCCCACGCCTCACCGAGATGCTGCACGACCTCGCACGCGACCAGGGCCGCCTCGACATCGGGATCGCCATCTCCCCGGACGATGCGCCGCGTATCACGCATCTGCTCGAGTCCGATCCCGCCATCGACGCCACGCTTGTCGAGGACGACACCCTCGGCCCGGGGCAGGTCTCCTTGCGCTTCGGCGAGGCCGAGCACGAGATCGACCTTGCCGAGGTGCTCGCGGGCATCGACGCCGCGATCCACGGTTTCTTCGACCAGACCCAGCAAGGAAAGGCCACCGCATGACCAACGATCCAGCCGACCTCAAACCCGGAACCGGCCTGGACATGTCCAACCCGTTCTCCGCCGTTCCGATCGAGATCACCGTCTCCGTCGGCAAGGCGCGACCCGCGATCCGCGAGCTGCTCTCGCTGGGGCGTGACGCGGTGCTGCCCCTCGATCGACGCGTCGATGACGCCGTCGAGCTCTATATCGGCGAGCGGCTGATCGCGCGCGGACAGCTAGAGGAGATCGAAGGCGAGGACGACGGACAACTCGCCGTGCGCCTCACCGAGGTGGCCAACCTGCGCGACGGGCTGGGATGACGCCGCCACCCGCCGCCCGCGCCGTCCCGGCACGGGCATTGGCGCTCACCCTCGCGCTGACGCTCCTCGCCGCTGCCCCTGCGCAGGCGCAGGACATCTCGATCTCGCTCGGCGAGGGCGGTTCGCTCTCGGGCCGGGCGATCCAGCTCATCGCGCTCATCACCGTGCTGAGCCTCGCACCCGGGCTGGCGATCATGATCACCTCGTTCCCGTTCATCATCACCGTGCTGTCGATCCTGCGGCAGGGGATCGGGCTGCAACAATCGCCGCCCAACATGCTGCTGGTGAGCCTCGCCCTGTTTCTCACCTGGTTCGTGATGGAGCCCACCTTCACCGCCGCATGGGAGACCGGGATCGCGCCGCTCGTGGCAGAGGAAATCCCGCTCGAAGAGGCGCTGCCGCGCGCCATCGCGCCGTTTCGCGGCTTCATGGCCGCGCGGCTCGACGCCACCACCTTCGAGGCGATGGCGGCGCTGCGCCCGGACGCGAGCAGCATCCAGACCGGTCCCGACGCCCCCCTCTCTGTCCTCGTCCCCAGCTTCATGCTCTCGGAAATCGCCCGTGCCTTCCAGATCGGCTTCCTGATCTTCCTGCCGTTCCTGATCATCGACCTCGTGATCGCCGCGGTGCTGATGTCGATGGGCATGATGATGGTGCCCCCCGCCCTCGTCTCGCTGCCGTTCAAGCTCGCCTTCTTCGTCATCGCCGACGGCTGGTCGCTGATCGCCGCAAGCCTCGTGCGCGGCTACATGTGAGCGCGCGTGGCCTGCCGCACGGGGATGAGTCAACGCTCCCCGCACGCTCCTGGCCGCCGCCGGGCAAGAGCCCAAAGGCGCAAGGGGCGCCGCCCCTCTTGGCCTGCGGCCAATTCACCCCGGGGTATTTGAACCAAGAAGAAGCAAGGTTTCGTTAACCTGGGGATGCGAGGATGAGAGCGCGGTACAGGCTGGGGAGCCGATGACCGCCCAAGGAGAAGCCGCGCCCGTCCCCGGCGCGCATCGGCAATGGTCCGACCGATGCCGGGGGCGGGCGCGCATTGCTGTTTCTTCTTGGCTAAAATACCCAAGATCCGACCTCCGCCGGGGGCGCACCCCGTCGCTCAGATCAGTCCCTCGGCGGCAAACAGCGTCCTGACATCGGCCTCGGGTCGCGCGCCGTAATGGCCGATCACCTCCGCCGCCGCGACGCAGCCCATGCGCCCGGCCACGTCCAGCGGTTGCCCGGTGGCGAGGCCGTAGAGAAACCCGGCAGCGAATTGATCGCCCGCGCCGGTCGTATCCACCGGCTCGACGCGACGCACCGGCACCGTGACCGTCTCCTCGCCCTCGACCAGCACCACGTCATGGCCCGAGCGGGTGCAGACGATGAGGCCGCTCTCGCCCGCCGCCTGTTCCAGCGCCGCACCCAGGTCATCGGTCTCGTAGAGCGCGCGCCACTCGTGCTCGTTGCCGATCACGAAATCCAGTTCGCGCAGCAGCCCGCGAAAATCGTTGCGGTGGCGGTCCACGCAGAACGGGTCCGACAGCGTGATGCCCGCGCGACCGCCGCCCGCCCGCGCCGCCCGCGCGGCGCGCTCGAACGCCGCCTTGCCCTTGGGCTTGTCGAAGAGATAGCCCTCCAGGAACAATAGCCCCGCCTGCCCCGCCACCGCCTCCGGCACGTCGTCCTCGTCCAGTTCGGTCGAGATGCCGAGATAGGTGTTCATCGACCGCTCACCATCGGACGTCACGAAGATCATCGAGCGCGAGGTGGGAAGATCGCCGTCGCCGCGCGGGGCGTTGACGAAATCGGTGCCCACGTCGGCCATCGCATCGGCATAGAACCGGCCCAGCGCATCGTCGCTCACCCGTCCGATGAACCCGGTCGAGAGGCCCAGCGCCCCCAGCCCCGCGATCGTGTTGGCGACCGACCCACCCGGCATTTGCTGCCGGTCGGTCATGTTCTCGTAGAGAAACTCGGCGCGTTCGGTCTCGATCAACTGCATTACGCCCTTGTCGATACCCATCCGGGAAAGAAAGGCGTCGTCGCATTGGCTGATCACGTCCACCACGGCGTTGCCGATGCCGACGGCCTGATACTTGGTCATAGGGTCTTGTCCTCGAATAAACAGAGATCACGGATGAGACAGGTGCCACAGGCGGGCTTGCGGGCCTTGCAGACATAGCGCCCGTGCAGGATCAGCCAGTGATGCGCGTGGCGTTGGAAATCCACCGGCACGTTGTCCTCAATGGCGCGCTCGACCGCGTCGACGTTCTTGCCCGGGCAGATGCCGCTGCGGTTGCCGACGCGGAAGATATGCGTATCCACCGCCTGCGCCGGGTAGCCCCACCACATGTTGAGCACCACGTTGGCGGTCTTGCGCCCCACGCCGGGCAGCGATTGCAGCGCGGCGCGGCTGTTGGGCACCTCGCCGCCATACTCGTCCACGAGAATGCGGCTGAGCTTCATCACGTTCTTCGCCTTGTTGCGGTAGAGCCCGATTGTCCTGATATGCGCGATCAGGCCCTCCTCGCCCAGGTCCAGCATCTTTTGCGGCGTGTCAGCCACCTGGAAGAGATCGCGGGTGGCCTTGTTCACACCGGCATCCGTGGCCTGTGCCGAGAGGGCAACCGCGACGACGAGCGTATAGGCATTGACATGCGCCAACTCGCCCCTTGGCTCTGGCTCGGCGGCCTGAAAGCGGGTGAATATCTCGCGGATCGTGTGGTAATCGAGCTGGCGCGCCATGGCAGCTTAATGCCGGGATTTCGCGGGATGCGCAACATTCGGGTCGCGGTGCGCGCGTGTGCCGCTTATCTTGTGGCAAAGCTGTCAGGAAATGCCGATGACCGATCTCGACCAGAGCTATCACTACAACGTCATTCGCCGCGCCATAGATCTGATCGACGCGACGGACTCGGACCTCCCGCTCGACGATCTCGCGGGCGAGATGGGCATGAGCCCCGCGCATTTCCAGCGGCTCTTCTCGGCATGGGTCGGCGTCTCGCCCAAGCGCTACCGGCAATACCTCGCGCTTGGCCACGCGCGGACGCTGCTGGCCGAGCGCTTCACCACGCTGGAGGCGGCGCAAGTGGCAGGGTTGTCGGGATCGGGGCGGTTGCATGACCTGTTCCTGCGCTGGGAGGCGATGAGCCCCGGCGAATTCGCCCGCCGCGGGGCGGGGCTCAACATCCGCTACGGCTGGTTCGACAGCCCCTTCGGCGAGGCGCTGGCGATGGGCACGGATCGTGGGCTGTGCGGGTTGGCCTTTGCCAGCGAGATAGGACGCGAGGCGGCCATGACAGACCTGCGCGCGCGCTGGCCGGAGGCCGACTATGCCGAGGACCCTGCCGCCATCGCGCCCTGGGTCAAGGCGGGTTTTGCCGGGCGGGGCGAGGCCAGGCTGCACATGATCGGCCCGCCCTTCGGGATCAAGGTGTGGGAGGCGCTGCTCAATATCCCCTCGGGCCATGTCACGACCTATTCCGAGATCGCCCGTGCCATCGGCCATCCGCGCGCCGTACGCGCCGTGGGCACCGCCGTGGGCCGCAACCCGGTGAGCCTGCTCATCCCCTGCCACCGCGCACTGCGCAAGTCGGGGGGACTGGGCGGCTATCACTGGGGCCTGCCGGTCAAACGCGCGATGCTCGCGCGGGAAAGCGCGCAGGCCGAGGGATAGATCGGAAACGGAACACCCGACGCGGCTATCTCTCCAGCGCGCCCTCAGCCTCGAAGCAAGGATATGTGCTGCCATCGGGCAAGAGGCAGAGCCGCGGCAGAAAATCCGCTGGCAAGGACTGATAAGAGGGAAGCGCATGCGCCCGGTCGCTTCGTTCAAGATAGTCGCTGCACGCCGCGACGTAATATTTCTCCCGCCGGATGTCCAAGGCATACCATTGATCAAAGGCCGCCGCCGCTGCGGCAGGGACATTGCCTGTCGCGGTCATTCTCTCAGCAAACCGCACGGCGATATCCGCCGTCATCGGCCATGTCTCGAGCGCGCGCCACATCTGCAGATCTCCGCCGGATCGCAGCTTCCAAGCAACCATCAGGCTGACGACATTGGCATCCGCCTCCATGGCGAAGACCCCACGCGCATATTCCTTCATGGCCAGATTGTCGGACGGGCAGATGCCGCCGGAAAACTGGTAAAGGTGGCGAATCTCGTGCACGAGCATCGCGAGTGTCAGCCCCGCCCCCATACCGGAGGCGAACACGATGCGGTTCGTTTCCGGCTCGTAATAGGCTCTCGCCTCGATCAGGTCGTCCGACAGGCAGATCGCAGGCCGACGGCTGTCCAAAACCTCGAGAAGCGAGGGGAAATCCCGCAATGCGGCGCGCAACGCCGCCACCTCTTTCACCAGCCGCCGCTGATCTGACGTCGCGGCGCTATGGTACGGCGCAGCAAGACAGCTCGGCGGAGCAGCCGCGAATGCGGGCGGGACCGATCCAAGGATCAGCAGGAGAATCGCAGACAGGAGCACCCGTTTCATCAATTCAGGATTGCCGCACAGCCCGCAAAACTCAATGCGCGACTGTCGCGTCCGCACCGGAACCATGCCAGGGGCCGGCGGGGCGCGCGGCTTGCTGCCGATTCCGTCCGATTATGCATTCGGAGCGGATGCGTTATTGCATATCATCACCTCAGACCCGATGTATCGTGCACAACAACCAATGAGGCATTCATCATGATCCGGACACGCACTCCGATCCTTCTTCTTTCCGGCACGGCACTGCTACTGGTCACGGCTTGCACCGATCCGGGCTATGTGGCCGGCCAGGACCCCAACCAGAAGACCAAGCAGGGCGCGATCCTGGGCGGCATCCTCGGCGCGGGCACCGGCGCCATCGTCAGCGACGACAAGGGCAAGGGAGCCGTGATCGGCGGAATCCTCGGTGCCGCGGGCGGCGCGGCCATTGGCAACGCGCTCGATAAGCAGGAAGCCGAGCTGCGCCAGCAACTCGATGACGACGTGCGCATCGTCAATACCGGCGACCGGCTTATCCTGACCATGCCGCAGGACATCCTCTTTGACGTCGACAGCGCCAGGGTGACGCCGGTCTTGCGCGACGATCTGTTCAAGGTGGCCAACAGCCTGCAGCGGTATCCCGACACCACGGTTCAGGTGGTGGGCCATACCGACAGCGACGGCGCGGCCAGCTACAACCAGGCCCTGTCGGAGCGCCGCGCCGATGCGGTGGCCGACGTGCTTCGGCAGGGGGGCGTGTCCTACGGGCGGGTCCGCGCCTATGGCCGCGGCGAGTCTCAGCCAGTGGCGTCGAACCTCACCTCCGAGGGCAAGCGACAGAACCGCCGGGTGGAAATCGTGATCCTGCCAAACGCCTGAGCGGGCGCTGCCCCGACGCAAAGCAAATGGATATTTTTGGCAAGATGAAGCGGGGGCGGTCCATCGGGCCGCCCCTGTCGCTTATTCCGCCGCGACCTCGGCCGGCTCGACGCGCACCGCCGAGTACTTGAACTCGGGGATCTTGCCATACGGGTCAAGCGCCGGATTGGTCAGGATGTTGGCCGCCGCCTCGACATAGGCGAAGGGCAAAAACACCATGTCCGGCGCGATCGCGCGATCCGCCCGCGCCATGATCCGGATCGAGCCGCGCTTGGTGGTCAGTTGCACCATGCCGCCCGGCTCCACCCCCATCTTGCGCAGGGTCGAGGGATGCATCGAGCAGTTGGCCTCGGGCTCCACCGCGTCGAGCACGCTGGCACGCCGGGTCATCGAGCCGGTGTGCCAGTGCTCCAACTGTCGGCCCGTGGTCAGCACCATCGGGTAATCGGCGTCCGGCACGTCATCGGGCGGGATGATCGAGGCGGGGGTAAAGCGCGCCCGCCCCTCGGGCCGCGGGAAGCCGTCGCCGAACACCACCGCCTCGCCCGGGCCATCGGGCGTCTTGCACGGGTAGGTGACGGCGTTCTCGCGTTCCAGCCGCTCCCAGGTGATATTGTCGAGCGAGCGCATGTTAATCTTCATCTCGGCAAACACGTCCGCCGGGCTGTCATACTGCCAGCCAAGCCCCATCCGGTTGGCCAGCGCCATCGTGATCGCCCAATCCTCGCGCGCCTCGCCCGGGGGGCGGACCGCGAGGCGGCCCATCTGCACCTGCCGGTTGGTGTTGGTCACGGTGCCGGACTTCTCGTAGAAGGCGGAGGCGGGCAGGATCACGTCGGCATAGTTCGCCGTTTCGGTGATGAAGATGTCCTGCACCACCAGATGCTCGAGCTTGGCGAGCGCGTCGCGGGCGTGCTCCACGTCCGGGTCGGACATCGCCGGGTTCTCGCCCAGGATATACATGCCCTTGATCGCGTCCGCGTGCACCGCGTCCATGATCTCTGTGACCGTCAGGCCCTTTTCGGCGCTGAAATCGCCCGACTCCCAAACCTCGGTAAAGGCCCGGCGCACGCCGTCATCGGTCACTGTCTGGTAATCGGGCAGGAACATCGGCACGAGCCCCGCATCCGACGCGCCCTGCACGTTGTTCTGGCCCCGCAGCGGGTGCAGCCCGGTGCCGGGTCGACCGACATGACCACACATCAGCGCGAGGCTGATCAGACAACGCGAATTGTCGGTGCCGTGGATATGCTGCGAAATCCCCATGCCCCAGAAGATCATGCCGGCCTTGGCCCCGGCAAACTCGCGCGCCACGGCGCGCAGCGTCTCGGCGGGAATGCCGCAAATGGCCTCCATCTTCTCGGGCGGGAACTGCGCCAGATGCGCCTTCTCGGCCTCCCAATTCTCGGTGAAGGCCTCGATATATTGCTGGTCGTAGAGCCCCTCCTCGACGATCACGTGGCAGATCGCGTTGAGCATCGAGACATCCGCGCCCGGCTTGAACTGTAGCATATGCGTGGCAAACCGGCGCAGCCCCACGCCGCGCGGGTCCATCACGATGAGCTTGCCGCCGCGCTTGGTGAACTGCTTGAAATAGGTGGCGGCGACCGGGTGGTTCTCGATCGGGTTGGCACCGATGACGATGGCCACGTCGGCATTCTCGATCTCGTTGAAGGTTGCCGTGACGGCCCCCGATCCGACGTTCTCGATCAGCGCCGAGACCGAAGAGGCATGGCACAGCCGCGTGCAGTGATCCACGTTGTTGTGACCAAAGCCCTGGCGGATGAATTTCTGGAAGAGATACGCCTCTTCATTGGTGCACTTGGCACTGCCAAAGCCGGCGATGCTCGCCCCGCCATGCGTATCCTTGAGCCGTTTGAGGCCACCGGCGGCGATATCAAGCGCCTCGTCCCATTCCGCCTCGCGGAAGAACTGATGCCAGTTGCCGGGATCGACGTTGAGACCCTTCTCGGGCGCGTCCTCGCGGCGGATCAGCGGCTTGGTCAGGCGGTGCGGGTGGTGGATATAGTCATAGCCGAACCGCCCCTTGACGCACAGCCGCCCCTCGTTCGCGGGGCCGTTGATACCCTCGACATATTTGACGCGGCCGTCCTTGACCTTGAGCGAAACCTGGCAGCCGACGCCGCAGAAGGGGCAGACGCTTTGCACCTCCTCGTCGTAATCGGCGCTATCGCCCTGCTGCACGTCGTCCATCACCGAGGCGGGCATCAGCGCGCCGGTAGGACAGGCTTGCACGCATTCGCCGCAGGCCACGCAGGTGCTCTCGCCCATCGGGTCGTCGAAATCGAACACCGGATAGGCGTCATGCCCGCGTCCCGCCATGCCGATCACGTCATTGACCTGCACCTCGCGGCAGGCGCGCACACACAGGTTGCACTGGATACAGGCGTCAAGATTGACGCGCATCGCCACGTGGCTGTCGTCGAGCAGCGGCACGCGGTCCTTTTCCACCTTCGGAAAGCGGCTGTGGCTCACGCCGTGGGCCTCGGCCATATCCCACAGGTGGCTCGACGCGTCATGCGACACGTCACGCTCGGGCTGATCGGCGAGCAGCATCTCGACCACCATCTTGCGCGCGCTTGTCGCACGCGCGGAATCGGTGGTCACCACCATGCCATCGCGCGCCTCGCGGATGCACGAGGCCACCAGGACGCGCTCGCCCTCGACCTCGACCATGCAGGCGCGGCAATTGCCGTCGGGGCGGTATCCGGGTGCCGGTTTGTGGCACAGGTGGGGGATCACCAGGCCGCGGCCATTGGCCACCTCCCAGATGGTCTGGCCGGCCTCGGCCTCGACCTCGCGGCCATCGAGCGTCAATCGGATCGTCTGGGCCATGGCGCGCCTCCCTTGCCTCGCAGCTTATAAAACATGGGTGCGGCGAACCGGGACTGTCAATCCCGACACAAGCACGCGGTTTTGCGCCACCCCGCCACCGGGGATCGCCAAAGAAAAACGCGCCGCGGTCTCCCGCGGCGCGCCAATGCGATCAAGTGAGCGGTGGGCTGATCAGTCCGCCGCTTCCTCGCTCTTGGCTTCTTCGCCGGTCTCCTGGTCCACGACCTTCATCGACAGGCGCACCTTGCCGCGATCGTCAAAGCCCAGCAGCTTGACCCAGACCTCCTGGCCCTCCTTGAGCACGTCAGAGGGATGGTTCAGGCGGCGGTTCTCGATCTGGCTCACATGCACCAGGCCGTCGCGCTTGCCAAAGAAGTTCACGAAGGCACCGAAATCGACGATCTTGACGACGGTACCCTTGTAGATCTTGCCTTCCTCCGGCTCGGCCACGATCGAGTGGATCATGTCATAGGCCTTCTGGATGGCCTCACCGTTGGGCGAGGCGATCTTGATGGTTCCCTCATCGTTGATGTCGACCTTGGCACCCGAGACCTCGACGATCTCGCGGATCACCTTGCCGCCCGAGCCGATCACTTCACGGATCTTGTCGGTGGGGATCTGCATGGTCTCGATGCGCGGGGCATGGACGCTGAACTCGTTGGCACCCGAGAGCGCCTTGTCCATCTCGCCCAGGATGTGCATCCGGCCTTCCTTGGCCTGTGCAAGCGCGACGCGCATGATCTCGGGGGTGATCCCCGCGACCTTGATGTCCATCTGCAAGGACGTGATGCCCTCGGCAGTGCCCGCGACCTTGAAATCCATGTCGCCGAGATGGTCCTCGTCACCGAGGATGTCCGACAGCACCGCGTAAGAGCCGTCTTCCTCCAGCACGAGGCCCATCGCCACGCCGGCAACGGACGTCTTGAGCGGTACGCCCGCATCCATCATCGACAGCGACCCGCCACAGACCGAGGCCATCGACGACGACCCGTTGGATTCCGTGATCTCGGAAACCAGCCGGATCGTGTAGGGGAAATCCGTCGCCGGCGGCAGCACCGCCTGAAGCGCGCGCCACGCGAGCTTGCCGTGACCGATCTCGCGCCGTCCCGGAGGACCGACGCGCCCCGCCTCGCCGACCGAGTAGGGCGGGAAGTTGTAGTGCAGCAGGAAGTTGGACTTGAAATTGCCGTGCAGCGCATCGACGAATTGCTCGTCATCGCCGGTGCCGAGCGTCGTGACCACCAGGCCCTGCGTCTCGCCACGGGTGAAAAGCGCCGAGCCATGCGTGCGCGGCAGCAGGCCGGTCTCGCAGGCGATGGGGCGAATCTCATCCAGACGACGACCGTCGATCCGGTTGCCGTTCTTCACCACGTCGCCACGCAGCACCACCGACTCGAGCTTCTTGAGCGCGGCGCCGAGATTGGCATCCTCAAGCTGTTCCTCGCTCAATTGCGCCTTGATCGCCTCTTTCGCGGCAGAGATCGCGTGCGTGCGCTCCTGCTTGTCGCGAATGGCAAAGGCGGCGCGCATCTGCTCTTCACCGGCGGCTTTGACGGCAGCGAAAAGCTCCGAGTAATCCGGCGGGGTAAAGTCGAACGGCTCCTTGGCGCATTCCTCGGCGAATTCCACGATCATGTCGCAGACCGGCTTGATCTGCTCATGCGCGAAAGTCACGGCGCCGAGCATTTCCTCTTCCGACAGTTCATAGGCCTCGGATTCGACCATCATCACCGCGTCGCGCGTGGCCGCGACAACCAGGTCGAGCCGCTGCTCGGGGTTGTTGCGCAGCTCGTGCATGTCGTCGATCTCGGGGTTGAGGATGTATTCGCCATCCGCATACCCCACGCGGCAGCCGCCGATCGGCCCGCGGAACGGCGCACCCGAGATTGTCAGCGCGGCGGAAGTGGCGATCATCGCCACCATGTCCGGGTCGTTGACGAGATCATGGCTCAGCACGGTGCACATCACCAGCGTCTCATGCTTGAAGCCGGGCACGAAGAGCGGGCGGATCGGCCGGTCGATCAGGCGCGCGGTCAGCGTTTCCTTCTCCGACGGGCGCGCCTCGCGCTTGAAAAAGCCGCCGGGCACCTTGCCCGCGGCATAGTACTTTTCTTGGTAATGGACCGTCAGCGGGAAGAAATCCAGTCCCGGCTTGGGTTCCTTGGCAAAGGTCACGTTGGCCATGACCGACGTCTCGCCAAGGGTGGCAATCACCGACCCGTCCGCCTGACGGGCGATCTTGCCGGTTTCAAGAGTGAGGGTTTCCTCCCCCCACTGCATCGATTTTTTCGTCTCAGTAAACATCACGTTTCCTAGCTTGGCCCGCCGGGCGTATCCCGCGCGGCCCGTTTCTTGCGGGGCCCCATGCCCCACGGCCCTCTCGTGTTCATCCTGCGACACCGGCGAAGGCCGGTCCGGGCCGCAATCGGATCATGCGAAAACCGCGCCCCGTTGGGGGCGCGGCTTATGGTGTCAGCGGCGGATGCCGAGGCGCTTGATGAGGTCGCGATAGCGGTCCTCGTTCTTGCCGCGCAGGTAATCCAGCAGCTTGCGTCGCTGTGCGACCATCTTCAGAAGGCCACGGCGCCCGTGGTTGTCCTTCTTGTGGGTCTTGAAATGCTCAGTCAGGGTGGTGATCCGCGAGGTCAGGATGGCGACCTGTACTTCGGGAGAGCCGGTATCGCCCTCCTTGGTCGCGAAGTCCTTGATGACGCGGGATTTCTCTTCGACAGTGATCGACATCGGTCTCTCCTTCGGTCCGGGGGTTGCGGGCACAAGCCGGGATGTCGTCCAGCAAGGTCCGTTTCCCCGCCGCGTTGCCGCGCCGGGGGGTCTCGCGCGTATAGGCCAACTGCGCGCGAAAGAAAAGCATGAATCCGCCCCGGGCAAGGCCCGCGATCACCACCGCCTCACCCGGCGGTCGGCACCGGCATCTGCACCTGCGCCACCAGCGCGACATGGTCAAGCGTCAGCCCCTCGGCATCGGCAATGCGCGCGATCTCGATACCGTCGAGCAGCAGGCGCTGCGCCGCGGGATCGTCGGCATCCGGTTCGAGAGTGATCTCGGGCTCCGCCCCCTCCGGTGCGTCATGAAACACCATGAGCATGTCGTCCGCCGCCGAAAAATCGAGGATTTCCGCCTGGTGATCGGCGTCGAGCCAGTCGCCCAGCATCACCGTGTCGGACCCACCGCCGGTGGTCACGATATCGCCGCGCCCCGCCACGATCACGTCGTCGCCACCGCCTCCGTTGAGGTAATCGCGTCCGGTATCGGTATCGTCAATGCCATCGGTCGCCGGGTCGTCCACGATCCCCGTCACCGTATCATCGCCATGCCCGCCAAACAGCGTGTCCGACCCTATGCCGCCATCCAGCCGGTCATCGTCGAGGTCGCCGTGCAGCGCGTCGTCACCCTCCCCGCCCGAGAGCGTATCGTTCCCGGCGCTGCCCACGAGGCTGTCATCGCCGTCGCCGCCCGACAGTATGTCATCGCCGTTGTGCCCGAACAGCCGGTCGTCGCCCGCTTCGCCGTCGAGCGTGTCGGCCCCATCCTCGCCGTGCAGCGTGTCATCACCCGCGCCACCGTACAATTCGTCATCGCCGTCGCCACCGCGCAGCTCATCATCACCGCCGTTCCCGTCGATCACGTCCGCGCCGCCGCGCCCGCCGATCATCTCGGGATCGTCGCCGCCGGTGATGGTCTCGGCAACGCCCGTGCCATCAACGATTTGCCACCCCGTTGCCGCGTCGGTGTCTTCAGGCCCGCTTTCGCTGTCATCCGCGTCATGCGTGGCGATGCCGTCATCCGCCACCGCATCCAGTACCGCGTTCAACAGGTCCGATCCATCGCCAGAGACGGTTACGTCCGAACCGGACGCATCGCTCCCATCGCCGGATTCGGACCCGCCTGCCGACGCATCCTCCGTCTCACCGCCAAGCCCGACAAACGCCGTGGCCCCGAAGGCCGCCATCCCCAGAAGACTCGCAATAAACAACATCACACAACCTCGCGCACCACCGCACGAGAATGCCACCCGCTGCACGCAACAGGCAACATGTATCTGGCAGGCTGGTTAACGCTCCTCGGCGACCGCCTCAGGGGCGCGGCCCGGCGGATAGACCTCGTAGCCCGGCTCCTCGGGTTCGTCATCGACCATGTCCGCCGGAAAGCCCGGTGCCGTGATGTCGAGCCCCGTGGCCTCCTCCAGCCGCCGGATGATGTCGTCGGATTGTGCCCGCGCGCCATAGCGCGCCATCCCGTCGCGGAAGATGTCGATCATCATCGGCGAGATTTCCAGCGGCACGCCCGCGCGCTCGGCGATCGACTGAAACAGGCCGATATCCTTCATCACCAGGTCCATGGTGAAATTGATATCGCGCGAGCCATTGAGGATCACCTGGCTCTCCGTCTCGTGCACGAAGGACGTGCCCGAACTGATTCGGATCGCCTCGTATGTGGTGGCAAGGTCCATCCCCGCCGCCTTCATCGTCACCAGCGCCTCGCAGACCGACAGCAGGTTGGCGGTCGCGAGGTAGTTGGTCATCACCTTGAGCACCGAGGCGCTGCCCAGCTCGCCGGTATGCAGCACCCGCCGCCCCAACGTCGTCAGCAGTGGCAGGATGCGCTCGAACGTGGCGCGGTCGCAGCCCGCGAAGATCGAGATGTTGCCCGTCGCCGCCCGGTGACAACCACCCGAGACCGGGCAATCCACCGCCGCCCCGCCGCGCTCGATCACCATGCCGCCCAGGCGGGTGATCTCGGCGGCGTCGGTGGTGGACATCTCCATCCAGATCTTGCCCGGCCCCACCTCGGGCAGCATTTCCTCCATCACCGCCGCGCTCGCCGCGGGCGAGGGCAGGCAGGTGATGACCGCCTCGCAGTCGCGCATCATATGCGCGGGGGTTGACGAAACCTTGCAGCCCCGCGCGGCAAAGCCGTCGCGAACCTCCCGGTTCAGGTCGTGAACCTGCAGGTCGTGGCCGTTGCGCAAGAGGCTTCCGGCCAGCTTGCCCCCGACATTTCCCAGCCCGATGAATCCGATCCGCATGTGCCCCTCCCGGCAATAAGGTGATTTGCCAGCCTTTCGCGATTCTCTCGTGAAAATCAAAGGAGAAATTTCACCGCCCGACCGGGGCCTTCAGGGCACCCGCAGCGTATCCCCCGGCTCGAGCCGCGGCTCCAGCGCGATACGCACCCGCTCGCGCGCCTCGGGGCCGGAGGCTTGTGCAGCGATGATCTCGGCGGCCTTGCGCCCGATCTCGAGCCGGCAAGCGTCCATCGTCGCCAGACGGCGCGGCAGACCATCGAGCAGCTCGACCCCGTTGAACCCCGCAAGCCCGATCCGGCCGGGGATATCCACGCCCTGTTCGAGCAGGTAGAGCAGCCCGCCCGCCCCGATCATGTCATTGGAATAATACAGGAAATCCAGGTCAGGCGAGCGCCGCAGCATCTCGGCGGTCATCTCGCGCCCCTTGGCCAGCGCCGATCCGCCGGAATAGAACTCGTGATCGGCCATCTCGATCCCGGCCTTGGCCAGCGCCTCTGTGAACCCCTCGAAACGTTTGCGCGCGCGGTGGTCGAGCGGCATCTTGGTGCCCATGAAGCCGATCCGGCGATACCCCGCGCGGATGATCGCCTGCGCCATCTGCTGCCCGGCGCGCCTGTGCGAAATGCCCACCACGGAATCGATCGGCGTGCCGTCCACGTCCATGATCTCGACCACCGGAA
Organism: Roseovarius sp. B-10; assembly: GCF_056859295.1. Lineage (NCBI taxonomy): Bacteria > Pseudomonadati > Pseudomonadota > Alphaproteobacteria > Rhodobacterales > Roseobacteraceae > Roseovarius > Roseovarius sp. B-10. The sequence continues at coordinate 50,955 of NZ_JBSXOE010000038.1, read as the reverse complement.
TGCCGCTCGCGCGCAGCATGGCGCGGCTCGCCTCGGAATGCTCCAGCCCCGCGATGATCACCCCCGCGGGCCGCCATGACAGCATTTCATATAGAACTTTCTCTTCCTTTTCAGGACGATACCCCGTCAGCCCCACCACCGGCTGAAGCCCGGTCTCCTCCAGCACGCCAGTGATCCCGGTCATCACCTCGGGAAACACCATGTTGGACATCGACGGGATGATCACCGCCACGAGGTTGACCCGCTGACTCGCCAGCGCACCCGCGATCTTGTTGGGCACGTATCCCAGCCGCCGCGCCGCCTCCAGCACGCGCAGGCGCGTGGCCTCGGACACGTCGCGCTTGTTGCGCAACACGCGGCTCACGGTCATCTCCGACACGCCCGCCGCCTCCGAGACGTCGCGCAGGGTCAAAGGGTGGTGGTCGGGTGGGTTCAAGACCGTGGTCCGGAAAGGAAAAGCATGTCCTCACTTAGCCTGATCGCGCGTCCGCGATCAAGCCGGAGCGAAAACCCCGATGACAATCCCCGCCCGAGACGCTAGACCACCGCCGCAAGGCCCCGTGGCTCAACTGGATAGAGCAGCCCCCTCCTAAGGGGCAGGTTGCAGGTTCGAATCCTGCCGGGGTCGCCATACGCCAAACGCGACATCTCGTCTAAACATCTGAATTCAAACAATTATTGGGAAGTGTGGCGCAAAATCACCATCAACTGATTGCACTTTTGCTGCACATTTTGCCACACATTTTGCTGCACAAATGCTTGCATAGCATACCACTTTAAGACAGCTTAGCACCATGCCGATTCATCTCCGCGGGTCCACGTACCATCTCCGCCGCCGCGTGCCGAAACGCTACGCGGCCGTCGAAGAGCGCAAGGTCGTCTACGTTTCGCTCAAAACGGATAGCCTCACCGAGGCACGCCGCAAGGAAGAAGAGGTCTGGAACAACCTGGTGGCGCAATGGGAAGCCCTGCTCCGTGGTGACACCGACATCGCCCGGGAGCGTTACGAGGCGGCGCGAGAACTTGCGTACGCGCGGGGCTACGAGTTTCTACCCGCCAAGAGGATTGCCGAACTGCCCCTCGACGAGATCGTGGCCCGGGTCGAGGCCGCGATGCGTCCCGATGGCACGATCGACGACCGCAAAGGCAGGGCCTTTCTCGGGGCCGTCAAAGAGCCCGGGACCACCATCACAGAGTGCCTGGAAATCTTCTGGGAGCTGACCAAGGACGAGGCGGCGGCCAAGAGCCCGAACCAGCGCCGGGTCTGGGCCAACAGCTTCAAGCGGGCCATCAGGAACTTCGTCGATGTGATAGGTGACATCGAGATCGAGCGGCTCTCGGCGGATCACATGATGGAGCTCCGCGAATGGTATTGGGGGCGCATCGAGCGGGGCGAGATCAAGGTGGAGACCGCCAACAAGCAGATCATGTTCTTCGGTACGGTCCTGCGCCGGGTGAACAAGATGCGCATGCTTGGTCTCGACCTCCCCTTGAGTGACTGGGGTTTCAAATCCCAGGGCGAAGTCACCCGCAAACCGTTCAGCACCGAGTGGATCAAGCGGGTTCTGGTGGAAGGGGACAACCTGCGCGGTCTCAATGATCAGGCGCGGGGGATCGTGCTGCTCATGGTCAATACCGGGCTGCGCCCTTCGGAAGCGGCGGGGCTGCAGGCCGCGGATATTCGGCTTGATCACGCGGTGCCCCATATCGAGGTGCGCCCGCAGATCGACGGGGAGAAACGCCGCGCGCTCAAGACACGCAACTCGGAACGTGTCATTCCGCTCGCCGGTGTCTCGCTGGAAGCGATGCGCGCCTTTCCCAACGGCTTCCCGCGCTACTATGACAAGCCGGGGCTGAGCCAGACGGTGAACAAGTATCTGCGCGAGAACGGGCTGATGGAGACGCCGCAGCACACGCTCTACTGCCTGCGGCATTCCTTCGAGGACAGGATGTTGGAGGCGGGCATCGACGAGCGCCTGCGCCGGGATTTCCTGGGGCATGCCCTCGGGCGCGAGCGTTACGGCTCGGGTGGTGATCTGCGGTTTCGGCAGGCGCAGATTCAGCGGGTGGCGCTCTGAGTGAAGGTCATCTCCTTACCTGCATGCGTGAGAGGCCGGATCAGAGGCGAAGGCGAGCATTCTAAAATGGATGACCTTCTACAACCACCAATGCCCACAAGCGGCCCTTGCCGGCAGGCCACCCGCCGTGGTCTAGTCGCTGAGAAGCGAAGAAACCCAACCCCATCAGCAAGGGCAACGAGTAGCTTAAATCACGCCAGATCCTGTCCAAGTATCCGGGAGCATGTATGTTCATTCTGTGTGGCGGAGTTTTGATGCAAAAACCGAGCTTGATTTGGCTGTAAGATTTCTCCCGTAATCCGCATGATAGCAAGCTCTTTGGTAGGATTGAAAATCCTCGTGTCGGTGGTTCTATTCCGCCCCGGAAACAACTTAAGCATCGGAAATAAAAAGATTATTTTTCAGAACATCGGGGCAATTCCTCGACGATGGTCTTGGGTAGCATTCTGTACCATGAACCGAGACACAGACACGGGGGCAACACGCTCGACCCGTCAAAGGTTTTCGCCATTGCGGTCAGTGACGCCTTCCCGCGCGGATACGCTCATAGAGTTCTCTGGCTAGGCCCTTGTGAACCGCTGAGCGAAACGGCTGATCGCTCATCACTTTCGAGAACACTTCCTCGTTGCCATCCATTCGGTCGATGAACAGTTCATCCAACATCCGTTCAAGGTAGGACGAGAAGTTGTCGTACTTGTTGGCGAGCGCAGCTTCGACAATACGATCATCGCTTTCGGCGCTCTCGCGAACCTGCTCGAAGAAAAGCTGATCCGCACGAGTGAAGCTGGTGCCGAACCGCTCGTTTAACCTCTCCACAAGGTCACGCAACCCGACCTCTTCATCTTTCCGTCCACCCGAACCGACATCTGTTGGCCCTTTCAGTGGGTCGGTCTCCCCGTCATCGAGGTCGATTGATCCCTGCGTCATCTGTTGAATGCGGAAGTATTTCAACGCAACTTCGTCATCCAGAGTGAAGGACGACCCATCCCCCGGAGGCGGCAGCTTGGAGATCAGGTTGCGGCAGAAGGTATAGAACTGCTCAAGCTCGCTATCCTGATAAGGGATGATCTGCGACAGGAAGGCGTAGAGGTTGCGAAACGCGGTAATCTGCCCCCTGAACTCTTCACGCTCTTCCTCTTCTCGATCCTGAAAAGTGTCAACCGTGCGATCCAGAATAGCGTTCATCGTCCGATGGTCGGATGCGGTGTGATCCTTCTTCTTGCCATACCAGACGACAGAAAAGGCGCTGACATCCTCAAGCGTGAAGATCGCCCACTCAAGTAGTCGATGCTGTAGCTCGTTCAGGCGCTGCGGGTCTACGTTCTCGCCGGTGGGCGTATCCTCGTAGTACGGCTTGAACGCCTTGAAGATGTCCTCTTCCTCGTTTGCGAAGTCGAGAACAAAGGTCCGCGACTTGCCCGGAGCCATGCGGTTCAACCGAGACAATGTTTGGACAGCCTGCACCCCCGCCAACCGCTTGACGACATACATCGTTTGCAGCAGCGGCTGATCGAAACCGGTCTGATACTTGTCGGCAACCAAGAGAACGCGAAACTCATCGCTGTCAAATGTCTCGGGCAGTTCTGCTTCCGGCAGCCCATTGTTCATCCCAACTTCGGTGTAGGCGCTTTCTGGGATGGCGGGGTCTTCGACAGTGCCCGAGAAGGCCACCAGAGATTTGATCCCTTTGTAACCGCGTTCCTCAATGTAGCGATCAAAGGCGAGTTTGTAACGCACGGCCTCTAGGCGAGAGCCAGTCACGACCATCGCTTTTGCCCGCCCGCCGATCTCATGCATCACGTTCGAGCGGAAGTGCTCGACGATAATCGTGACGACCTGTTCAATGTTATGTGGATGCAGTGTGAGGAACTGGGTCAGGACTTTGGCTGCTGCCCGTTTCGGCACCTGTGGGTCATTCTCAATCTGCTTCACCAGCCCGAAGAACCGCTTAAAGGTCGTGTAGTTCTTGAGGACATCCATGATGAAGCTCTCCTCGATGGCCTGCTTCATCGTATACTCGTGGAATGGCGACTGACCATCCGGTCCCGGCTCGTCAAACATCGCCTTGGTCTTGAACTTGGGTGTGGCCGTGAAGGCGAAGAAACTCAGGTTCGGCTGCTTCCCACGCCGCAGCGTGTCCAGCAGGATCGCCCGTTTCGCGTCGTCGGTCAGGGTCTCATCTTCCACGTCCGAAAGCTGCGCCGCAATGGTGGCCTCGATCCCGTCCTTGTTCAGCATCCCGCGCAGTGCAGATGCCGTTTCACCAGTCTGCGACGAATGCGCCTCATCCACGATCACAGCATAACGCTTACCTGCTGTGGTCAGCGCCACCTCTTCGCCCTTGTCCTCCAGCGTGCGCAGTGCTTGAGCGATGAACGGGAACTTCTGGATCGTGGAAATAATGATCGGAACCCCATTCGAGATCGCTCGGGTGAGCTGCTGGGTATTCTCGTCGATCTTCTCGACAACCCCGGTCTTGTGCTCGAACTGGTAGATCGTGTTCTGCAACTGCTGATCCAGAACAAGGCGATCCGTCACCACGATCACCGAATGGAAAATCTTCGCATCCACCGCGTCATGCAGGCCCGCCAGCCGGTGCGCCAGCCACGCGATGCTGTTCGACTTGCCCGACCCAGCAGAGTGCTGCACGAGGTAGTTGCGGCCTGCTCCATGCTCCTTGGCATGGGCCACCAGCTTCCGCACCGCGTCGAGTTGATGATACCTGGGGAAGATCATTGTTTCCTTGCGAACGGTCTTCGGACCCCGGTGGGTGGCGACCTTCTTTTCCTTCACCTCCAAGTGCATGAACCGTTGCAGGATGTCCAAGAGGCTATCCCGCGCCAAAACCTCATCCCACAGGTAGGCGGTCTTCCAGTTCCCCTCTACAGGCGGATTACCCGCACCCCGGTTGTGGCCCTTGTTGAACGGCAGGAAGAATGTCTCGCCCCCCTTGAGGCGCGTGGTCATCCACACCTCGTCCGGGTCCACGGCGAAATGCACAAGGGCGCGTTCCTTGAACTTGAACATCAGGTCGCGTTCGTCGCGGTCGCGCTCATACTGTTTCTTGGCGTCAACGGCCCGTTGGCCGGTCATCGGGTTCTTCAATTCGGCGGTGGCGACCGGCAGGCCGTTCACAGCAAGCGTCACGTCGAGGATGCACCGCTTGGCCTTGCCGCCGGGGGCCTTCTTGACCGAGGTGAAGACGACCTGCCGGGTGATAGTCAGGCGGTTCTTAGCATAGAGCGCGGTCGTCTCGGGGTTCATGCCCGTGTTCGGCTGGAAGTAGGCCAGTCGCAGGGTCTTGCCGTAGCAGCGGAACCCGTGGCGCAGGACGTGCAGCGTGCCCTTGGTCGTCAGCTCCTTGGCGAGATCGGACAGCACTTGATCCTCTGTCTGCCCCTTCAACAGGGCTTCAAGCTGATCCCATTTCTGCGGTTGCGTATCCTTGAGGAACCCCAGCACATCGGCAGGGAACAGGCACAAGTCCTCATTGAAATCGTTAGGCGACCGGCGGTCATAGCCACCACACGAGGTCAGCCCGTGTTCAATTGCCTTCTCAAAATCGGTCTCGGTGTGCCCTGCCATGATGTCACGCCCCGCAACCAGCAATCAGGGCATCATCAATCTCGATTCCAGCTGCTTTGATGCGACGTGCGAGCTTCACGGCGACTTCTTTGACGTGATCATTAAACTCAAGGCGCAGAACCCCATCAACATCGCTGGGGGTTTCCAGAGCGCCTTTCTTGAGGACAACCATTTGGTTGCGTCCTAGGGATGCGAGGACCATTCCTAACTCAAGGATCACATTTTGGCGGGCGCGTGGCTGGATCGCGTCATCGCCCTTGGCCTTGGGATAGCCGAAGTCGTCAGGCGTCATCAGAACGATACCGAAGGCCGCTTCTTGATAAATCTGCTGTTCCAAGGCTTCAATGATGGTGTTGGAACCGCCATCGTTGTTCTGGAGGATGTATGGGTCGAGACCGAGCCTGCGCAGGACCAGTTCAAGCTGTTCCAACGCCTGAGAGTCATGACCATGAACCACGAAAATCTTCGTCTTTGCGTCAACCTGGGTCGCAGAAGCAGCCGGAGCTACGGGCGCATCATCCGCAAGCACGGCCTTCAAGGGAGCCTGCGCCTCGGGCTTGCCCTGATACTGCACGGTCCCTTTATTGGGCCAGTAGTTCAGAACCCCACGTTCACGAGACCGGAAAACATGCTTGGTTCCGCCCGCCTCCTCGGTCCATTCGCCAATGATGCCGCTGGCGGCAACCCTTGCCATCAGAGCTTTAATTCCATCGTGAAAAACGTCAGCCATACAATCCCTCCATAACAACGCAGGCGACAAGCGCCTTAACTCTTCCTTTTCGTCTGCTCCCCCAGCCCGCGTGGGGTGAGGCCCTTTTCTCGCATCCAGTCCAAGGCGCTATGCCAGCGGTCGGCGCTGATCGCTTTCTTGCTTTCGGTCCAGTCGTTCAGGATCAGGTTCACGATCTCATCATCCGTGGGCGTCTTGCCTTCCAGCAGCAGATCATTCCACGCGGCGAAGGCGGTCGAGACGATCTCGGCCTGTTGGGTCTTCATCGGCGCGATCAGGGCGAGGAGGTCTTCCAGCGCCTTTTTGCGGTCGCCGAAGTAGCGGTCGAAATGGGCGCGGTAGCCGTCCACCTTTTCGCCTCGGGCATAGGTCCAACCCTTGTCGCCCTTCACCGGGGCGATCCAGCCCTGCTTTTCGATCTGGGAATGGACCGAGCGCATCATCTGCGTGTCGAACGGGCCAGCGGCATCGCGGTGGTAGTTGCCCGCGACCTCCTGAATTTCCAGGTGTGCTTCGCACAGGTGCAAGAGCTTCTGGAACTTCACCCGGCCAAAGGTGGGGTGGTCGCAGAGCGTGTCGGCGATATAGGCAGAAAGCACCGAGCGTTTGAAGGCGGCGGGGGCCTCCTTCTTTGCGGGTATACAGGTGTCCTCGGTCAGAAGCGCCTTGATCTTGCCCGTCACGGCGGCGGTGACGAGGGCGGCGCGGTATTCGGTCAGCTTCTCGACTGAGGCAGCAATCTGAGAGGTCGCCGCCTCTGTCTGCTCACCATGCGGCGTGAGGAAATCAATGATCGCTCGCTGCTCTTCGACTGGCGGTACGGGCACGGCGATTTCAGCGAAGCGTGTGGGGTTCAAGTTGGCCTGACCGATGGCCCGAAATGCCATGGTTCTCGCGTATTCCAAGAGCTGTTCCGTCCCGAAGACGAAGTTGGCGAACTCCGGCAAGTATCGGGCGTCAAACCTAAATCGAGCCAAGTAGGACGCAAAAGACAAAGCGCCCTCGTATGTCCCGTTGTAGATCGCCGACTTGCCCACAAGGTCGATACTGTTGGTGCGGTTGAACAAAACGTCTTTCTCTTGCAGCAACAGGAAGGGCGCGACCTCGTCGACAAACTTCAATTCGGTAAGGTCAACGCCAAGGTTCTGGATGTTGCCCATCCGCAAGATGGCGACCTCACCCGCCTCAGACAGCGCCTCTGAAATCCCATACTGGCTTTCAGTCAGATACCTCTTGAGCGGCCACACCTCCCAATGCGCCGGAACCTTGCCGAGCCAGTCAATGTCGCTGTCTTTCAGGGGGGCGTCGGGGTTGAGGCCACGGGTGACGGCGCGGGTGATGAGGGCTTGGCGTTTCTCAGCCAGACGGTCCAGCAGCGTCCGCTTCTTCTCGATCAGCGCATCAATCTGCGCTGTCTTGTCATCCAGATACCCCGCAATCCGCCGCTGGGTGTCGAGGTCGGGGAGTGGCAAGGGCTGGTGGCCCACGGTCTCCCAATCCGCGCGGGGCATCTTGGTGCCAAAGCTCTCGGAATTGATGATGTCGATGAACGGATACGACGACAGCACATGAAACAGGAACCGGGGCAGGACACGTTCCGACGCCCGTAGGTTCAGCAACTCGCCCGAGCTGATCCCGTCGAAGTCTGCATGATAGACCTTGGCAAGATAGGGGCGCAGCTTGTTGAACAGCACGTCACCGCGCCGGAACAGCCGTCCCTCCTTGTCGGCAGGCTGAGGGTCTTCCTTGAGCAGCTTGCCGGTCCAAGACGCGATGTCCTCGTTCGAGATATAGGGCAGCTTTTCAATGTCTTCGCCATCGGGCTTCGCCGACGCAAACGCGACGGACCACTTGACCCAATCAGCAGTCCAGCCCTCTGGCAGGTCGTCGGCCCATGTGGGGCTGTTATCAGGACGCGCAACAAAGCTCATGCCGTCAGCCCTTCCAGCAGCTTGGCGATCTCACCTTCCAGCGTCTCGATCTCGCCTTCGATCTCGTCCAGTTCGCGCGGGGGCTTGTAGACATAGAAATGCCGGTTGAACGGGATTTCATAACCAACCTTGGTGCGGCCATAGTCCACCCAAGCATCGGGCACATGGGACAGCACCTCGTCGGCCATGTACGCATCAATGGCCGGGGTCATCAGCTTGACCAAATCGCCGTTCAGCTTGTTCTGTGGATCAGGGCCAAAGGGCATCGGCAGGGGGAGCTGCGTCCAGTCGGGCAGCGGCACATTCTCGGTATCGCGCAACTCGGGGTCAGGCTCGGGTCGGTCGCCCACCCAGATGCACTTTTCGGCCCGCTGGTCCTTGTCACCGATGGTCATCCACAGGGTCTTACGCACGGGCTTGCCCAGCTTGATGTCCAGATCGGTGGCGGTGGCGACCACGTCGGCGTCAAACTCTGCAAGGTCCATGTAAAGGCGGTCAGCGTCCATCGCCTCGACCACCGCCCGCATGTCCGCGACCGGGTGCTTGTCGGGGTCGAGGTCATCTAGCCGCGCGATCCGTTCCGGCGTGGTCTGGAAATTCATGCGCAGGGGGCGTTCCACGACGATTCGCAGAAAGCCGAACTCGTGGTTCTTGAAGATGCGCGAAACGGTGCGGGTTTCCTTCTCGCCCGTCTTCTTGTTCACCACCACCTCGGCCTGTTCGCCGTCGCGGTAGTTGCCATAGATGCGGGTCAGGTCGGCGATCTGGGCATCGGTGATGCGGTGACGCTTGTTGTTCAGGCTCTTGTCCATCCGCTCGGCAAACAAGGTGCCGTCGATCAGTTGCACCTTGCCGCGCCGCTCGGGCGGTTTGCGGTTTGTCACCATCCAAACGTAGGTATAGATGCCGGTGTTGTAGAAAAGCTGATCTGGCAGGCCGATGATCGCGTTCAGCCAGTCGTTTTCAATGATCCAGCGGCGGATGCTGGACGGGCCACCCCCTGCACTGCCCGAGAACAGGGGCGAGCCGTTGAACACCACCGCGATCTTGGACCCGTCGCCGGGGGTGTCGGGATCGTCCGGGCTGGGGTGCATCTTGGAGATCATGTGCTGGAGGAACAGGAGCGACCCATCGTCGATGTCGGGCGTGCCCGCGCCGAAACGCCCGTTGAAACCCAACGTTTTGTGTTCCTTCTCGACGACCTTTTTCTGGTCCTTCCAGTCCACGCCGAACGGCGGGTTCGCCATCATGTAATGGAACTGGTGCCCCTCGAAGCCGTCGCCCGTCTTGCCGTCGCCCAGCGTATCGCCAAGGATGATGTTATCGGTCTCTTCGTCCTTGATGAGCATGTCGGAGCAGCAGATTGCCCAGCTCTCGTCATTGTATTCCTGCCCATAGAGCGCGAGGTTCGCCGCCTTGTTGCCCGCGCGGATATGCTGCTCCGAGACGGAGAGCATCCCGCCGGTGCCACAGGTCGGGTCATAGATCGTGCGAAAGATGCCGGGTTTGTAAACGTCCTGCTCGCCGGTGTAGACGAGGTTGGCCATCAGTTCGATGACCTCGCGGGGGGTGAAGTGGTCCCCCGCTTCCTCATTTGCCTGTTCGTTGAATTTCATCACCAGATGTTCAAACAGGTAGCCCATCTGGAGGTTATCAACCTGATCGGGATGCAGGGGCACCGTCGCCATCTGCTGAACGATATTGAACAGGCGGTTGCTGTCGTCGAGCTTCTGGATTTGCTCGGCGAAGTTGAACTTCTCGAAGATCGAACGGGCCGTGGGTGAAAAGCCGTTGATGTAGGCCACGAGGTTGGGCGCGATGCTCTCAGCATCGGCGGTCAGGCGGGCGAAGGTGTATTTGCTGGTGTTGTAGAGGGGCTGCTTGCGCTTAGGGTCCGCGACCCGCGCCAGCATCTTTTCCATCGCCTTTTCGTTCGTGCCAGCCGCCTTGAGGCGGACATACTCGTCGTGAACTCGGTCGATACTGTCCCCAAGCACGCAGTCCAGACGGCGCAGGACCACCATAGGCAGCATAACAAGCCGGTACTGTGGTGGCCGGTAGGGGCCACGAAGGCGCTTGGCGATTTCCCATATGTCGTCGGTTAGCTTCTTATGCTGTTGCACATTCACTATAAACTGCCCCCTGCGATCCGGCTTTTTACTTGTCAAGAAACATTTTTTTGGCTTCGAAGTCCACCGGATAGTGAGGGGCGGACTGAATGGCCAGCACTATCGGAGGGTCAAGACACCAAGCCCCACGCGCTGCGCTGACCACTCTTCGGGGGCGCCATGTGCACCCCCGTTGCTGGTTGTTCCGAGTGGGGCGGCGGTCTATCCCGCCTTTGGGGGCTGCTTTGCGGGCTGCAAGGCGCGCCGCGCCTCCTTCTCGGCGGCGGACCCTTTCACCCACTGCCACGGCGTGCGCGGCTTCCGCGCCTTCGCAAGTTCGGGGTTCGCCTTGGCATCGCTGGCGGCGGCGCGCAGGCGTTCGCGGGCCTCGCGCGGGTCGGTCTTGAGTTCGTTGCAGATGGCCTTGAGCGTCACGATGTCGATCATTTCGGACTCTTATGTTGTTGATGGAGATCGATAAGACGCAAGGCCAGAGCGTTTCAGGGTCAATCCCAAATACAACCTTCTGCGCGGCTCTGTTGCACAAATCGGCTGATGGCCGAGGTTCCCCTTTCCCCGGGCAGACTTGTCCCACGGCCTCTGTGACAGGTATGCCGAGTGCGGTGTAGCCGTTCAGGACGGCGATCCGAACCTGGAGCTCCGCGACCTGACGGTCGAAGTCCCGTGCCGTGAGCCTCTGGCCCATCAGTTTCGCTTCGCGGACCTTCGGTTCACGCAATGCATCTTCGTTTCGACGCGACTTCGGCGGTGGTATCCGCTCCATCGTCGCCAGAGCGCGCGGCCAAGGTATTTCGAAGCGCGCAGGGCCTCATTGCGCGCCAGGCACCCTTGGTGCTGGTCTTCCAGGGTTTGGCGTTCCTGCGCGGTGGAACGACGGCAGGCACCCCGCGCTCGGCGATCGCATCATGGCACTTGCGGGTGTCGTAGGCGCCGTCTGCCGTGACGCTGCCGATCTCCTGGTCCTCCGGTATCTGGCTGAGAAGGTCGGGCAGCATCGGCGCATCGCCGACATGGCTCCCGGTGATCTCGACGGCTCGAACCTCCAGCGTTTGCTCGTCGATCCCGAGATGGATCTTGCGCCAGACGCGCCGTTTCCGGCCACCGTGCTTGCGTGCATGCCATTCGCCTTCGCCCTTGATGCCGGTGCTGTCGATCAGCGGGGGCAACGGCCCTCTGGAGCCGCGATACGGGATGTTCACGGCAAGCGTCTTCTGGCGGCGAGACAGCGTGCTGAAGTCGGGCACCGACCAGCCAAGCCCGACCAGGCGCAACAAGCTTTCGACGAACCCGGTCGTCTGCCGCAGCGCCATGCCGAACCTGCCCGGGGCTTCGCCCGTTCAGGGCTGAAACGCGCCACCGGCGCGTTTCCGGGACGCCCTTCACCCTTCATCGTCAGGCACGTCTGGATCGCGGTATCGCTCTGGGTCTGCTGGCGACCGCGCCTGCCTGTCGGCGCGGCATCCCAGCTCATCCCGGGATCGAACCAGATCGTCAGCGAGCCCCGGCGCTTAAGCGCTTCATTATTGGTCGGCCAGTTCCCGGTCTTGTAAGTCGGGGGTCTGGGTTTGCTCTGCATCCCAGCTACCACGCTGGATTCACAAGATGAATCCCTCACGGGATTGGTGCAACAGAGCCACTGTGCACCACCCGTTGCTACTCGATACTTCGAGAAACACTAGCCCAGCATAAAGAATATCAGGACAGTGTAGCAAGCGCCTCTTGATGCAGTGCGACGCTTGCTGCGGCGATGACACGACCATCCGAGTCCAGTCCGAGCGGCTTGCCGTCCCAGTCGGTGATGACGCCTCCAGCCCCTTCGATTACCGGAACGAGCGCCATGTAGTCGTAGGGGTGCAGATTCATCTCGAGAACAAGATCGACATGGCCGGACGCCAGCAGCCCGTAGGCGTAGCAGTCTCCCCCGAAGCGCCGCATTCCGACCTTCTGCGACAGTAGCTCGAACTTGGCGCGGCCTGCCTCATCGAACGTGTCAGGTGTCGTGGTGTAAAGCGTGGCATCGGCCAGGCGCGTCTGACCGCTCGTGCTGCAGCGCCTGCCGTTCAGAGTCGTCCGAAGTCCGCGTTGGCTCTGCCAGCGTTCCCCGGTCGCAGGTATGGAGATGACGCCAAGTTCCGGACGGCCGGCAGATAAGCAGGCGATAAGCGTCCCGAAGGTCGGCATGCCGGTAACGAAGCTCTTCGTTCCGTCTATCGGGTCGAGCACCCAAAGATGATCTGCGTCCAGACGTGCGTCCTCGTGCTCTTCGCCCAGTATGCCGTGGGTAGGGAAACGGTCGAAGATTCGTTCGCGCATTACGGCCTCGATCTCACGGTCGGCCCGGGTGACCGGCGAGAGATCGGCCTTGTGCTCCACGTCCAGCGGCTTGCGGAAATATTGCATCGCCATCGCGTCCGTCACGTCCGCGAGCGCGTCGGCGAAGTCAGCCAGGATGTCCGTCCCGCTCGAGGTCGTGGAGCCTTGCATGATTTTTCCTCATCCGTAGCAGCCCGCACGAAACGGCGCGCCATTGCCAAAATTTATCCTAGACAAAACGCACAAAAGTGCAAGACTACACAAATATCCTCACGCCTGCTTCGCTGGGCGGGGCAATCAGAACGGGTCTCGCAGAGGGCCCGCGCCGATCCATGCAGGCACTGGCTTGGGACAGCACAGACCAACAAGGAGAGATGACAATGATGACCTGGACAAAACCCACCTTGGCTTCGCTGGCAGCCATCGGCCTCGCGGCGTCAGCCGCGGCAGACGAGATCACCGTCTATACCGCGCTCGAAGAAGAAGAAATCGCGGCCTATCTCGAGGCCGCACAGAAGGCGATGCCAGACACGGAGATCAACCTGCTGCGCCTGTCGACGGGCAAGCTGGGCGCGCGCCTGCTGGCCGAAGCGGGCAATCCGCAGGCTGACGTGATCTGGGGCTGGGCCGTCAGCGCGATGATGGACCCGCAGGTCCTCGAGATGCTGGAACCCTACGCGGCTGAGGGCGTGGACGTGCTGCCCGCCACCTTCCGGGGAGAGGACGGCAAGTGGTTCGCGCCGATCGGCTACATGGGCGCCTTCTGCGTCAACACCGCCCGGCTAGAGGACAAGGGCCTTCCGATGCCGTCCAGCTGGCAGGACCTCGAAGACCCCGCGTTCAAGGGCGAAGTCCTGATGCCCGACCCGAACTCCTCCGGCACCGGCTACCTGCACGTGAACGCCGTGCTGCAGAGCATGGGCGAAGAGGCGGGCTGGGCGCAGCTCGAGGCCGTCGATCCGAACATGGCACAGTATACCTCGTCGGGCTCCAAGCCCTGCAAGTCGGCGCGTGTCGGCGAATACACCGTCGGGATCTCGCTGGCGTTTACCGCGATGCAGTCGATCGAGGAGGGCTACCCGCTCGCCATGGTCTTCCCCGAGGGCGGTGTCGGCTATGAACTTGAAGCCTCCGGCCTGATGGCTAGTTCCGACAACAAGGACGGCGCCAAGGCCTTCCTGGACTGGACGATGTCGGAGGAAGCAATCGGCCTCTACCAGCAGTACAAGGCGCTGATCACCGTGCCGGGGGTCGATGCGTCCCAGGCGGCAAGGGATGCGGGCCTGCCGGCCGACATCTCGACGATTCTCGCGAAGATCGACTTCGTCGAAGCTGCCGAGAACCAGACTGCGGTCAAGCAGACCTGGAAGGAAAAGTTTGGCCGCTGACAATACCCTGGTCGGCAAACGTCGCCGGTCAACGCGCGGGTCTCGCCCGGGGCCCGCGCCATTTGCGAAGAAGACAAGATCACCATGTATCTCACCGTCCGCGAAGCCACCAAAATCTACGGATCCTTCACGGCGCTCAACCGCGTCTCGATCGAGATTGACCAAGGGGAGTTTGTCTGCCTGCTGGGACCTTCGGGCTGCGGGAAAACCACGCTGTTGCGGCTGATCGCAGGGCTCTCCGATCTGGACGAAGGCGAGATCCTGCTGGAAGGCACGGCCTTGTCGGGCCTGCCCGCGCGCAAGCGGGGCTTCGGCATCGTTTTCCAATCCTACTCGCTCTTTCCGAACATGACGGTGGCCGAGAACATCGGATACGGGCTCAAGATCCGCGGCACATCACGGCCTGAGATTTCTCGGCGAGTGACGGAGTTGCTCAAGTTGGTGAAGCTGCCGCAACTGGCCGACAGTTTCCCCGGCCAACTATCGGGCGGCCAACAGCAGCGGATCGCGCTCGCCCGCGCCATCGCCGTTGATCCCCGGGTTTTGCTTCTGGATGAGCCGCTCTCCGCTCTGGACGCCAAGGTCCGGGCCGAACTGCGCGGCGAAATCCGCCATGTCCAGCGCTCGCTCGGTATCCCCACCTTGATGGTGACCCATGATCAGGAAGAAGCGCTGGCCCTTGCCGACAAGATCATCTGCATGAATCACGGCGTGGTGGTGCAGGCCGGCACGCCCGAGGATCTCTACAACCGGCCCCGGACACGCTTCGTCGCCGAGTTTATGGGCATTAGCAACCTTCTTCCCGCCGACGCGGTGGGGCGGGCGTTTCCCGATCTCGCGGCGACACGACCGAAGGGCAGGGAGGACGACCACATCGCCTGTATTCGGCCCGAGCAGATCGGCGTGACCCCTGACCCGGACGGAAACTCCTCCGTCCGCGGTATCAGCTTCCTGGGAAACCTGCGGCGGCTCGAGGTCGATAGCCCCGCGGGTTCTCTGGTGGTCGAGACACATGGCGCCAATCCCTGCCGTGAAGGCGACCGTGTGGCGCTCCAGGTCGCGCCGGACGCCTGTATCTGGGTCGCCGACGACAGCGCCCGCGCACCGACCGAGGCGCACGCATGACCACTGCGGAGACGTCAATGCCTGCTGCCCGCTGGCGGCCAGACAAAGACCGGCTCCTGACCTGGGTGTGTGTCGGTTTGCCCCTGCTCGGCCTCATCCTGTTCTTCCTCTACCCGATGGTCATCGTCTTCCTGCGGTCCCTCACGGTGGAGGACGGCTATGGCCTGGCGAACTACGCACGGGTCCTGAGCTCCGCCGGGTTCTGGCGCGCGACCTGGCATTCGCTGCTCATGGGCGGCACCACCACGGTGCTCAGCGTGTTTCTCGGGTTCATCATCGCGCACGGGCTCCATCGCTGCGCTTTCCCCGGCAAATGGCTGGTGCGCGGCGTGATCGTTCTGCCGCTGCTCGCGCCCTCCCTGGTGCAGGCCTTGGGCTTGATTTTTCTGCTGGGGCGCAACGGGGTCGTGAGCCGCGCGCTCGGCATAGAGATCGAGATCTACGGATTCTGGGGCCTGCTGATCGCGAACACGCTCTATGCCCTCCCGCAGGCGGTGATGATCATCGGAGCGGCGCTGGTTCTGCTAGATGCGCGAATCTATGAGGCAGCAGACGTCATGGGCGCCTCGCCCTCGCGCCAATTCCGCGACCTCACGCTGCCGGCCGCACGGTTTGGTATTCTGAATGCTGCTTTCGTGTGCTTCACCATCACGATCACAGATTTCGGCAATGCGGCCGTGATCGGCGGCGACTACTCGGTCTTGGCGACCGAGATCTATTCGCAGGTGGTCGGCCAGCGGAACTTCAACATGGGCGCGGTGGTGGGCATCATGCTCCTGCTGCCCACGGTGATCTCCTACGCGATTGAACGCCAGGCGATGAAGCGGCAGCAGACCGGGCAGGCCACCGGCGAGGTCCGTTACCGTCCGAGCTTTGCACCGCTGCGCGACAGTGTCATGGCGGGGCTTTCGCTCCTGATTTGCTCGGGCATCGTCGCTGTTATCGGCATTGTCATCTATGCGAGCTTCGTCACGTTGTGGCCCTACAACATGGCGCTGTCGCCCAAGCACTACGACATCACCTTGGCAGGGGGCTACTCGTCGCTCTGGATAACCATCGTGATCTCGGTGATGGCGGCGACGGGGGGGACGCTCGCCGTCTTCCTCCTCGGCCTGGGACTGCGCCGCTTACCCCGCGCCGTGGCCCAGCCGATCCAGGTTCTGGCCGCCATGCCTGCGGCAGTACCGGGGATGGTGCTTGGGCTCGCATATATCCTGACGTTTAACTCGACGACGACACCGCTCTACCTGCTTTACGGCACGGCGGTGCTGATCGCGATCGTGAACTTCTACCACTATCACACGCAGGGCTTCCTGACCCTCATGACCGGCTTCCGCCAGCTCCCGCCGGCGCTCGAGGAAGCGGCGGGCAGCCTGGGCGCTGGACTGGGGCGGACAGCGGTCGACATCATCGCGCCCTTCATCGCGCCGATGCTGGTGTCGGTGTTCTTCTTTCTGTTCATGCGCTCCATGGTGACGTTGTCTGCGGTGGTCTTCCTGACCACCCCGGACCTGAGCGTCGCCGCCGTCACCATCATGCGGCTGGACGATGCCGGCCTGACCTCCCAGGCGGCGGCCTTCTCCACCTGCGTGATGGCGGTCGTGTGCGTGGCCCTGCTGAGCATGAAGGCGACGCTGGCGCTGATGTCCCAGCGGCACCGTGTGAAGGGAGGAGCCTGAATGTGGGCGAAGGAACGCCACCAGCGGATCCTTTCCATGCTGGCTGCGAACCAGCAGGTGAGCGCCAACGACCTAGCTGAGATGCTCAACGTGTCGCGTGAGACAGTGCGCCGAGACTTGGTAGACCTCCAGGAAACGGGTCAGGTCAACAGGGTCCACGGCGGCGCGGTGCTTCCAGAGCCAAGATCCGAGCAGCCGTTCAGGAAGCGGATGTCGGCCCAGCTACGCGCGAAGTCGGAGATCGCGCGGAAGGCAACCAGGCTGATCGAGCCTGGGCAGACGGTCCTCGTCGACGCCGGCACGACGACGGCCATCTTCGCCCGGGAGCTCGCAAAGCTTTCGGGCGTATCGGTGATCACCAATTCACTGGACGTGGCGACGACGCTTCAGGGGGCGGGCCGCGAGGTGCTGCTTCTCGGTGGGCGGATGGCTGCCGACGTCCCTGCCACGGTGGGGGAGCTTACCCTGTCCGAGATCCGGCGTTTCCGCGCGGACGTGTGCTTCTCGGCGCCGGTCGCAGTCCATCCGACCAAGGGCGCGTTCTTCTATGACCTGCGGGAGGCCGAGATCGCCATCGCAATGGCGGCACAGTCGCAACGATCCGTTCTTTTGGCCGATCACAGCAAGCTGGGCGAGACCAGCCGCGTCCGTTCCTGGGAGCCAGAAGAGATCGATGTGCTAGTGACCAGCCGAGCGGCAACTGAAGAGGATCTCGACGCGTTTCGAAAAGCCGGCGTCAGAGTCACCACCACGGACCAACCAAGGCAGTCTGCTTAGATCACGGCAAGCTTCTGAGCAGCCTGATCTGACTGGTCCGTTTTGATTGTTGGTGCATGGTCGCTCTTCGGCATTCGCCGAGCGGCGCAGTAGCCGACCCGAGGGCGTGACCACCAACGAATAGCCAAGGCCGAGCGGCAGCCATGCCCGCGACCATTTTACGATCGAGCTACAGCTTCGTGAGAGCGGCACGAAATCGGATCTTGTGCGCCGTCTCGTCGAAAATGACATTCCGGTCGGAATACGTGGGGCAATTTATCTAGCGGCGCTGCCCGAGACATTCGCGCAATGCCGGGATCGTTGGGAGACCAGCAGTATATGGGATTTGATTGACGACATCGAGAAACGGGTCGATCTGCTGCAACCTACGCCCTGCAATCGCCTGCGTCTGACGTGGGCGGCGAAAGACGGCAGCGGCGATCTCGACTGGTTCGCTGAATACGCCGGACGACGCTTCAGGCTATGCCTGCTTGCGGTAGGAGCAGCTCAGCAGCATGCGTGATCTTGCGGCTGCTCATGGCACGAGCAACCGCCGAGATCGGTGATAACCACGACACCCGACTCCTAGAAGCGCGTGAGCCTCATTGGCGTCGAACCGTGTCTTCTTTCGGTCATCAAGTTCTTCGTCGTCATCTGTTCGAATAACCATGGTGACGACGAAGGACACGGTGGCTGCAGGTACCGTCCCGCGCGCTGTGTGTCCTCAAACGGCCCTGCCCGCGGCGTGCAGTTTTTTTTACCCCGCCGGCCTTATAGGGGGAGCACGATTCGGGTGCTTTCGCATGAGCTGGTTTTGTCAGCGTGGCAAGGGCTCCGAGACCCGCAGCAAGGCCACTCTCGGGCAGTCATGCGGGGGAAGTACCTATTGACTGAAGCTACTTCCCATACAGACCCAACAAAAAAGATTCCAAGATTCTGCGTAACAAGGCACTGGAACCCGCTGCCTCTTCGCGCTCATCCTTCTCCCCAGTCGCGGGCCCACCTTTCCTGCAAGCCATCGAGAGCCCTGCCCACGCGCGAGTTGATTTTGCTGAATGCTGCCCCGAACCCCATCGACCACGGCGACTTGGTTTGCGGCTCTTTACCTCCGTTACTTATCCGGTAACCGACGCGCTGCGCCCGGTTCAGTCCTGCAAACCCGCTCCGCGTGAAGATCATTCGTTCTCTCTCATCCGGCCTGTCGGGGTCCTCTTCGTCCCGAGGAAACGCCGGTCGGGCGAAGCGCAGGAGCTTGTTAAAGCGCCTGAGCCTTTTGGAGGAAATATCACCCACTGTTGCGAGCCCGACCTGGGCCGGGCCCTTTGGGCTCTCCCATCGCTTCTCCTGCAGGGCGAACTCCACCCGCGATCGTCGCCTCTTCGGGGGCAGCGACTCGTAATCATCGGAGGAGAGCCTGTGATCGCTGATCTTGTCCATGCACCGCAACATCACCACCTCATCACGATCCCCGACATAGAGCGTGGCCCCGGGGAAAGCCGCGTTATGCGCTTCGGGTAGCAGAAGCGATGCCTCTTTGGGGTCGATGCCAGCGTCATGTGCCCGGGCACGCAGCGATGGGTCGAGCCTCCCGGGTTTCTCGCTCCACAATTCCGTCTTGCGTGCGCTGCCGTCGGGTCCGAACACGAAGCGTGGGCGGCGTCGGTTTTTTTTCTCGAATGCTTCGGGAACAACAATGTGTTTTTGCAACACAGATGTCATTGCCATTCTCTGCAGCGCGCGGGTGCTGTCATCCAGATCGCTGTGGGGCTCGGGGTATACATCCAGCGAGACCTCGATGCCGGACAGCCTGACCTCGTCCGGGCCGGGCACCGCGATCCGGTATTCCTTCACGAGCCATGCGAGACATTTGCGCAACCAGAACGGCTCGGGATCATGGAACTTGATATAGAACTCCGAGCCCACATAATGTCCTTCCTCACGGCTCGGGCCGCTAACGAACACGGAAGAAAACGCCCAGCCCTGCCAATGCTTGTTGAGCTTACTGTGCATGTTCACGGGCTGATGTTCGCCGGGAGTCGTCACACCGATCTCGATCCAATCGAAGCAGGCGCTGAACTCATAGTTCTGCAGATCGACAGGCGATCCCAGCTGAATGCGACCCCGGTGCCGAGACTGTTTGCCCGCGCCATAGATGAGGGGATAAACCAATTCGACGTCACGCCCGGATAGCTCTTCGAGCCTCTCTGAGTCCTTGATCGTGATCGGGACACGAAACCCCATGCGCCCTCCAACCATTGCATCCGTTTCTCGTCGAGGCCACCACCCATCTCGCGCCCGTGACGCAAGAAGGCACTGGGTGAGCGATCGGCTGGCTAGCCATCCGACCCGGGCAATGTCAACCTGCTGCGATTGCGGGCCGGCGAGTCATTGGAAGTCATCGTCGGCATGTGAGGCTGGTCGTCTATGGACCGCGCTGCATTCGAAGGATGATGCGCCGTTCCTCCCTCTGCCGCGTGACGGCCCGCTCTGTCGGATCGTATCGACGAGGGGTTTGCCCCGCCCTCGGCATGCCCCTGAGGCCGCGTGAGCCACGCACAGGCTGCGATCGGGCAGATCCGAGGGGGTAGGGGCGGACGCGGGCATTCAGCGCGCCTGTGCTCGGCTCATGCGAAAGTATATGACAAGTTGTCCTTCCTCCGCACGGGGATCATCGAGGATGCATTGCGCGTGACGCCTGAGTCAAAGCGGACGGATGACGCTCGCGACCCACCGCGTTCTGCTCACCCGCTCTTGAATTGCCGCCCTTGATGTCAGGTGGCTACAACCGGCAGTCGGCATGGACTGCCCTGAACGTCCGGCATGACGGGAACCGAAGATGCAACGGCCACTTGCAAAGGCGCCGGGCCGGTTCGATCCCTGACGATCTCTCACTCGACCACCTCCGCGATCTGCAGAAGGCCCACCGGAGGAAAAATCCCGATGTCCCGCGCCATGGAGAGGTTCACGGTAATCGCAAAGTCGGTCATGCGGGCGACTGGCAGATCACCCGGGCGCGTGCCGCCGACGATGATCTTTTCCACCTGCTGCCCGGCGAGACGCCCGACTTCATAGTAATCGGCAGCAACCGAAATCAGAGCATCTCCTTCACGGGCGGCCTCCTCGTAAGGGCTTATGAGGGGCAGCCCGGCATCCCTCGTAGAAGCCCCCAGGATGGCGCTGTTGGCCTGCAGGAAGGACGAGCTTCCGACGTAGAGGAAGTCGGCTCCCTCCCGCACAAGCGCGCGCACTTTTCCGGGAATATCCTCGACCTCGGGCGTTTCGCCATCCGAAAGGGGAAGAGCCGTGGCTACAAGCCGGAAGCCCTCTTGATCCGCTAGCGCTTCGAGCTCGCGGTATTTGAGAACCGAGTTCTGCTCGTTCGCATTATAGATCAGGCCCAGCGTGTCGAAATTCGGCAGGTAACTCTGAATGGTCTGGATCGTAACCGTCTCCGGCATCCGGTTGTAGGTGCCGGTCAAGTTCGGTCGACCCGTCGCGTCGAGGGAGTCCACGATGCCCGAACCGACCGGATCGGCGACGATCATGAAGACCTGCGGGGTCTCGTGATTGTACGCAGGATCGTCAAGCTGGGTCATGTCTCCTGCGATCGCTCTCGTGACGCTGGTGCCCCAGCTGACGATCAGGTCAGGATCGAGATCTCGCGCCTCGTCGCGTATTCGAGGAAGGACGTTCTTGTCCTGCCCAGCATCTCGCATGTGGATGTTTACGTGGTGGTCCAGCGCTTCGAGATAGTCCGTCAGGCCACGGCAGGCCGCCTCGCACCCGCGCCAGGTGGCGATCAGAATGTCCGTATCATCGGCCTTGGAGAGGGTCGGCCCTCCTCCAAGTATCAGTGCGGTCAGGAGGAAAAGATACTGTCTCAACATGGGTGTCCCTCTTTTTTGTCACGCCCCGTTGCCACGTCCGTGACCGTGAACAGGATTGCGCCCCCCAAAACAACGACGCCCAGGACGGGTCCGGTCAGCCCGAACCGTCCCATGCTACTCAGCGCTGCGGCAAGAATTAACCCGGCCAGCGCGCCCGCGCGCTCCAGGAAACGCAGGATCGAGACTGCGCGCGTGGACGCTCCACCCAAGTCAAGTGCAAGGGCGTATATGGGAGAGCGGAGGAGCGCGTGCCCTGCCCCCACCCCGAGGACAACGACAGACGTTGCCCATGGGCCGGACTGGCCGTTGAGAATGAGCAGAGAGAACCCCGCGAGCGCCGCGCCGACCAGCGCCAGAAACGCCGTGCGATCGATCTGGCGACCAAGAGAGCCCACCATGGGCCCGAGCAGGATCGCGGCAAGATAATAGAGCATTATCACACGGGCGATGTCAGCAGGCCTTTGCCCCCCGGCATGCAAAGAGACGGGGACGTAGTACCATATGAATGCCGCCGTGACCGCGCTAAGTGGCACCGCCAGCCCAACGAAGAGCGCGAAGAGGCGTGGCCTGTCGGCCTCCATACGCGCGCCCTCGGCGCGCCGGACCTGCAAGGCACCCGGTTCCCCGGCCGAACCGCGCATCCCCAATATGCAGGTTGCAGCCGCCACGACGATGAAAACTGCGCCCAGCAGGATCGCCGCGGAAAAGCCTAGACGGCTCGAAACGACACCGCCGATCACCGACCCACAGAAGGTACCTCCAAGGATGACGCCCACGAAAACGCTCATCGTTGTCACGCGGGACGCTGTCGGTTCGGCCCGAAGCGCGTAATCCTGCGCGGCCACCGTTGCGAGCGCATAAGCCAACGCCACGAGGCCGCGGGCGAGCGAGATCTCCGTGACACTTTCTCCGATGGCCATCCAGGTCAACGCGACCACCGCGATCGGGACCGAGCCCAGGAAAAGCGATTTCGTTCCAAACCGCCGCCCAAGCGCGCTCACGAAGGGGGACAGGAGACCGACGCAGATCAGATAGACAATCAGCGGTATAGCCGCTGCCGTGTCAGCCATCAGCCAGGATGGCCGCGCAGCGCCGCCGGCAAGTATGGGAAGGAACGCAGCGGTGACCTCTGATCCGAGCGCGAAGAAGAAGAGTGGCAAGCGAATATCTGCGCTCTCGGACGTTTGCAGCAGCCGGGGCAAGTTGCGGTGGGCACACCGACGCGCGACCACGTCGCGGGCATAGGCATTGAGCCGCGCTGCCAGACGGCGGACCGCCTCCGGACCACGTTCGCGCACCACGTGTCGGAACCTGCCCCGCCGCTGCTCGTCAAGAAGAACCGTCAACTGCACGTAGGGCTTCCAGACAGACGCGTTGACGTATGCGAGGGCGATCTCCATGCCGATCAGCAAGATTGCGAATGCAAGGATCGACACATCGAGTACGACGTCACGCACCCGCGTATGTACGAGGGCCTCGCTCCCCTCGATCCGGATCGTTCCCACGACTTCGCTTCCGGATAGAATTGGCAGCTCTGCCGTTCCCGCGGCAATGCCAATCGCGGTGGTGAGGGTCGATGCAAACGGCCCGCTCCAGGCAATCTCGCGGCTTGCCTCCGCGATCGGCTCCCCGTTGCCCGAGAGGATGGCGATGCTCGAAACTTCCCGGAAATCCTGAAGGATGCCTTCGACATAGGGCGATAGCCCACCGAGGGCGGATATGGGAATGCCGAGTTCGAGAGTGCGCTGCACCTCGTCCTGAATCAGCTCCGCCACGACGACGGCGCGGTTCTGGAGTTCTGGCTCGATGGCCTGTTCAAACGCGAAAAGAACCAAGACCGAAAATGCCATGAAGGCAGCCGCGATATAGGCAAACAGGACCGACGCCAGCCGCAAGCGGAAACCGGGAGTAGTCCACATGGCCTCGTGCGACGAAGCGGAGGGGTCAGTTGCAGCCGGCTGCGTCAGCACGGAAGGGGCCTTTGGGCCGCCTTCATCCACTGCCTCACGATAAGCGAACGCTGCCCGATCAAACCACTCCGCGAGTGTCGCGGACGGGCTCGAGCAAGGCGCGCGATCCGGGTCCAAGGCATGCCGCGCGAGCCAGCTTCGGTGATCAATCTCCCTGAGCTCGCCGTCGATCCTGTCATAGGACGCCGCCAAGCTGTGCAGCGCCCATCGCATGGTGAACCAGATCAATGGGACACCGGCAACGGCGAAGATCAGCACGGTGGACAGAAGTTTGCCGATGATTGTCCATGATCGAGCGGTGCCTTCGCGTCCCGAATAGGTCAGCAAGACCGCGCCAGCGAGACGGCCGTCGACACCGAAGAGTCGGACGCCCGCGAAATATCCGTCGGCGCTATCACCTGACCACGTCCGACCGCTCCCGGCCCCGTTGCGCACCAATGTCCCGAGCGACGTGGCGTCGAAACGTGCGGAAGCAGAAGATGCCAACAGGGTGCCGTCCGCGCTGAACAACAAGGCCCCCTCGATGGCGCTATCGACTTGTCGAGCCCTCTCGAGCAACACATCAGTGTTGCGGACCGATGACAATGGAAGCCCGATGGTGGCTGCCGACTCGAAAGGAGCGGCCACCCGATTGGCGAGAATGTTGATTTTCTCGCGTTCCAATTCCGAGTTGATCTGGTTGAACTGAAGAACCGCCAGAGCGACGAACGCCAGAAGGGACGCTACAACAACCGAATAAATCGCCGGAAAAATACGTCGTAGCACCAGCAAGCTCAGCGTCCTCCCCGTGGATCACTATCACGAAAAAGGTCAGAACGAGCAACGGGTTTGCGGTGCTGCGGGCGACGTGACGGTCCACACGCAAGGGGCACATTTTTCATACTGCCGCCATCTCCGACCCATTTGTCTTACTGCGCGACGGGTGAATACGCCCACCACGACGGTTCAGGCAAACTCAGAGGCCCAGGGTGAAGAGCGGTAACGAACCGTCCAAACGGTCAGATTGCTTGCTTCCAGACGAGGTATCCCGCTGGCCTTAGCCCATCGGCGCCCCGCCCTTCCCGCGTCGAAGCGCCCGCGCGACGGTCGGGTATGTCAGCGGCCCGCCCCGCGCATTTCTCAGCCCCGCGCGGTTGGCGTGATCAACGAGGTCCCCGATCGTGACCTTACCCTGTTCGCCTTCGAGTTCGTCTCGTAGCGCCAGGAGATCCCGCATCAGCTTGTCGGAATGTGCTTTGCGCGCGGCCCGCGAACGGTCCCGCGCCCGCTCCGTCTGGTTACGTCTGCTCTCAGGGCTTCCGGGATGAGGTCGTCGAGCCAAGTTGAGCGGCTTCATGTCTTCGCGGACGAGGCGAGAGATCGCTGAACGGCCAAACTGCTCGAATCGCATTTTCGTTCTGAGATCGGTCAGCAGATCGCCGTATTCCATGAGTGCTTCGAGCACGAAGCGCTTTCCTTCGGGTGTGCAGGCCCTGAAAATCCTGTTGAAATCCTCCATCACAAGACCCGTTCCTGCTTCACGCAGGCGCGCCGTGGAAAGATAATGGAACAGCCCCGGCAGGTCTTCGGGACCATGTATCTTGCGTGTGTAATCAGAGGCCGCGATAACGACTCTACTCTGCTGAAAGCCGCCGCGAATGACCGCCGCGATATTCCGCAATTGCGCCTGTGCCGCAGGGTGCTCCTTGGTCTTGTATCCGTGCCGTGGCCCCCATGTAAGCAGGATGTAGCAGTTGAATTTGCTCATGCAGACCTTGTGTAAAGCATGCAGGAACATGTCAAACGCATCGCGGCCTTTCGCAATGCGGATCGTCGTCCCGCATGTAATCTTCCGATGCCATCGACCAAGTGAGCAAGGGCGTATGCGGGTCAGACGGATCCGTCGAATATTGTATGCTCAATACACGCACCCAGCGTCGCAACAATGTGTCATGGCGGCAGGTGCGTTTTCGGCGCGAGAGAGGTTAACCACACACCTTGACGGGATCGATTTGCCAAGGACCCACAGAGCCCGAGAATCGCCCGCGGAGTGCGCCTGGCAGGTTTTCCGCCCCTTCCCCCCACGAAATGGATCGCCGCGCGCGTGTGGCGCGCACACGGAGCCTTGCCCGGTCCATGTCGACGAATCCAACGCGAGCGACTTTGCACGCTGCCATATGCTGGCCCTCCAAGGATGCGCGCGACGCCCCGCCGCATGTCCGAAAACCCCGCCAAGGCCACAACCCACCCACCTAGGACATCCTGCAACCGAGACTGGGGCATCGGAGGGCTGATCGCGGGCACGCGAAATCCGGCTCACAGATCACGAAGAATGGGTTTTTTCTCAGCCCCTTGCGTGCTGCCAATAGCTGTCGCGCAGCTTGCGCTTGTAGAGCTTGCCGGTGGCCGAGCGGGGAAGGTGATCATGAAAGTCGACGCTGCGGGGGCACTTCACCGCAGAGAGCTTGGCCCGGCAATGAGCGATCAGTTCTTGCGCGAGCGCGTCAGAGCCGGTGTGCCCGGGCAGCAGCTGCACCACCGCCTTGACCTCCTCACCGAAGTCTTCGTTGGGCACACCGATCACCGCGGCATCCAGAACCGATGGATGGCCCAGGAGCGCATCCTCGGTCTCCTGCGGATAGATGTTAACCCCACCCGAGATGATGACGAACGACTTTCGGTCGGTGAGGTAGAGATACCCTTCCTCGTCGAGCCGACCTATGTCCCCCAGCGTGGTCCACCCGCGGTCATTGGTGCAGGCAGCGGTCTTTTCCGGGTCGTTATGATAGGCGAACTGATGGCCGTTCTCGAAATAGACCTCGCCCTCGGCCCCCACGGGTAATTCCGCTCCGGTCTCGTCGCAGATATGAAGCACGCCTAGCTTGGCACATCCAACTGACCCGGGATGCGCCCGCCATTCATCGGGACCGATAGCGGTGAAGCCGTTGTTTTCCGTACCCGAGTAATACTCGTGAATGATGTCGCCCCACCAGTCGAGCATCCGCAGCTTGACATCCACCGGGCAGGGCGCGGCGGCA
Source organism: Roseovarius sp. B-10 (assembly GCF_056859295.1). NCBI lineage: Bacteria > Pseudomonadati > Pseudomonadota > Alphaproteobacteria > Rhodobacterales > Roseobacteraceae > Roseovarius > Roseovarius sp. B-10. The sequence continues at coordinate 24,367 of NZ_JBSXOE010000038.1, read as the reverse complement.
TGCACGGCCATGCGCATGGATGACAGGTCACGGCACGCGCGCTCGGCCTCGGGCAGCTTGAGCAGGCGGATGAACATGGTGGGCACCCATTGGCTGTGGGTGATCCGGTGTCGCTCGATCATCTCGAGTGCGCGGGCGGGGTCGAATTTCTGCATCACGTAAGCGGTGCCGCCCATGCGGATCGTCACCATCGAATGACGCAGCGGGGCGGCGTGGTAGAGCGGCGCGGGGCTCAGATAGCGGGTGTCGGGGCCATAGCTGAACAGCGATGTCAGCAGGTCGAGCAGCATGGTGCGTCCGCCGGGGGCATCGTCAGGCAGCGGCCACTTGATGCCCTTGGGACGCCCCGTGGTGCCCGAGGAATAGAGCATGTCGAGGCCCTGCCGCTCGTCGGGGATGGGCGTCGCGGGCATGGCCTCGCTCGCGCCCGTCCAGTCGTGGAAGCCGCAAGGCACCCCGCCCACGACATGGATGGCGCAGCCCGCCAGATCGCCGAGGGCGGCGACGGTTGCGGCATGCGCGGGCGAGGTCACGAGCATCCGCGCTCCGCAATCGCGCAGGATATACGCGATCTCGTCGGGCGTCAGATGGGTGCTGATGGTGGTGTAGTAGACGCCCGTGCGGTCGGCGGCGAAGCATATCTCGAGAAACTCGCGGCGGTTCTCCATCAGGATGGCGATGTGGTCGCCGATGCCGATCCCCGCCGCCCGCATGACATGCGCGCCCTGGTTGGCACGAGCCTCCAGTTCACCGAAGCTGACGCTCTCTCCGGTCTCGCAGATCACGAAGGCCGGTTTCCCGGGATCATGATGACGCGGCTGGTAGGGATGATTGACCTCTGGCACAGCGCTCAGAACCCGATCACGGTCTTACCGAAATGACCACCCGCACGCAGGTGGTCGAGCGCAGGATGCAGCTCGTCGAAGGCGAAGGTCTCGCCGATGACGGGACGCACCTCGTGCTGCGCCATGGCGGCGAGCATCGCCTCGAACCCGTCGCGATGGCCGACGGTGATACCCTGGAGCCGCACCTGCCGCGCGACGATGAGGCCGAGCGAGGCCTCGACCGTCAGCCCCGAAAGCACGCCGATCATCGACAACGTCCCGCCGGGGCGCACCGCGCGCAGCGAGAGCGGCAGGGTCTGTGCGCCGCCAAGCTCGATGATGTTGTCATACCCTCCGCGATCTGCGGTGATGGCGCGGCTGGCGCGGGCCCAATCCTCGGTTTCGGAATAGTTGATGGTCTCGTCCGCACCCATCGCGCGTACGCGCGCGAGCTTGTCGTCGCTGGACGAGATCACGGTAACATGCGCGCCGTGCAGCTTGGCAAAGGCCAGCGCAAAGAGCGCGACGCCGCCCGTTCCCTGGATGAGCAGATGGTCGCCGGCCCTGGTCTGGCCATGGGTGGCCACGGCACTCCAAGCCGTGAGCGCGGCGCAGGGCAGCGTGGCGGCCTCGGCATCGGTCAGGTAGTCGGGCACCCGCACCACCCCCTCTTGCGAGAGGCACACGCGTTCGGCCATCACGCCGTCGAGCGGGCCGCCGAGGGCCGAGGCGAAGCGCTCGGGGCTGGGATCGCCCCCCGTCCAGTTCTGGAAATAGGTGGGGCAGACGCGATCGCCCACGGCGACGCGGGTCACCCCATCCCCGATGGCCACCACCTCGCCCACGCCGTCAGAGACGGGGATCAGCGGCAACTCCCCTGTGGCGCGACCATAGCCGCGCTCGGGCACGATCAGGTCACGCGCATTGAGCGAGGTCATCCGCATCTGCATGATGACCTGCCCCGGCCCGGCCTCGGGCTCGGGACGCTCGGAAAGGCGCAGGTTCTGGGTCCCCCACTCGCCCTCGATCTGGAAAACGCGCATCGGGTCACTCCTTGGTCTGCTCGGTGGTCTTGTCGGTGCGGGGAAGCGTCAGCCGTGCGACACGCTCGCGCAGCATCGTGGTGGTGCCGTCGGTCAGGCTCGCCACCTGCGCGGCGGCGAGGTGGCGGGTGAAGCACCGCTCGGGGCGCAGCCCCTCTGCCCCCATCGCGTGAAGGAGGCCGGGCAGGTGATGCCGCGCGCAATCGATCGCCGCGATCTTGGCGCGGGCGGCCGAAAGCTGCGCATCCTCGCCCGCCTCGACCTGCATCACGGCCTGCGCAGTCAGCGCCTCGGCCCCGGCGAGATCGGTCTCGGCCTCGATAAGGGGCATGCGCCACGCTTGATGCGCGACGAGCGGCTTGCCGAAGCTGTGTCGCTCGTTGCCATAGGTTGTCGCCTCGGACAGCGCCGCGCGTGTCATGGCGTTGCACATCGCGGCGACGTAGGTGCGGGCGGCATTAAGCTCGACCATGATGGATTTGAACGCGCCCCCAGGCGGCAGGATCAACGCCTCGGGCGGCAGGACGACCCGGTCGAAGGTGAGCCCCCCGGTGCCCATGGAGGTCTGCGAAAAGGCACAGTCGATGGCGTGGCGAGCCACTCCGGGCTGCGTAAGGTCCACGACGAAGCCGCCGATGCTGCGCGCGCCTGCCATCTCGCCACAATGGGCGAAGACGATGGCCAGCGCGGCGCGGCGGGCGTTGATGATCCAGGTCTTTTCACCCGATAGCCGCCAGGCCCCGTCCTCGGGTTCGGCACGGGCCGTGATGGCGGCGAAATCCGAGCCAGCACCCGGCTCGGTCAGTGCCGTGCAGGCGGCGGTCTCGCCCGAGAGGAGCCCCGGCAGGTGCCGCGCGATGAGGTCGGGCGGGGCGGAGCGGCAGAGGCGCAGGCCGACATTGTGGGTATTCACCAGCGACATGGCGAAGCCGAAATCCTCCGCCGCTAGAAGCTCGCAGGCGCGCACCAGTGTAGCGAAGCGAAAGCCCGCGCCACCATGTTCCGGCGGGATCGACATGGACAGAAGGCCGATTTGTGCGGCCTCTGAGAACAGGCTCGGCGCAGGACTTTCGCCCATCGACCAGGTCGGTGCCCCGGCGCGCACCGGCCCTGCGGCAAAATCCGCCACCTGATCGAGGAAGGCCGTCTCGTCTGCCTGCCCGATCACGCCCGCCGCCTCCGCAGCCAGTCAGCGACGCTCGTCGCCACCCCGACGATACCGCGCGGCATGAAGATCGTCGCCAGCACCAGAACGAGTCCGTAGATGATCAGGCGAAAACTGTCGGCAAAGCGCAGGTACTCGGGCAGGAACACAACGAAGAATGCCCCGATCACCGGCCCCGCGATGGTGCCCGATCCGCCAATGATCACGGCGAGAATGGCGTCGAGCGATTGCGCCACGCCGAAAATCTCTGGATTGATGAAGCTCTGGTAATGCGCATAGATCGCGCCCGCGAGCCCCGCGAACATCGCCGAGGTGACAAAGGCGAAGAGCTTGTATTTCCACGCCGAGATGCCGATCGCCCCGACGAGGTCCTCGTTCTGGCGGATGGCCACGAGGATCTGGCCGATGCGCGAGCGCACGATGAGCGCGGCAAGCCCGGTCATCAGCGCGGCGACGATCAGAACGAAATAGTAATAGGTCTCGCGGTCGCGCCAGTTGAGCCAGCCGTCCGGGCTGCCAGGCTTGGGGATCCCTGTGATGCCAGCCTCGCCTTCGGTCAACTCGGTGAAGTTCATCAGGACGATGAAGATCACGAGGTTGAAGGCCAGCGTGACGATGGCGAAGTAGTGCCCCTTGACCCGCAGGCTGGGATACCCGACGCCGACCGCGAAGGCGGCGGTGACAAGCGGGGCCAGAAGGATCGTGAGCCACACAGGCAGGTCGTAATGGATGCCCATGAGCGCGGTGGAATAGGCCCCGATGCCAATAAACCCGGCCTGCACGATAGAGACATAGCCGGTATAGCCCTGGATCAGGTTTTGCCCCTGAGCCGCGATCACCCAGATCAGGGCGAGGATCGACAGGTGCAGGTAGTACTTGACCTCGATGAACTGCGGCAGGAGGGCAAAGCCGACAAGGCCTGCGAGCCAGAGCGCGTGTGTGGGACGGAGTGTCATCATGCCTTCCCCATCAGGCCCTGCGGGCGCACCAGAAGCACCGTGATCATCACCACGAAGGCGATCACGTCCTTGTAGGCCGACGAGAGGAACCCGGCGGCCAGCGCCTCGGTGATACCGAGGACCAGCCCGCCGATCACGGCCCCCGGGATCGAGCCGAGCCCGCCGAGAATGAGGACCGCGAAGCCCTTTATGACCAGACCCTCGCCGATGCCCGGCGCGATGGCGAACAGCGCGCCCACCATGATGCCCGCGCAGACCCCGAGCATGGTGGAGATCGCGAATACCACGAGTGGGATCGTGTTGACGTTGACACCCATCAGGATCGCGGCGTCGCGGTTCTCCGCAACGGCGCGGATCGCCTGACCGGTCTTGGTCTTTTCGACGAAGAGCGTCATCGCGGCGATCAACAGGGCCGCGGCAAGGATCACGTAGAGCCGCAACTCGGGGATGGTGACGCCCCCCAACTCGAACACGCGGTTGAAATCGGTGGGGATCACCACCTGTTCATGACCGAAGAATTCGAGATTGAGCCCCTCCACCATCATCGTCAGTCCCAGGGCCACGATGAAGGCGTTGATATGGCTTGCGCCACGCACCGGGCGATAGGCCAGCAATTCGATCAGCAAGCCGAGGACGAAACCCGTGGCGAGCGCGATCACGATGGCCGCCGCCAGCGGAAGCCCCTGCGCCGAGACGAGGAAGAACGTGAGATAGCCACCAAACATCGACACCGAGCCGTGCGCGAAATGCGCGATGCCGAGGATGCCGAACACGGTGGTCAGGCCCAGCGCGATGAGCACGTAGACTCCGCCGATGGCCATGCCGTTGATGATTTGCTGAAGGATCTCGATCATGTCGGTCGCCTGTTGTTGGCGACGCGGGGCAATCCTCCCCGCGCCGCCGGGGAGGATCAGTCGATCGTGCTAAGGAAGGCGGAATAGGCCGCCGCATCCGAGGGCAGATCCTGCACGAAGACCCAGTTGCCGTCCTGCCACTGGAAGGCGCCATTCGAGGTATAGGCTTGGCCGTTCTCGTCGAACATCTTGCCGTCCACAGGCAGGTACTGCATGACCACTTCGTCAGGGACCGGCAACTCGCGCAGCGCCGCGGCCACGGCCTCGGTATCCTCGACCGTGCCCGCCGCCTCGATGGCATCCTTGAGCGCGTAGGTCTGGTCATAGGCGTAAGGCGAGCTTGGCGAAGGCGCGATGCCGAATTTCTCGGAATAGTTGGCATGATACGCGGTGCCGTTCTCGGTCGCCGACAACAGTGTCAGCTCGGTCGGACGCAGGTCCCATACACCTTCCATCTGCTCCGAGGTGGCAACGCGCAGGAACTGCTCCTCAGACCCCGAGGTGAAGCCGTAGCGCGGCACGTCGATGCCGAGCTCGACCGCCTGGCGGTAAATGAAGGCTGCGGGCTCGACATAGCCCACCACGAGGATGGCGTCGGGGTCCTGTTCCCGTATCTTGGTGAGCTGCGGGGTCATGTCCCGATCCTTGAGGCCAAAGGCCTCGCGCGTGATGATCTCGCCACCCGCGGCGTTCAATTCCTTCTCGAAGGCGTCCACGTAGCTGGCGTAAAAGCCCACATCGAGCGCGCCGAGAACCGCCACGCGCTTGTGCCCCTTGTTGGCCACGAAAGTGCCCGCCGCAGCGCCGGTGTAATCCGCCGGAGGGCGCGTACGCACGAGATTGGGAATCTCGCGGGTGGTGATCGAGCGTTCGGCAGCGTTGCCCACGAGCATCACAGCATCCTCGTACTCGATGAAGGAGGCCACCGCACCCGTGGCGCCCGAGCAACAGAAGCCGAGGATGAATTTCACGCCATCACGGTCGAGAAGCTTGCGCACGGCATTGGAGGCCTCGGTCGGGTTGGCCTTGTCGTCATAAGCGATGACGTTGAGCGTGTACGTGTCGTCGCCCACCTCGATTCCGCCAGCGGCGTTGATCTCCTCTGCGGCCATCTGAACCGCGTTGGCCTGCGGCAGGCCATAGACCGCCGCGCCGCCTGTGAGCGCGTCGCTCACCCCAATATCGAGGGTCTTTTCCGCCGCGAGGGCGGTTGTTCCAGCCAGCGCGAGCGCCGTGGTCATGGTCAAAAGTTTCATGGTCTCTCCTCCCTATGGTCGTTACGTGCCGGTCAGTGGCCGAGATAGGCCTTGGCCACCTCCGGATGTGATTGCAGTTCCTCGCCTGTGCCGCTCAACACGATCTCGCCGGCCTCGAAGAGGTAGGCACGGTCCGCCAGCCGCAGCGCCATGGCAGAATTCTGCTCCACCAGCAGGATGGTCTTGCCCATCCGCTTGATCCGGGCGATCGTTTCGCCGACCTCCGCCACGATCTTGGGCGCAAGGCCCAGCGACGGCTCGTCAAAGATCAGAAGATCGGGCCGCGCCATGAGCGCGCGGGCAATGGCAAGCATCTCCTGCTCGCCGCCCGAGAGTGTGCCGGCGGCCTGATGCGCGCGCTCGCGCAGGATGGGGAACATGTCCATCATCTCTTCGAGATCGGCGGCCTGCTCGGAGTCGCGGCGGGCATAGGCACCCATCCGCAGGTTCTGCACCGTGCTCATTTGCGGGAAGACCTGCCGTCCCTCGGGACACATTGTGATGCCTGCGCGCACGACTGCGTGCCCTGGTTGATTGGTTATGTCGCGGCCCTTGAGCGTGATCCGGCCCGCCTTGGCCGGAACAAGCCCGCAAATCGCCTTGAGCGTCGAAGACTTGCCTGCGCCGTTGGCACCGATCAGCGCCACGCATTCGCCCTCGTTCACCTCGAGACTGATTCCGTGGATCACCTCGATGGGGCCATAGCTCACCCGCAGATCATCAACCGCCAGCATCACGCCGCCTCACCAAGATAGGCGTCGATCACGGCCTTGTCGTTGCGGATCTCCTCAGGCGTCCCCTCGGCGATCATGGAACCGAAATTGAGCACGACGATACGGTCGCAGACCTCCATGATGAGGGCCATATGATGCTCGATCACAAGCACCGAGATGCCCTTGTCCCGGATTGCCACGATAAGATCGATCAACGTACGGCGCTCGTGGCTGACCAACCCAGCTGCAGGCTCGTCGAGCAGGATCACCTTGGGCTCTGACGCAAGCGCGGTAGCAATCATGAGAAAGCGTTGCTGCGCGGCGGTGATGGTGCCCACGGGCGCGTCGGCCACGGCATCGAGCGCGGTGATTTCCAGGATGTCCGTAACGCGCGCGGCGACGGCCTCGTCCTCACCCGGATGCCGACCGATACCGAAGACGGACGACAGCGGATGTGATTGCAGCGTTGCGTTGCAGCCGAGTGTGACCTGCTCGCGCACGGTGAACTCGGGAAAGATGCTGGCGGTTTGGAAGGTCCGGGCAAGCCCCATTGCCACCCGCTCGTATTCCGGCAGGCCCTGGATATGCCCACCCGCCAGGAGGATCTCGCCCGAAGTCACTGGATATATCCCCGCGAGCGCATTGACCGTGGTCGATTTGCCCGAGCCATTGGGGCCGATCAGGCCGAGGATTTCCCCCTGCCGCACCTCGAAGCTGAGATCGTTGACGGCGCGCACGCCGCCGAAAAACTTGCACAGCCTGTCCACCTTCAGAACGGCGGTTGTCATGCGATCCTCCCTTGCCACCTCCCCGCGGCCTGTCGAAGCTACCCACGAAACGCGGGTCGGAAAAAATACAAAGATTCACTCTCGCGTTCCAAAAATTCGATTGCTATCATTTCAGGCAATCGGCGAAAAGGACAGCGCCCGTGCCGCAGATAATCAGAAATATAAAATCTATACAGGTATTTAGCATGGTTTGCGAAACGCTGAACGTGACCCGCGCGGCGCAGATCCTGAATACGAGCCAGAGCTCTGTCAGCTATCATATTAAAAAATTGGAAACCGAACTTGGTACGCCGCTGTTTCGGCGGACAGCCACAGGACTGCACCTGACAGAGGCGGGCGACACGCTCGCACGGCACGTGGCGCGGGGGTTGGGGGCAATCGGCAGCGGGCTGGAACAGGTGGCCAACCGCGCTGGGACGGTGCGAGTGGCACTGCTGCCGATGTTCGCAAGTCGCTGGTTGTCGTCTCGGCTGGGCCTGCTGCTTGAAAACTGCCCCGAGATGCAGCTCGCGATCCAGAACCACAACAACAGCTATGCCCATATGGCCAGCCCCGAGGCCTTTGCCGATCTGGGCGTACAATGGGGGCGCGGCAACTGGCCGGATTTCGAGGTGACGCGCCTGTGGCCAGAGAAGCTCGTGGTGGTATGCAGCCCGGATTACCTCGCAGCACACCCGATCCGTACCCCCGCTGACCTCGCGCATTGCGTGCTGCTGCATGTCGATGACACACGGATGTGGGAGGAATGGTTTGGTGCCAACGGCCTGCACCTGCCAGCATCGCAATCGCAGATGATGTTGGAGGACCGACATTTTCAGCTAAGTTCCACGATTAACGGATTGGGCGTATCGCTCTTTGCTTCGTGGCTTGTGCAAGGCGAGCTTTCGCGCGGGGACCTGGTAGATCCGTTCGGCCAAGTCTTCGATACGGGTTTCGCCTATCACCTGATCGTGCCGCGAGAAACCGAGCTATCGCCTGCCGCGCGGCAATTCCACGACTGGATGACCCGGGTGAGCGGCAATCAGCAGATCGCCCAAGCCCAGCGGAGCGCGAGTTCGAGCTCTTCTAGCTGAAACCGATGACTATGCGCTGGTGCAGCTGCACGGGTCCATTGAGTGTGCGGGCATGCCCCCTCACTGAGGCCGACACTCGCCCGCAGAGTGCGCTTGGCGGGTTTTCCGCCCTTACCGCCGCAGCAACTGCATTGCGCGCGCCGGTGGCGCGCACACGGAGCCTTGCCCGGTCCATGTCGACGAATCCAACGCGAGCGACTTTGCACGCTGCAATATGCTGGCCCTCCAAGGATGCGCCGGACTACACGCCGCATGTCCGAAGACCCCGCCAAGGCCACAGCCCACCCACCTAGGACATCTTGCAACCGAGACTGGAGGCATTGGCAGATTGCTCGTGCGGCTGCAAAACCCCGGCTCACGAATGGCTGAGAATGACGTGCTTCCTCTCAGCTCGTCGTGTGCTGCCAAAAGCTGTCGCGCAGATTGCGTTTGTAGAGCTTGCCGGTAGCCGAGCGCGGGAGGTGATCGTGGACTGCCCCCATGGAGTAGTCCGGTTTGCGGGAATCAGATCATTTCCCGGTTCGCAAACCTGCGCGTTTCGCCAAACGCGCCGTCACGCTGATGATGGAGCTCGATAGCGGCAGGATGATGAAAATGCGGACAACGTGAAACGCTGTAACCACCGCCAGTCCGTCCTCAAGAATCTTTGCGGTCAGCGCCATTTCGGTCACGCTTCCCGGTGCCGTAGACAGTAGCATGACCTGCCAAGTCTCGCCGGTTATCCATGTCAGGCCGAGCCCCATACCAACGCAGAGCGTAACGAGCAGCAAGGATGCCGAGAATGAGCCCGGGATAAACCCACGGGCACGGCGAAACAGTTCGCGGTCGAATACCGCGCCGAGCCAGACCCCCAGGAATACCTGCGCAAGAACAAGCACCGGATAAGGGTAAGCGGTGATTGGAAAGCTGAACGCGGCAGCCAGCGCAGCCCCGCCCAGAGAACCCACGAAAAAAGGATTGGCGAGCCGGACTAACCGGGCGGCCAGTGCGCCCGCAACGCCGGCGATAGCCAGCAGCGTTGCGCCCAACGGGGTCCAGTCCATGCGGCTGAGCGCCGCGACAGGATCCTTGACGGACCCGTCCAAAGCGACGATGGCAGGCGGGATCAGGATTACCAGAAGTACAATTCTCAGCGTCTGGGCAAAGACGATCGGGCCGGGGAGTACCTTGTGCCGGACCGCGAGGGCGGCGCTCTCGACCGGGCCTATCGGAATGGAGGACAGAACGGCCGTGATGACGTCCGTACGGGTGATGCGCATCAGGAAGGCCGCCACGACGAAGCCGATAACGATCGTTAGGATCGCCGAGCCAATCATCGGGATCAGTAACGCGCCCATGGCGCCGACCGCGTCCGGGGTAAAGGATAGACCCACGGAGGTAGCCACGAGAACCTGGCCAATCTGGCGAGTCTGACCCGGCACCTGCAGGGGTCGGTCGGCTATGCGCACGGTCGCGGCGAACACCATCGCCCCGATCATCCAGGGAAGCGGAAATCGCATCCAGTGCGCGATTATCCCGAACACAAGTGCTCCAGAATAAATCGCGGCGAGATGAAGGACATGCCTTCGCGATAAGGGTAGTTTCATCGTTGTCGAACCTTGGCTGGCTATCCTGCGAAGTGACCCAGGGCGCGGTAAGTAATCCTTACGTCACCGCAGCGAACGGAGGTCCCTCGTCGATCAGCGCCCGGTCCGAAGTGACATTCGGTCCAGGGCGCAAAGTTCATTCACGTTCGGAGACAACGCGGTGCTCTTCGCCTGTCGCCACGATTGTTCGCGATGCGTCGACGGAAGCGTATGTCCAGAAAATCCGGAGCGGCGTGTCGGTCGATGGGTTGAGAAACCTGTGAGGAATACCCGCTTCGATCCAGACCACGTCCGAAGTGTCGACGTCGAAATCATTCCCGCCAATTTCGGCGATCGCGCGGCCCGAGACGATCAGCACGCTTTCTTCGCAATTATGGTAGTGGAGCGGGATGGCACCATTGGGCGGAATCGTCGTAAAGCCGTTAATGAGCCCGCGCGCGCCGGTTTCGGGCATGATCATCTGGACTGACCAGGCGCCCCCTCCTCTTTCATGGCGCGGCCTCTCGGCGTGTCTTCTAACAGCGCTATTGCCCATCCTTGTTATCCTTTCTCATGTAAAAACGGCGGACGGTCTTCTCCTCGATCCAAGGCGCGGTGATCGCCGAGAAATGAAGGTAGTGCGGCATTTTCTTGTGCGCATCGAAGGCGGCCGCGTCGGCGTAAATCTCATAGAGAAAAACCTCGTTTCGTTCTGGGGCACAGGACACCTCGAACCTGAAGCATCCATGCTCCCGCTCGAGCGACAGCCGCGCATTCTCGCGCACCTCCTGAACAAATCGATCATATTCCGTTGATTTGAGACGAAACAGGACGGTGACGACAAGCATACTCTTCACTCCCGATAAAGGTCTCGAGCGGTCATCCTCGAATAGACACGATGCTTCATCGATCCAGCATCAGCCCAGACACGCAGAAGCCGCCGTCAACACGTATCGTTTCCCCGGTGACGTAGCCCGCTTTCTCGCTGCACAGAAGCGCAACAATCTCCGAGACATTCTCAGGGGTGCCGTAGCGTTTCATCGGAATAGCCTTCTCCCACGCGCTTCGACGCTGCGCGCTGTGCCCTGAGCGTGATCTTTCAGTTTCTATCGCGCCAGGTGCGACCGCGTTGACCGTGATTCCGTCGCGCGCCAGTTCAACCGCCATGGTGCGGGTCAGTGCCTCCAGCCCCGCCTTGGAGGCCGCATAGGCGCTGCGTCCCGTGGTGCCCATGTGCGCAGCGTGCGACGAGATGTTTATGATCCGTCCGAACCGCTCTCGCTTCATAAGTTGCGCTGCCCGCTGAGACCAGAAAAACGGCGCGGTAAGGTTCGTGTCGAGCAGACTGCGCCAAGCCTCGATCCCTGTATCGCCGACGGGTGTGTCTGCGATCAGCGCAGCATTATTGACGAGGATGTCGAGTCTGCCCAGGCGCGCGTCCATCGCATCGAAGAGCGCGTCCGTGCGCAGCTCGTCCCTGACATCCGTCTCGAAAAGCGTGACGGAACAGAGGTCACCGCAGATTGCCCCGGTCTCGCGCAGGGCTTCACCATCGACATCCACGAGAATAAGCTCGACATCCGGATTGGCGATCCTTTGGGCCATGGCGCGCCCGAGGCCGTTACCGGCACCGGTGATGATAGCCGATCTCCTTGCCTCACCCATCAGACTGCTGTCAGTGGCCGAGACCTCGTCTCGAGCCGATCCAACCCCGCGACACCGGCTTCCCTGTCGAGTTTCTCGACGACATCGGCGGTCAGCGGAATTCCCGCCGCCTCGCGGTGCCGCGTTGAGCGTGATTCGCGTTCGCCAGGGATTAGAATCTCATCGAATCCGTCTGCCAAAGGCTGTTGCTTAACCCGAAGCACAAGCTCATCCATCCGCTTCTTGAATTCATTCATCGGCATGAAGAGGTCCGGACGGAAACAAAAGAACAGGTGTCCGACATTCTGGGGTCGGTCGAAATCCATATGAGGATTCCCGACCCTTCCGCCGAATTCCGCTCCTGACAGGACACCGCCAAAAATATCCATCAACATCGACAATGCTGCGCCTTTGACGCCACCGAAAGGTAGCATCGTGCCGCCATCGATCAGTGCCTTTGGATCTGTGGTTGGGCGCCCCTCCAAGTCGAGGGCCAGTCCCGCCGGGATCGGGGTGCCCGACTGTGCGGCGATATAGACATTGCCCCGGGCCAGGACGCTCATCGCCATGTCGAGCACATATGGAGGAGCGTCGCCTGAGGGAACCGCCACCGCGAGTGGGCTTGTTCCGAAAAACGGTCGGCGCCCGCCCCACGGGGGGAAGGCCGGCGACGAATTAGTGAAGGCCATCGCGATCATGTCGCGTTCAAGTGCTTGGAGCACGTAGTAGGCTGCCATTCCGTAATGGCTGGAATTCTTCACCGAAACGAGCGCGGTGCCGCTTTGCTCGGCAATCGCGATCGCTTCCTGCATGGCGCGGGTCCCTACCACGGCCCCCATGCCGTTGCCGCCGTCCACCTGTGCGGCGGCGAAGGCCGTTTTCCTAACGCTTATCTCGGGATTCGCCACTGACAAACCTGCGCGGACGCGTTCCAGGTAGGTCGGGGCTCGAAAAACACCGTGCGTGTCGTTCCCGCGAAGGTTCGCACAGACCAGATTGTTCGCCACGATCGACGCATTCGAGCCCGAAAGCCCAGCATGTTCAAACAGGGCGGACACGAATTCAAGCAGCGCCTTCGCCGAGATATACCGCAGTGACGGATCATACCGTTTCATGGCGTCGCCGCTCAAACCGTTATTCCTTCCTTCAAGGTTTGCCATATCTCGCGCCTCAGCTCGAGAAATTCCGGAGATGTCTTCATCTCCTCTCTCCGCGGCCGTTCGAACGGTACGTCCTGTATCATCTGGATGCGTCCGGGCCTAGGCGACATCACGACGATCCGGTCGGCAAGATAGATCGCCTCCTCGATCGAGTGCGTCACGAATATCACCGTCTTGCGCTCGCGTTCCCAGATGCTGAGCAACTCGTCCTGAAGCAGGTCACGTGTCTGCACGTCCAGCGCCCCGTAAGGTTCGTCCATCAAAAGGATGCTGGGGTTGATCGCCAGAGCACGCGCGATGCCAACGCGCTGCTGCATGCCGCCCGACAACTCGTGCGGATAGGCGGTCTCGAACGAAGACAGATCAACGAGATTGATACACTCCCGCGCAATTTCGTAGCGCTCTGTCTTGTTCATTCCGGTGACCTCAAGACCGAAAGCCACGTTGTCGAGTGTAGTCCGCCACGGTAAGAGTTCGAAACCTTGAAAGACCATGCCACGGCCGTCGCCGGTCCTGCCGGTCACGTCCTTGTCGTCCAGGATGATCTGCCCGCTATCGGCGTCCTCGATGCCGTCTACAATCCGCAGTAACGTGGATTTGCCGCAACCTGACGGTCCGAGGAGCACAAGAAACTCGAGATCCGGCACATCGAGGCTGAATGCTTCCAGCACCGGCAGGACGTCTCCGTCCCGCCGGTATGCCTTGGATACGTCTCGAATCGACAGTTTCGTCTTCGTCACGAGTCAAGTTCTTTCAGTGCGGTTTCGACGAAACTCGTGTCGACCGCGGTGTCGAGGTTGAGCGCTCCCTGCAGCGCGTCGGCCTTTTCGTAGACCGGGATCAGGCGCTCGAAATATTCCCTTCTGAAGCCGCCGTCGTTCGGCCATGCCTTGATCTCACTCGACAACTGCGACCATGCCCATTCGAGGTCTTCGTCCTTGGCCTCCTGCGCCCCCTTAACGGTTGCGTACTTGCGGTAGCCGTCAGCGTAGTAGCCGAGGTCCGCATTCGCGCGGCGGAACGAGGTGATCGTCGCCTTTTGAAGATCAACGAGGATGCGCTGGTTCTCGTCGTTATCGAGCCACGAACCGTTGACGAGCCATGCTTCCGACAGCCACGGATCGAAGATCTTTCCGGGCTCGACCATGACCTCGAAATTGCCTTCTTGGGCAATCTTGACCGCCTGGTCGAAATGCACCGGGACCGCCGCGACCCGCCCGGCGAGCAGAGCGCGCATCCGGGAGCCGGACCCACCGACCTCGACGAGGGTCGTATCCTGCTCGATGTCGATCCCGTTCTGATCGAACACACCGCTCAGCATGATGTAGATGAAGTCACCCCGCGAATTGATCGCGATCGTGGCTTCCGGCTTCTTGAAGTCCTCGAAGGACTGGATGATGTCGCGGTTCACCACGAGGACCTGGCTCGTGTTGTTGTAGACAAGCCCGGTCAGTCGGATGTCGGCGCCCGCTTCGGAAGCGGTAAGTGCCGACACAACATCCCCTTCGCCGACTTCGGAAGAACCGGCGATGATGCCTTGCGTCACGGCCTGCATCGATTCGAGCCGCACCATGTCCGAGGCGCTGTAGCCAAGCTCCTCCATCCCCTCGTTGAGGGCGACGATCGCGGGGACGTGAATCCCCAGCGTGAAGCCCAGGATATTGGCCTGCAGGGCGCGCCCTTGTTGCGCCGCCAGGGGCCCCGCCCCGTGCATCAGCAAACCGCTCCCCCCGGCTGCGCCCATCAGTTGCAGAGCGCGACGTCTTGTCAGTTCGGTCATTTCCTTCTCCCTCAGTTGCCTTGGTTCAACTACTTCGCTGCTCGTACCAGGGCGCGAGCAGCCTTCCCGCCTGGAACAGCGTCCAGTTGGCGAGCAGACTTACGATCATCAGGGTCAGCAAAAGGCTCAGCAGGGCAGCCGTATCGACATCCAGCCCGGTGCGATTGATCAATCCACCATAGCCGACGATGACGAACATCTCCGCCATTACCATCGCACGGATCGCGTGAACCAGCCCGATGCGGGCACCGGTGATTAGGTAGGGATAGATGGATGGCAGGATGATCTTCCAGAATATCTGGACCCCGCTTGCTGAAAACGAGCGCGCGGTCGCGATCAGGCTCGGGCTGACGCCCTTTGCACCATTGTATGTCGTCAGGATGATGTACCAGACCGCCGCCAGGAACACGACACTGCTGCGCAATGCCAAACCGGTTCCCAGAAGCAGGATGAGAACCGGGATCAATGCGGCCGTCGAAGTCACGACGAACATGCTCACCCAGGGTCGGAACATGGCGTCCGACACTCTCGAGCGGCCCATGGCAACGCCAACGGGCATACCTATGAGACAGGCCAGAACGAAGCCGATCATCATCTGGCGCAGGGAGGTGAAAAGCTCCGCGAGCATCGTGCCTTCGATCAGCAGGCCGACATATGTCCGCGCGACCGAGGACGGCGGGGCCAGAAGAGCGTTGCCGAGGATCTGCCCCGCGATCTCCCAGATCACGATGAAGATCGCGAAGCCTACGAGCGGGAGGAACAAGCGGCGCAAGCGCGTCATGACGATCTCCGCGGCTGCCAGCGCAGGAGGTGATTTTCGAGCCAATGGATGACGGTTTGCGCCAGCAGCCCTACGATGCAGATGGTCACGACCACTGCCATCGCCGACGCGGTATCAAAGGCCTGCGCTGATCGCTTCATTACCATGCCGAGATTTACGGCTGCAAAGAACAGCTCTGCCGTGATCATTCCATTGATCGCGCGAGCTGATCCCACACGCAGACTTGCAATTAGAAATGGAGAGATCGCGGGAAATACCACGAGCCTGAGTATCTGAGTTCTGCTGGCCCCGAACGAGCGCCCTACATCGACGAGCTTGTGGCTAACATCGCGTGCGCCCGCCACGATCACCACAAGAATATCGAAAACACACATCATGAAGATCAGGGCTACACGGCCTTCGAAGAAGAGGCCAAACCAGATGATCAGAAACGGCACGAATGCGACCGGAGGGATAGCATAGATCGCACTGATGAGCGGATCGAACATCCTATACAGCAATTGCGATCTTCCAAGCACGATGCCGAGCGGGATTGCGACCAGAAGCGCCAGTCCGAACCCGACCGCAAACGCCATGAGCGAATTCGCGAGGCTGGGCAGCAGATTTGACAGGAAGTCGAGGTCAAAGAACCTTGCCAGCACGTCGCTCGGCGGTGGCAGGACCATTTCGTGAAACCGCGACGCTGTCAGCTCCCACGCCGTCAGGCCGATTAGGACGGAAAAGAGCCCGAGTACCTTGTTCCCAGACAGGAATTCAGTCACCCCGAAAGAACGTTGCCGTATCTTGATTGGCCCAGTGCGTGCATTTTCCATGTGTTCAGACCGGTATATCAACGTCGAGAAGAGGCGCATGCTGCTGGGCGCCGTAGACGTCGGTGTCACCGATGTCTCCGGCGGACACTAACCTCGGAAGTGTCGCCTTGAAGGCCAGTCCGGCGTCATATGCGGTGAATTGCACTGCGTTGGGACTCACGGAATACAGCTCGGCAAAGAGCTCAGCGCTGAGAACCCCCGCGGCCTTCACCCTCCGGTAGAGGTCCGGATCATCAAAAACCACGTCAAGAGTGAGTTCGAAAGGGCCCGCGTTTTTGCTTTTGCAGACCTTCGCGAGATCGCGGATCAATGCCATGCTCTCATCCCACCATTTCGTATTCGACAGGGAAAATCTCGCAGGGGTCATCGAGACTCAGCGTGTGGTGCATCGAAAACCGATAGACGGCACCGCCCTCCTGGTCGGAGGGCGAGAAAGGGAACGCCATGTTGCCTTCGCGGCACAGGCGGCCCTCGAAATCAGTATGAAGCATCTGCGTGCGCGCCAAGGCCAGGACAGCGTTCGCAACGCTTTGCTCGCTCGCGACCACATCCACGAGGAAACCGAGCTCGTGCCCGACCGAATTCCGTTTGGGCTCCCGTGCGCCCATGACCCCGTTCGCGCCGTAGACCCTGATCGAGAGCACGTAATCCCTCGGTGAAATTCCGAGATCGGCGGATTTGTCCGCAGTGTTCTGGCGTACCGTTTCGAGAAATGTGTCGATGATCCCGATGAGACCGGGATCCCGGGTACCGCAAACCGTAAATGCGCGGTAACCGACCTGTTCAGCCGCCTCCAGCTTGACGGTGTAGTCTCGCGGCGTCCAGGTCATTCCACGTACCACAACGGCACGATCCGAGATCGCGTCGAAAGTGCAGGCGGAGGTATCCAGCAGCCCTCCCGGCTCCAGGTGAAGGATGGGACTAGCGTTCTCGTGAAGGCTGTGGTTCGCGATCGAAAGAGGCGTGCAGCGGCGGGCAGGGTTGGTAGGCTCGCACTCGACGCCATCTTCCCGAACCGTCACGAGGATGCAGTCGTGCCCCTTCGGAACCGCCGGCGTCGCTCCGCACTCCAGCATCTTCCCAGCATACCAGCTTGGGGCTGGAGGAAACCCGGCATTGATTGCACAGGCGGCCCAAGGTGCCGGATCGCTCGCCCGCCCCGCGAGGACCACCTGCGCCCCGTCATCGAGCGCCTTCATGATCGGCTCGGGCCCCATCATTCCAACAATCCGGGCCGCCCTTGTCACCACGTCTTCCGAAAGATCTGGCACACCGCCCAGCGCGGAAATCCTCCCACTGCCGACGTGCCGCAGAATGCTCTCGGACGGCTGCTCGGACTGGATGATCGCCAGTTTGAAGGCGAGCCCGTCCTCTTCGGCGATCTCGCGGGCTATCCCAGCGACAAGCTCGAGGTGCGGTGCCCCGCCCGCACCGCCACACGTGCCAATGACGAGTTTCGCCCCGGCTGAAATGGCGGCATTGAGCATCAGACGCAGGTCGCGCCGAATTGCGTCAGGAGAACAAAACGGCTTGCCTGACCCCAAGTAATGCGGACCTGGATCAACCGACCCGCCATCGACCCCAATGACATGAGGCTTGCGCGCGAGTCCCGCATCGAGAGAGGCTTTGGGGAATCCGTAGCCTAGGATGCCACTGGTCGAAAGCATTCGGAATTCGTTCAAGTGTTTCTCCTCCCCTCGTCGGCAAAACCGATTCTCTGACTTAGCACTTGCCACAAGCACGTCTTCCGCGCAATAATTTGACTATACATGTCAAGCTAAAGGTGTAAACAACCACATGTCAATCCCGACCAGAAAGAAGACGGCGAAGGCCGGAGAGCACATGACTGGCCGCAAGGAAGATGCCACCGCAGAAAATTCGCCGCTGTACTCAAGGATCAAGGCTGAAATTAAGGGAAAAATCGCTTCCGGCCAGTACAAACCCGGTGATCGGCTGCCATCGGAAAGCGAGCTGTGCCGCCGCTTCAACACGACCCGGTCCACGGTCCGTCATGCCCTCTCGGAGCTCGTCTTCGAGGGCGCCATCATCCGCGAGATCGGTCGGGGAAGCTTTGTTGCTAAGTCCCGTCTAGACAAGTTTCCGATCGACACTCGCGAGTGCCTGTCATTCGAAGAGCAGGTGGCGATGGAGGGTAAGAGCGTCACCTATCGCAACCCGTCACTCAAACTCGTCGCCGCTCCTGCGGAAGTCGCGCGGGACCTTGGAGTCGAGGACGGGACGGACGTGTTTTTCCTCGATCGTCTGCGGGTGATCGATGGGCGTCCGGTCTGCCTAGAGCTGAGATACATCCACCCGGACATTGGCCGCCATATCACCGGCGACATGATGCTCTCCCTGTCAGCGCACAAGTTCGTCAGTCAAATCGTGGAACAACAGATTCCCACGATCCGGGTTCTCGTTTCGGCGATCATCGCAACCGAGGAATTCGCGGTGCAGTTATCGACAGCGGTTGGTAGCGCTCTGATCGTTCGTGACAACTGGCACATCAATGATGCGGGCCGCATCCTTATGTGCGGAAAGTCACTGTTTCCCGGTGACATTCGAACCGAGTATTTCCTGGGTAAGAGCTCAGGTCTGGCGAAGACGGTCATTCCGATTGAAGAGGCAAAGAAAAGGGAGGGGTAAACTTGTTCTACAAAGCGCCCGAAATTGTGGAAACGGAAGTATTCGCGTGTCTTCCCGATGAACTCAGGATTACGGACCGGGATTCGGGGTGGCGGTTCGGTAAAGGTTCATCAAGGCTACATTCTTTCCTCGAAGGACCATCCTTCGACATCCATGGAAACCTCTATGTCGTGGATATTCCCTACGGCAGAATATTGAAGGTCTCGCCGAAGGGCACATGGTCGGTCGCAGTGGAGTATGATGGTTGGCCGAACGGCCTGAAAATCCACAAGGACGGCCGCATCTTTATCGCCGACCACAGGCTCGGGATCATGCATTTCGATCCCGAAACCGGGTCGATCCGGCCCGTCATCCAGAAAATTCGCCGCGAGGGGCTTAAAGGGGTCAACGACCTAGTTTTCGCATGTAATGGCGATCTCTACTTCACGGACCAGGGCCAAACGGGGCTGCAGGACCCCAGCGGACGGGTGTATCGCTTGCGAAATGATGGCCAGATCGATCTTCTGATCGACAATGTGCCAAGCCCGAACGGTCTTGTGCTGACGCCGGACGAAAGCGCACTCTTTGTTGCGGTCACACGGGCCAACCAGGTCTGGAGACTGCCCTTGCACGCGGACGGTACGACCTCGAAAGTCGCCGCGTTCGTCAACCTATCCGGTGGCCTTGCGGGGCCGGACGGGCTTGCCATGAATACCGAGGGTGGCCTAGCGATCGCGCATTGTGGTCTTGGGGTCGTCTGGATCTTGGATCGTCTCGGCGAGCCTGTATACAGGGTACAGTCCTGCAAAGGACTTTCGACGACCAACATCGCATACGGCGGAGACCGAAACCGGGATCTTTACATTACGGAATCCGAGACAGGTTGCATATTGCGTGCGCGACTGGCGACGTCTGGCCAGCCGATGTATTCTCATCACGTGGATGTCTAAAGACATCGCCTAGGAGACACAGGTGTCCTGCACATCGACACATGACGCATGTCCGGGCAGTCCGCTAGGTGTTCAGTCCCGGCATTTGGTGGATCGGATCGAGGATGAAACGATCCGGCTCTGAGGTCCAGACCTTGCAGATGTATTCGTATGGCGTCAGGCCACCGAGGGTCTTGAGACGCCGGGCAAAATTGTAGGCTGCCATGAAGTCTGTGAGGTGTGTGCGCAGTTGATCGTGACTGTCGTAGTGGAAACGCTTGACGTTCAGCGGGAAAACGATCCCCCGGATCGTTTTCTGCTCCGCCTCACCTTCCTTGATCGTCCGATTCATCCGCTCGACCTGGCCGTTGGTCCACGGGTGGTTGGGTTTGGTTAACCGGTGTTCGATCCTGTTCGCCTCGCAGATCATGTCGAAGCGCATCGGCCGTGAATAGGCTGTATTCCTGTTGCGCGGTTGCTCGGCGAACTGGATGCCGTTGTCGGTCAGGATCGTGTGGACCTGGTAGGGCACGGCCTCGAGCATGTGCTGCAAGAACTCCCATGCGGTGCGCCTGTCGGCCTTCTCGACGAATTGGGTCACTGCGAACTTGCTTGTGCGGTCAATGCCGACGAAGAGATAGAGCTTGCCCTCGGCGGTCTGCACCTCGGCGATGTCGATGTGGAAAAAGCCGATCGGGTAGCGCTTGAACTTCTGCCGTTTCGGCTTGTCACCGGCCACGTCCGGCAGGCGTGATATGCCATGGCGCTGCAGACAGCGATGCAGAGAAGACCGCGTCAAGTTCGGGATTGAGGGCTGGAGGGCATAAAGACAGTTATCCAGCGGCAGCAGCGTGTGCCGCCGGAAGGCAACGATCATGGCCTCCTCTTGCTCACTGAGAACGGTAGAGCGCGGAGTTCTCGGGCCGGTCTTCTGATCCTCAACCGTCTGGCGCTTGCGCCATTTCGCAACCGTCTTGGGGTTGATCCCCAAATCCCGGCTCAACTCCGAGAGCGAAGCCTGCGATCGCTGTATTGCAGCTCTGACGGCGTGCGTGGTCGTGGCGCTGCCATGACGAACTTGTCCCATAGTGCTTCCTTCCATTCCTGCGAAAGGATCACACCATCAAACCGTGGGATTGAACACCTAGGCGTTCAGTGGATGCATTCGAAATCGTTCTGTCCCGGCCCGATAAACAAACCGCTCTGATTTCTCTGTATGGCCCGAGAGCGGCAACGATCGTGACATGCCGAGGTCAACTACCACCGCTTCCGTCGCCGCGGCGGTCGGTCAATTGAACTCGCTTGATGAGCATTCGGGCAGTGCCGCAAACGAGGGCACCATTGGCATGACAGTAATGCACCTGCAGCATCTTTCTGCTATGGATCAACCGGGCTCACGGGCCAAACGCGTTTTCGAGGAGCAATGCGATGACAACCATGCTTGCCACCGTTTGGGCGCTCCTCTTGGGGATCGTGTTCATCATGCTTGGAAACGGCATGCATTTCACCCTGATGGGCCTGCGCGGCGGCATCGAGGGGTTCTCCGCTGCCGAGCTGTCGATCGTGACCTCGGGCTACTTCCTGGGTTTTTTGTCGGGCGCGCGGTTCACCCCTGTGCTGATCCAACGCGTGGGACATGTGCGGGTCTTCGCTGCGCTCGGCAGCTTCATGTCCGCGGCCCTCATTGCTTTCACGCTCTGGGCAGAGCCGTGGTCCTGGACCGTGCTGCGCATCATCATCGGGTTTTGCATGTCGGGCATCTACGTCGTGGCAGAAAGCTGGCTCAACAATGCAACGACCAACGAGAACCGCGGCAAGATGCTCTCCGTCTACATGATCGCCCAGACGCTGGGCATCATCGGGGCCCAGGGCCTGCTCACACTCGGTGACGCGGCCAACGCGGCGCTTTTCATCGGGGCCTCGATCCTGGTTTCGATCTCTTTTGCGCCAATCCTGCTCTCGGTTCAGCCCGCGCCCCCTGTGCAGCTGGCCAAGCCCGGCGGTCTCAAGGATCTCTTCACCGCCTCGCCGCTGGGCACGATCGGCATCTTCCTGCTGGGCAGCATCTATGCGAGCCAGTCAGGCATGGGGGCGGTTTTCGGCACGGAGATCGGCCTGAGTGCAAACCAGATCGCGCTCTTCGTGGCGATGCTCTTCGGCGGAGCCTTGCTGCTGCAGGTGCCCATTGGCTGGCTGTCTGATCGGCTCGATCGGCGCAAGGTCATATGCGGCGCAGCGCTTCTCGGCGCGGTGTCCTGCGGGCTGGGCTGGCTGGCGCAGAGCCCGCCCGCCTGGCTCTTTCCCGATCCGCTGGTGCCGCTGATGGGGGCGGCCTTCTTCGCCGGCGGCACGACCACACCGCTCTACGCGCTGCTGCTGGCTTATACCAACGACAACGTGCCCGCGGAGGACATGCCGGCGATCTCGGGCGGTCTCGTCTTTACCTTCGGGCTCGGGGCCATCGTCGGCCCGCTCGGCATGGGCTTTGCGATGGATGCGCTCGGCCCGTTCGCGTTCTGGATCGTGCTTGGCGGCACGTTCGCAACGATCACGCTCTATGCATTTTATCGCATGAGCCAGAGAGAAGCGCTCCCGGCATCGGAGACCGACGCCTATGTGAACCTCGTGCCCACGGCATCCGTCGTGGCGGTTGAGGACGCAGCTGCCTGGGCCGCGGAACAGGCAGAGGCGGAGAAGTCAGACGATACCTCGGTGGGTGCTTGCTAAGACCTGCTCGGGCAGCCCGGGTTTGGGGCGGGTATGGTCCGCGCGGCTGTTCATGCTGATCTATCCCGCGCACCAAAGACCGCGCGTCGATCTGTTTCGTCCGCGGCATAGAGTTGATGCGCCGGCTGAAAGCAGTGTCATCACTTCGGGGCCTTGTGGGTGAAGTGGCCACTGAGCACCACCATAGAGCACGAGAATCGCCCGCTGAGCACGTGCGGCGCGATTTTGGGTCATCGTCCCCAGAGCACGTCAGCGCGCGTCTGCGGGGCGCTCACGCCGACCCGCTTCCTCACGCCGCCCCGACCAAGCGGGCAGCCCCTGCCGCCATACGCTGGCCCTCCAAGGATGCGCGCGGTGCCCTGCCGTATGCTCGGGGCCCCCACCATAGCCACCACCCATCCACTTAGGACATCCTGCAACCGGGGATGGCGTGGCGCGATCCTCTCCCCATGACGCCATCATGAATTAGCAAACATAACGACCGGGCGGGTCAGATCTCGGTGACAATGCTGGGTCAGTTCTCAGTGACATCCAACACTGCTGGCATGAGGCAGACTCTGTCCGGAATCCGCCGACCGGCCGACAAGGCGGCCTTGAAACCGGGAAATCGGGAGCAAATGGCCAGTTGGCACTCCGCAAAACCATCAAGCAGTTATCTCGGCTCAGAGATCACCCCCTCGTCCTGGTCCGCTACGCGGCGTGATACCCAGAGGACATGCAGAAGAAGGCGGTGAGTCGTGAACCAGGGCGTGCACGTAAGATTTCGCTGTGATCAGCCATCCAGTCGTTTGGCGATGTCTCCCGCGGTTTCACGGCAGTAAGTATTCGAAAGAATGCGCAGATCCCCGTGACCACTGATCTTCGCAAGCGTCAGTACATCCACCTTCCTGGAAAGCCTGGTCAACGTGTACCTGTTCCATCCAACCCAAGAGATGGGGCCGCCGTGCGTGGCCGGCAGCAGGCCCTCTGGGCAACTCCCAAGCGATGGAGCGATGCATGTCAGGATCCGAGCTATTCTTTGCGACTGGTGATCGAGCCATGATCAGCCTTCGGCATTTGAGGT
This sequence comes from Roseovarius sp. B-10, assembly GCF_056859295.1. Classification (NCBI taxonomy): domain Bacteria; kingdom Pseudomonadati; phylum Pseudomonadota; class Alphaproteobacteria; order Rhodobacterales; family Roseobacteraceae; genus Roseovarius; species Roseovarius sp. B-10. The sequence continues at coordinate 606 of NZ_JBSXOE010000038.1, read as the reverse complement.
GGATGCGCGTCGGTCTCCGTTTCGCCTGCGGCGAGCGCGGCAGTCTCGGGCGTCGAGGATCGCGCGAGCGGCTTTGACTGGAAGGCGACCTTGTCCACAGCAGCCACGGCAGGCGCGATCCGAAGCCTGACAAGGGCAAACAGGAGAAGGAGCATGTGTGCCATTCCGGTCACGGCGAAGAGCGAGGAGGCCCCGAAGGCCATCATCGCAAAGCCGGCAACCGTCGGGCCGACGATGGATCCAATGCCGAAGACGAGTAGGAGACCCCCGCTGACCTGAATGAACGACCCTGGCTCTGCGTGGTCGCTCGCATGAGCGACGATTACCGGATACATGGCAAAGACCGTCGCACCAAAGAATGCCGACAGGACCAGCACGGCCAGCGCTTGAGTGAGGCCAGTGAACAAGAACAGTGCATCGGCCAGCATGGCAAGAACCGTAACCGCAACCAGCACCTTTCTGCGATCCAGCCGGTCAGAGACAATCCCGACAGGAATTTGACTCGCTGCTCCCGCCAGAATCGGGATGCTGGCGAAAAGCGCAATCTCGCCAAGCGACAAACCGATCCGTGCGCCATAGACCGCGGCCAACGTGGCGAAGGCCGCG